>DATHSO010000217.1:0-39039 GCA_035464095.1 Candidatus Methylomirabilota bacterium | reverse complement strand
CGTGCGAGTCAGGCCGTCATCGCAACGCGAGGACGGCTCTGACCGCAGCCGAACGAGGGTGGGTCGCCGGGCGCGAAGCGCACGAGCAACCTCAGCGAGGGCCATGGGCGGTCGGGCCGCGACCGGATCCACCACTGGCGCATCGCTTTCGCCTCGGCGAAAGAGGTCGACGCTCATCTCAGCCTTCTGGCCCGGGCCGGGGCCGTCGATGCCGAGCGCGCAGCAGAGGCGCTCGACCTCTTCGACCAGGTGCGCGCCATGACCTGGCGGCTGCTGCATCCCGAACCCTGAAGCGAACGGGATTCGGGGCCGAATTGTAGGGCCGGCGCCTCGCCGGCCTTGTCCGGGAGGTTCCCGTTGACCGCCTTCGCGTCCGGTTCGGTCCCGTGCCCGTGCCCGTACCCGTGCCCGTGCCCGATGGCAGCGACCGGCAACGAGCGATCAGCGAACAGCGACCGGCGGCAGCCATCAGCACCGGGCTCGATTGTGGTGCGGGGGTCCCGCCCGCATTGACGGTCACCGGTGCGTGGCGCCATCGCATCGCGGGCGAGACGCCCGCGCCACAATCCGCACGCCGCGGTAATCGGCGCTGACCGCGGGGCGACCGGTGCTCAGGCGGTCCTGCGCATCGCGGTGATGCGCAGGATCGAGCCGATCAGCACCGCGCCGCCGAGCCACTGCCAGGGTCCGAGGCGGGTGTCGTTGACCAGGTAGTCGAGGAGCACCGCGCTCAGGGGCAGGCAGAGCTCGCAGATGGTGGCCACGGTCGCGGGGATCCGAGTCAGGCCCCAGTAGTAGAGGAAGATGGCGCCGGAGCCGGTGGTCAGCGAGATGACGAGGACGATGAACCAGCTTCCCGGGGTGACCGCGGCGAAGGGCAGACCAGTGCCGGCCACCGCCAGGTAGCCGAGGGCGAACACCGAGGTCAGACCGTAGCGGGCGAAGGTGGCGGTGGCGAAGTCGAGGTCGGCGAGCGCCAGCTTGCCGAGCACGGTCGCGGCGCCGAAGCAGGCGGCGGCGAGGAGGGCGAAGCCGGCAGCGGCCAGGGTCGCGTCGCCGCCCGCGATCTCGGGCCACGAGCGGCCGAAGGTGAGCAGGTAGGCGCCGGCGACGGCCGCCGCCGCCCAGCCGACGAAGCGGCCGGTGAGGCGCTCCTTGAGGACCACCGCGGCCAGCGAGATGGCGAAGACCGGCTGCAGCTTCTGCAGCAGGACGACCACGCTGAGCTGGCGGAACTCGACCAGGAACAGGGCCTTGACGATGGCCAGGGTGCCGAGCAGCCCGCCGGTGAAGGCCACCAGGACGAGCACGATCCAGGTCCGGCGGTCGGCCCTGCCCAAGGTGCGCCAGCGCCGGAACAGCACGGGTTGCATGAGGGCGAAGGGGACCGCGTGCACCAGGAAGACCACGAAGCCCACCGGCAGCCCGGCGAGCCGTGGGGTCAGGACCACGCCGTCGAGCCCCCACAATGCGGCGGCGATGCAGACCGCCAGCGCGCCGGCCCACGAGGAACTCTGAACTCTCAACTCCTAGCTCTTAACTCTCAACTCTGAACTCTGAACTCTGAACTCTGAACTCCCTCACAGCTCCACCCCCATCCGGCCCTTGAGGACGACGGCGAAGACCATGGTCAGCACGAAGAACACCACCATCCAGGCGAAGGCCCACTGCCAGCTCCACCCGAGCAGACCGACCGCGCCCTCGGGGTAGTCGACGGTGATCCGGCGGATCGGACCCTCCGGGGGCAGGGGCGGTTCCGACGGCCACTCGAGCTGGTCGACGAAGGCGTGCGGCGGCCGCTCGGGCGACAGCCGTACCACCCGGTCGGTGACCCGGACCGCCTTGGTGGTGCTGGTGCCGCCGATGGTGAAGGCGAGCTCGTAGTCGCCCGGGGCGTCGGCGGCAAGCTCCCAGTTGAGCTCGCCCAGGGCCGGCACCCACAGCGCCGGGGTCGCCAGCGACAGACCGGACGGCACGTCGACGGTCATCTCCGGACGGGCGCTGCCGGCCTCGGCGAGCTCGACCCTCAGGAGCGCGTGCTCGCCGGGCGCCAGGCCCCGGAAGCCGTAGAACTGGTGGAGGTGGACCATGAGCACGACCAGGGGCGGCAGGATGAAGACCATCGGCACCAGCGCCAGGCCCTGGTAGCGCACGACGTGGCCGAGGATCTCCCACTGGGCGCGGGCGATGGCCCGCAGGTCGTCGTTGAAGAGGCGGATCTCGAACAGGCTGGCGGCGATCCGGCGCTTGACCTCCGCGATCCGGGCCTGGTTGGAGGTCTTGCCGAAGACCCAGAGTGCGAAGACCGCCACCGGGACCGACCACAGGGCGACGCCCACCAGCGGCGGCAGGCCCGCGAGGGGCGCCTGGAGCCAGTCGATCACGGTGCCGACGGCGGCGTTGAAGCCCGTCATGGTCGCCGTGGACCTTCTACGACATGTAGCCGAGGCCCTGGAGGCGCTTCTTGATCTCCTCCTCGTCCCCGGCGTCCTCGAGCAGGGCGAGCTCCTTCTCCAGGGCGTGGGTGATGAACTCCTCGGGCGAGGAGTAGCCGGCGATCTCGGCGAACTTGCGGACGCGCTCGACCAGGCTGCTGTCGAGCTTGACCTTGGTGGTCTTGAACATCATCTGCCTCCCAATCGTGTGGTGTCGAGCAGCGGCTGGCCGTCCATGTGCGGCGCCGGCTCCACCCCGAAAAGAGTGAGCACGGTCGGCGCCAGGTCGACGATGTGGGGGTCGTCGCTGGTGATGGCGCGGTTGCTGAGCAGGATTCCCGGCACCAACCGCGGGTCGACGATGTGGTCGCCGCTCCAGGCCTTGACGTTGTCCGAGAAGACCGGACCCGCGACCACACCCGAGGCGCAGTCCCAGGAGATCCGGTAGCCGTGGTTGTAGCCCATCAGCAGGTCGGGGGCGTTGCCCTTGTAGGGCCCTCGGTACAGCACGTCGGTGTCGAAGGCCTCGTTGATCGCCACGTCGCCGGTCTCGGGATCGACCAGGCCGCGGAGCTTGTCGGCGATCTCCGCCTTGAGTGCCGCAACCTCGGCGTCGGGCTCGACGATTCCCTGGGCCTCCCGGCCGCGGATGTTGAGGAAGATCCCCACCAGCCCCACGGCGTAGGCCCGGGTCTTCGACCAGTCCACCGACTGCAGCCAGGACTCGGTGCCGTCGGCGCCGTCCCTCAGGGCCAGGTAGCCCTGCTCGAGGAGCCAGGCATTGAGGTTGACGCCGCGCCTGAACGAGGTGCAGCCGTGGTCCGAGAGGACGAAGAGGACGTCGTCGTCGCCGAGCTTGTCCATGACCCGGCCGACGATGGCGTCGTTGCGGCGGTACTGGCGCTCGATGGCGTCGGCGTACTCGGGCTCGACCACCCCGCGCGCCGCCGGGTGGCCGTCATCGATGTAGCGCCAGTACATGTGGTTGACCCGGTCGGTGGCGTCGAAGACGGTGACCAGCGCCCCCGAGCGCAGCCGGTCCAGGGCGAGGTCGAGCATCTGCTCGCGCTCCGCGTCCACGTCCTGGGTCTGGGCCCAGAAGGTGCCGTCGTCGGTGACCTTCTCGTTGAGCGCCCAGGTGTCCTCGGCGAGGCCGAGGGTGGCGAAGGGGCCGATCTTCTTCTCGAGGTAGGCCGAGTAGTACGAGGGGTGGGAGATCGGCATGGCCGGCTTGCCGGGCTCGATGTTGATGGGCGACATGTAGAGCGACACGTGCTCGCCGGCCTCGGTGAGCATGAGCCGGGTCAAACCGCTCACCTTCATGCCCGGGACCGCCTTGAAGTCGAGGCGGACCCAGTCGCTGAGCTGGCCGCGGGCGAGCTCGATCGTGGAGCCGTCGACCGAGACCCTGGCGGATGCCGCATCGCGGTCGACCTCGAGCACCAGGGGCAGCCTCATGGGCGGGTTGCCCTCGAAGAAGGCGTTCTCCGGTCCCTCGACGGTTGCCTCGAGGCGGTTGTCGGCCCCGTTGGGCTCCAGAGCCACCCGCACCCCGCCCTCCTGGAAGTCGGCGGACTCGTTTCGGGTGGTGAAGTACAGGAAGGTGCCCTGGGTCCCGAGCAGGTCGGGGATGCACATGGCGCCGAGCTGGGCGCCGTAGAAGCGGTCGGGCGGGAAGGTGATGGGCACCCGGATGACGGTGCTCCAGATGTTGTGCTCGCCGAGGATGGTCCACCACGGCTTGGACTTCCTGAGCAGCCGGATGTCGGGCTTGGCGAGGGGGATGCGCAGCTTGCCGAGCTTGAGGAAGCGGTCGACCGAGCCGATGTGGGCCGAGCTGAGCCGGGGCAGGTAGGTCCGCGGGTCGCGGTCGAGGAAGTCGAAGATGTTGTGGCGGCCGGGGTTGGTGCCCGTGGAGAAGGACGACCAAGCGACCGGCGTGATCGACGGGAAGGTCGTGCGCAGGCGCCGGTAGCCGCCCCGTTCGGCAAGCCGGCTGAGGTTCGGCAGCTTGCCCTCGGCCATCATCCGCTCGGTGATCCGGGCGTCCTGGCCGTCGAAGCCCAGGAAGACCACCCGCTTGACCAGGGGCTTCGCCTTGCGGCGGCGGCGCACCATCCGCCACAGGGTCCTGAACGGCCAGGCCAGGATCGAGACGCCGGCCAGGAGCATGGTGACGAAGAGAACCGCGAAGGAGCCGAGGACCGCGAAGCCGGCCCCGGGCCCGATGTAGGCCTCGGCGGTGGCCGGCAGCAGGGCCGTCATTGCGGCCGCGACCATCCCGGCCCGGACCGCGGCTCGCCGCTGCTGTGGTGCTGGTCTCGTCATCGCTGATCGGTGTCCTTCGCGAGGGGGCTCGTCGCCCGCTCGGTGGCGTCGCCCGCTGGGGAGAACCTCGTCGGGTCGTCAAGCATTTCGCCGCCGCCCACCGGCCCCGCGGACGGTGTAGTATAGGCGCCGCCATCGGGGCGTGCAAGGGCGAAGCTGCTCGTCGAGCGCTGCAAGACTCGTCATGGCAGAAGGTTACAATCCGAGAGCGAGGTGAGCATGGGGTCGGCTCTCAACTCATTCGTGCGGCGGCTCAAGTACGGCAAGCCGGTGGTGCTGGTGTCCGGGCTGCCGCGCTCGGGAACCTCCATGGCCATGAAGATGCTGGCCGCCGGCGGGCTCGAGACCATCGTCGACAACGTCCGCACCGCCGACGAGGACAACCCCAAGGGCTACTTCGAGGACGAGCGGGTCAAGGAGCTCGCCGAGATGGAGGACAGGACCTGGATCCGGGGCGCCCGTGGCAAGGTCATCAAGGTCGTGTCGTCGCTGCTCCAGTACCTGCCCCAGGACAACTTCTACAAGGTCGTCTTCATGCGCCGCAACCTCCAGGAGGTTCTGGCCTCCCAGGCCAAGATGCTGGCCCGGCGCGGCGAGGAGAGCACCGCCTCCGACGAGGACATGCTGCGCATGTACGAGGGCCATCTGGAGAAGGTCGAGTTCCAGCTCCGCTTCCGGGAGTGGTTCGACGTCCTCTACCTGGACTTCGCCGATGTGGTCGCCGACCCGGAGAAGGCCGCCCGGGCCATGAACGACTTCCTCGGCGGCGGCCTCGACGTCGAGAAGATGGCCGTTCAGGTCGACCCGAATCTGTACCGGAATCGGGCGTAATCCCGCGTCCGCGTCCGCGTCCGCGTCCGCGTCCGGATCCGGAGCAGGAGCCGAGCCCGGACGGCGAGCTCCTCCACGGTTCCCGAGACGGCCCCCGGGCCGGTCGGCGCGTCCGACGCGCCGCCGCAATTCGTTCGGCGAATTGCTACCGCCGGCCGTAGGGGCATGAGGTTGCTCGTGCGGCCCAACCGGTGCAGGATCGGTCGGCGATGGGTACAATGCTCTCCCGCGAGATGAGATGTTGACACGGAGATTCGGAGATTGGACCACCTGATCCAGCCCCACGGCGGCACCCTCGTCAACCTGCTGGTGAATGGCGAGCGGGCTCGAGAGCTGCGTGAGCTTTCCAGGGGCTGGCCGTCCATCGACCTGACGCCGCGGCAGCTGTGCGACCTGGAGCTGCTGCTGAACGGCGGTTTGTCGCCCCTGACCGGGTTCATGGGCGCGGCGGACGCCGCCTCGGCGGTGGCGGACATGCGCCTCGCCGACGGCACCTTCTGGCCGCTGCCGGTGACCCTCGACGTCGACGGGCGAACTGCCGAAACCCTCCGTCCCGGTGAGCCGGCGGCCCTGCGCGACGCCGAGGGTGTCATGCTGGCGGTCCTCACCGTCGGGGAGATCTACGAGCCCGACCGGGAGGCCGAGGCGGCTGTCCTCTTCGGGACTGCCGACCCCGCTCACACCGGAGGTGCCCGCTACCTCCACCGGATCCCGCCCCTGGCCGTCGCCGGGCGCCTTGAGGGAGTGCAGCTGCCCGTCCACCACGACTTCCGCGAGCTGCGGCTGACGCCGCTGGAGCTGCGCCGCAAGTTCGCGAGGCTCGGCTGGCGCAGGGTCCTGGCCTACCAGACCCACCAGACGATGCACCGGGCCCAGCAGGCGGCGACCCAGCGGGCGGCCCAGGAGGCCGGGGCCAGCCTGCTCATCCACCCGGTGGTCGGCCTCAACCAGCCGGGCGACGTGGACCACTACACCCGGGTGCGCTGCTACCAGGAGGTGCTGCCCCACTACCCGGCCTTCCTCGCCCGCCTCAACCTGCTGCCCATGGCGGTGCGCGGCGGCGGCCCGCGAGAGGCCCTGCTCCACGCCATCGTCCACAAGAACCACGGCTGCACCCACCTGATGGTCGAGCACGACGGCACCGGCTCGGTGCTCGAGACCATCGGCGCTCCGGGGTACCGCGACGAGGAGGCGGTGGCCGCGGTAGCCGCCCGGATCGACGACCTCGGCATCGAGATGGTGCCGTCGACCCGGTTGGTGTGGGCCGAGAACCGCAGGAGCTTCGTGCCGGCGCCCGAGGTGAAGCCCGACGATCGGGTGCTGGAGATGACCGCCGACGAGGTCCGCAAGCGCCTCGCCGACGGCCGCGAGATCCCGGAGTGGTTCAGCTTCCCCGGGGTCGTGCGCGAGCTGCGCCGGCGACACCCCGGCCGCCACGCGGTTGGCTTCACGGTCTTCTTGACCGGGCTGTCGGGCTCCGGCAAGTCGACCATCGCCAACGGGCTGCGGGTCAAGCTGCTCGAGCTCGGCGGCCGCGGTGTGACCCTGCTCGACGGCGACCTGGTGCGCAAGAACCTGTCCTCCGAGCTCGGTTTCTCCAAGGAGCACCGGGATCTGAACATCCGCCGGATCGGCTTCGTGGCCTCGGAGATCACCCGCGGCGGCGGGGTCGCCATCTGCGCGCCCATCGCCCCCTACGACGCCGTCCGCCACGAGGTGCGGCAGATGGCGGAGCCCTGCGGCGGCTTCATCCTGGTCCACGTGGCGACCCCGTTGGAGGTCTGCGAGCTGCGCGACCGCAAGGGCATGTACGCCAAGGCCCGGGCCGGCCTGGTCAAGGAGTTCACCGGCATCTCCGACCCCTACGAGGTGCCCGAGGACGCCGACGTGAGGATCGACACCTCCGACATGACCCCCGACGAGGCCGTCCGCGAGGTGCTGCTCCACCTCGAGCGCGAGGGCTACATCTCAGCCGAGGGCGACTGACCCGCCGCGACCCTGGTTTCGATCCCGATCCCGTTTCCGAGCTGGGTTCCTTGGAGCGCCAGGCATCCCTGCCTGGCGTCACGGGCGGCCCGGACGGCTGCGCGGCCCCTGCCCGCTCCGTCATCGACGCCAGGCAGGGATGCCTGGCGCTCCAATCCAGACCTCTTCGTCGCGCCGGCGTTTCGATCCCGCCGGTTTCGGCGATCAGAGACAGCGATCAGTCAGAGCGATCGGCGACAGGCGACGCTGTGGCTTGCGGCTGCTGGGGCTCCGCTCGAAGGTCGTAGATCCTCACTGTCGGACCGAGGTCGACCGCGAGGGTGGCGTTGCGCTCCAGGTAGCCGCGGAGCCAGTCGTCCCGCCGGTACAGGACCTCTGGCGCGACATTGCGTTGGTAGTGGATCAGGTCGGATTCGGTGAATCGCTTTTGCGGCACGTAGATGAAGAACACCTCGCCGGCCGGTCGTTCGGCAAGCGCGGCGCGGATCTGCTTGACGCCCGGCGCCGGCCGGATCCGATCCATGGTGTCTTCCTGGCGCAACCTGAGCCGCACGAAACCGGTGTCGTTGGTCAGCAGCCGGGCGTCGGGACGGGCGTCGATGAAGGCGCGGACCTCCTCCCGGGCGCGGACCAGCGGGTCCTTCCGGGGAATCCGGACCCGATCGGCGAAGGTGAGCGCCACGAGCAGGACGATGCCCGCTGCGGCGATGCGGATCACGGGACGGGCGGCCGATCCGACGGTGGTCGACGCGTCGACGAAGCCGACCGCGAGCTGAAGCCCGGCCGCGAGCAACAGACAGAAGAACGGCAGCAGGAAGCTGAAGAACCTCGGGTGGAGGGTGAATACCGGCGCCGCGTACGAAAGCACGTAGAGCGCGGCGGGAGAGAGAAAGAGCAGACCCGCGTACCGGCGCAGGGTGGCATGGCCGGCGATGCCGGCGAACCCTGCCGCCGCGAGCAGTGCGAGCAGCAGGGACGGCAGGTCGAGCTGGCTGCGGTAGGAGTGGCCGCCGAGGAAGTTGAGCAACGCGGCCGGAAACTCCGCCTGAAACCGGAAGCTCGCGCCGGAGGCGGCTTCGTGGAGAAACGCCGGCAGCGAGATCAAGACGGTGGCTGCGAGGGCGACGGCCGGCGCGAGGGCCACCCGACCGAGCGGGCGCGCGCCTTCGGTCGTGGGCCGCACGGCGGCGAGGGCGACCACCAGGATCTGAGCGATGAGCACGTTGACCGCGAACAGGTGGAAGGCGCACGCGAGGACCCCGGCGAGCGCACAGGCGACCCAGCGCGGCCACGAGAACCGCTCCAGCAGGCCGAGCAGCAGCACGCTGGAAAGCACTGTGAACAGCACCACCCCGGCGTACCCGCGGCAGAACACAGAGTACAGCACCATCGCCGGGTGGAGCGACAGCAGCAGCGCGGCGGCGAACCCGGCGGCCCGGCCCAGGAGCCTGGAGCCGACGGCGTAGAGAAGGATCACGGCGGCGGCGGCCATGATCAGGTTCGGCAGCCGCATCAGCGTCGGGTTCTCGCCGAATCCGAGGTACACGAGCTTCATGACGATCGAGTTGAGCAGGTGGCTGTTGCCGTCGAAGGGACCTAGGACGATGCCGGAGAAGCTCCGGCCGAGGACCATGTTGCCGAAGCTGATGAGCTCGTCGCCGTGAAGCGGCCGGTCGAGGTATGTGACCCGCGTCGCCAGGGTGACGGCGAGCAGGATCGTTCCGCCGACACGATCCGCACGGGAGCGCAGAAACGCCGCAGGGCGCTCGAGGAACGCAGGGGGTCTCACGGAAGGTGCCAGTCAGTCACGCCTCACGACTCACGCCTCACGCCTCACGACTCACGACGTCATACCCTGACCCCCGCAGGGCCGCCACCGCCGCGTCCAGGCGGCTCTCGCGCACCAGCACGTAGTCGGTGTCGTAGGTCGACAGCGCGAAGATCGAGACCCCGGCGTCGGCCAGCACCGACGACAAACCGGCCAGGACGCCGACCAGGCCGAAGTCCAGGGGGCCACGGACCCTGAGGGCGCGCCAGCCGGCGTTGTGGGTGACGTCGTCGGGCACCATCTCGGCCGCGCAGACCAGGGACAGCTCGTCGTCGCTGCTGGTGATCGAGACGAGCTCTCCCGCCCAGGCCCAGTTGGGCACTGCCGCGTCGACGGGCAGCCGGCACACGGCGAGCTCGTCGGCGAGAAGGTCGAGGGTGAGCTTCGGGTCGCTCGCCACGGCACGACGAGTGTACCCCGCCGGGCAGCCCGCTGCGCCGGGGTAGGGTAGGATGCCGCCTCGATGAGGTCCCGAGCCCCGGGTGTATCGCGTGGGATCCGACCGTCCCTGGCCATCGCGACGGTTCTGACGGCGCTCGCCGCCGGGACCGCCTGCAGCCCCCCCGAGCCGCCGCCGGTGGTGGCGTTCATGGCGGCGGTGGACGATGCCGCGGCCCTCGACGACCTCCACGAGCACCTGCCCCACCTGGACACCGCCCAGTGGGTGGAGCTCTACCGGCCGGAGGAGAGCTTCCCCGGCTACAACCTGGTCCTCTACCGGCGGCGGGTCCCCATGCTGATCGACATGCAGGGCCGGATCGTCCACAGCTGGCCCGAGGTGCGGGCGGTGGGCCGGGTGCGCCTCGACCGCGACGGCGGCCTGCTGGTGATCGGCGTCGACGACATGATCAAGGCCTACGACTGGAACGGCCGGCTGACCTGGGCCTACGCCCTGCCCCGGGACGAGGACCTGCCCCACCACGACGTGATCAGGCTCGCCAACGGCCACGTGCTGGTGCTCGCCCAAGAGCACATCACCCGCTCGGACTACCTCCAGGAGGTGGACGGCGACGGCCGCGTGGTCTGGGAGTGGTGGCCCCGCGACCACCTGGACGAGCACTTCCCGGACCGCGATCGTGGCTACCGCGACCCGACCCACATCAACTCGCTGTTCGAGCTCGGGCCCAACCGGTGGTCCGACGCCGGCGACGAGCGCTTCCGGCCCGGCAACATCCTGCTCAGCGCCCGCAATCTCGACACCGTCTTCATCGTCGACCGCGCCACCGGGGAGATCGTCTGGAAGCACACCGACGGCCTCGACTACCAGCACGAGGCCCAGATGATTCCGCGGGGGGTGCTCGGCGAGGGACTGGTCGTCATCTTCAACAACGGCTACCACGACCGCAACGCCTATCGGCGCAGCGAGATCCGCGTGGTCAACCCGCTCGACGGCGAGCTCGTCTGGGCCTACTCGGCGCCGACCTTCTACACCTCGGTCGCCGGCACCCAGCAGATCCTCCCCGACGGCAACGTGCTGGTGAGCTCCAGCGAGGGCGGCCGGGTCTTCGAGATCACCCCGGCGGGGGAGAAGGTCTGGGAGTGGATCCCGCCCTACCTGCCCATGCGGGCGCTGCGCTATGCGCCCGACCACTGCCCGCAGCTCGACGACCTCGGAGCCCCGGACCCGAGTCCGGTGGCCCGCGACGCCCGCCAGCCGTGGGTCGACGTCGAGCTCGGCCAGTTCGCCTTCCGACCCGACTACCGGGTCGAGAACCTCTACGGCCTGGTCCGCGAGATCCTGGTCGAGCCCGGCGGCTGCCGCCGGCTGCTGCTGCCCGTCGACCCCGTGGTCCAGGTCGCCTACGGCTTCGACGAGTCGAAGCTCGACGGTGCTCCGGCCCCCGCGAGCTTCCGGATCACGGTGCGGGACCTGAGCGGCGACGGGGGCCTGCACACCGTCGTCGACGACACCCTGGACAGCGCCGTCGAGCCGCGCTTCCGCGACCGCTACGTGGCGGTGTCGGGCCTCGGCCTGCGGTGGGTGGAGCTGTGCGTCGAGGCGGAGCTCGGGGACGGCGACGCGGCCTTCATCACCAACCCGAGGGCGTACTCGCGCAAGCGCGCCCAGCTGGTCCGGGAGTGGGAGCAGGCCAGCACCAGCGCCCGCGAGGCGACTCTCCAGGAGCGGCAGCTCGAAGCGCTCGGCTACGTGCAGTAGGCGGCAGCAGTCCGACGGACAGCGCGGCCCGGAGCTACCGCACGTAGCCCAGGGTCTCGAGGAGGGCGCGTTCCTCCTCGCTGATGTCGGCAGACGGGCTGACTGCGCGCAGCCGGGGCGGCTCGGCGAGCCGCCCGGCCAGGATGGCGGCGAGGCCGGCATAGCGGGGCGCCTTCCGGGCGATCAGGTTGTCGTGCTCGCCGGGGTCGGCGCCGAGGTCGAACAGGGCGCCCGTACCCCCCGGGTTGACCATCATGCTCCAGCGCAGGGTGCGCAGGCCGATGGTCGGCCGGGCCTCGGCGGTGCGGGCCACCAGGTGCCGGCCGCCGCGGTCGACGGCGCCGTCGAGGAGGTTGACGCCCTCGTCGAGGACGGGAGGTGAGCCGCCCGCGGCGGCGATCAGGGTCGGGACGATGTCGGCCAGAGTGACCAGGCCGTCGGTGTCGACCGCCGACGCGTCCCAGTCCGGCGGCAGCCGGAGCACGAAGGGCACGTGCATCATCTCCGCGAAGACCGTGCTGTTGTGCTCCATGCGCCCGCGCTCGAAGAAGGCTTCGCCGTGGTCGGAGGTGATGAGAACCACCGTGTCGCGCCAGCGCGGCCGCCGTCGGAGGGTGTTGAGGATGGCGTTGGTGGCGTTGTCGGCGGTGCGGAGGTTGCCGTCGTACAGGGCGAGCACGTGCTCGAGGCACTCCGGGGTGGCGGGGATGGCGCCGCCGTCGAGCGCATTGAGGGTCCTGGCGTAGCCCTGGCACGGACCGGAGTAGTCGGGATCGGTGAACAGGTCGAAGGCCTCGGGCGGGTCGTAGGGCGCGTGGGGGGGCACCATGTGGACCTGGAGGTGGAGGGGCCGGTCGTCGTCGGTGGGCTCGTCGCGGAGCCAGCCCACCACCTGCTTGGCGATGAAGAAGGCCCGACGGGTCAGGTTCCTCGGGCCCTCGTTCCACATCTCCCGGAACACGTCGTAGCCCTGGTCGAAGCCTTTGGCCCGGGAGTTGTTGGGGGTCGCCGAGAAGCACGCGGTGCGGTAGCCGAGCTCCTTGAGAGACTCGGCGAGCGTGACGGCGTCGGGGCTGAGCACGTCCTCGTGGTCGACCACCCCGTGGTCGAGGAAGCTCAGCCCGGTGATCATGGTCGGCACCGAGCACATGGTGTAGGGGGCCAGGGCGTAGGCGTTCGGGAAGAGCAGCGACTCGGCGGCGACGGCGTCGATGTGGGGGGTGGTCTCGCGGCCGTAGCCCGCGAACGAGAAGTTCCCGGCGCGGGCGGCGTCGAGGGTGATCAGCACGATGTCGGGGCGGCGGTCGCGGTCGTTCCGCCTCTGGGCCCCGGGTGCCGCTGCGGGATCGGGGGGCGCAGCGCCGTCGCCAGTGATCAACGCCGGCGGCGACAGGACCACGAGCCCGGACGGGAGGTCGAACTCGACGGTCAGCAGGGCGCGGCGACCCGCCAGCTCGGCGGCCTCCAGGTCCACCTGGACGGTTTCCTGCCACTGGGGGAGCCGGATCGCCCGGCGGCTGTGGCCGGCGCCCTCGAGGTCCTCCAGCGTCGCCACGACCGAGCTGCCGCTCCCAGCGGCGCTTCGGGACGCCCCCAGCTCGAAGCGGATGGCCGCCGTGGTGTCGGGTACCTGGAGGGGCAGGACCAGGCTGCCCTCGCCCTGGAGGGTGAAGACCCTGCGATCCGGATCCCAGATGCGGGTCGGGAGCTTGCTCGAGCGGTCGTGGCGGGCGCCCTCGGTGGCGGCGAGCAGAGCCAGCTCGCTGACCGCCACCGCCAGCGCCCGGGAGTCCGAGCTCCTGCCCGCCTCGAGGGGCGAGATCGCGGTCTCGAACTGGAAGGCGAGCTCGTTGCTGCCGACCCGGAGGACCTCTGCGGGGAGCTCGAAGCGCAGGAGCTCCCAGTGTTGCGGCACGGGCCGACGATCGACGGCATGGCCGTTGACGGTGAGCCGGACCGCCTGCCGGGACTCCGCCGGCAGGTCGGGGTTGGAGCGGGCCTTGATGACCAGCGCCCGGGGCGACACGGCGTCGAGGTGGACGGTGACCACGGAGGTCAGCCCCATCGCCCAGACCCCCCAGGCCTGGGCCTGGGTCCAGCCGCGTCCCAGGGAGCACAGCCGGGGCATGCCGTTCCACGAAGCCGGCCAGTCGTCGGCGGCGGTGATCGCGCACGCGATCCGGCCGTCGCTGTCGGGGCGGGGGACGAAGACGTGCTCCGGGGCGTCGCCGGATCCCAGCCCGACGAGGTCCACCGGCGGCCGGTCGCCCAGGGACCGGGCCAGGAGGAGCGCCCCGCAGATGGCGGCCGCCCCGAGCAGGACGACGGCGACGAAAGTGCGGATTCTCATGGTCTGGCGTCCAGGACGAGCCCCCCGATCGAAAGCGGAGTATAACGTGCCGGAGCCCGGACCCGTAGACCCGGTGGTACTCTGATGCCGGGTGTCGGGTCCCGGCTGCGACACCTGGAGGACGACTCACCATGGCCACGAGCTTCCGGTTGCGGGTGAACGGCGAACGGGTGTTGGTGACCGCGGACGGGGACGAGCCCCTGCTCTGGGTGCTGCGCGACCGGCTCGGACTGACCGGCACCAAGTTCGGCTGCGGCGAGGGCGAGTGCGGCGCGTGCGCGGTGCTCATCAACGGCGAGGCCTACCGCTCGTGCATGGTGCCGTTGAGCGAGGTCGCCCCCGAGGACGAGGTCGTGACCATCGAGGGCCTGGGCCGGCCGGGCGCCCTGTCGGCCCTGCAGCAGGCCTTCATCGACCACACCGCCTTCGGCTGCGGCTTCTGCAGCCCGGGGATGATCGTCACGGCCGAAGCGCTCCTGCGCCGCAACCCGGCGCCGGAGCGCGAGCAGATCATCGCCGCCATGGACGACAACCTGTGCCGCTGCGCCTCCTACCCAGCCATCCTGAAGGCGATCGAGAGCGCGGCCGCCGGCCGGGCGGGCGAGGAGGAGTAGATGCCCTTCACCAGGCGGACCTTCCTCGAGCTCCTCGGCGCCAGCACCGCCTTCGCCGTCACCTACTCGTGCTCGAAGGCCGTTCCCGAACCGGCGGAACCGGCCGCGATGCCGGTGGAGGTGGCCGGCAGCAAGGCGAAGCTCTACTACGCGGACTACACCGACTGGCTCCTGATCCACCCGGACGGCTCGGTGACCGCCCACACCGGGCGGGTGGAGCTCGGCCAGGGCCTGACCACCGTGCTGAGCAACATCATCAGCCAGGGTCTGCAGCTGCCGCCGGAGGCGGTCAAGCTGGTGATGGGCGACACCGCCCTGTGCCCCGACGACGGGCCGACCACCGGCAGCGCCGCCACCCGGATCGTGGGGTGGGGCTACTGGCGGGCCTGCGACCGGATCCGCGCCCACCTCGTCGAGCGTGCGGCCGAGGTTCTCGGGGTGCCCGCGACCGAGCTCGTCTACCGGGATGGCGGTGTGGTCGGTCGCTCTCGATTCGATCTGCGGGTCGGCATCGGCGAGCTGGTCGACGGCAAGGTGCACCTGCCCGCCGCCGAGTTCGTCGAGACCTACGTCAGCCCCCAGACCTACAGCGATCCCGGAGCCGCCAATGTCAACGGCGAGGCAATCGTCACCGGCACCCTGCGCTACACCGGCGACCTCTTCCCCGGAGAGGTCGCCTACGCATCCTGGCTGCTGCCCGAGTACCACACCCAGATGACCCGGCTCCGGGCGGCGGACCTGGAGGGGGTCGCCAGACGGCCCGGAGTGGGCCACGTCCAGCGGTTCTGGAACACCGCCATGGTGGTGGGCGAAAGCTACCCGACCGTCGAGCGCGCGTGCGCGGCATCCGGCGCGAAGTGGAAGGTCCCGGAGCGCTCCCCCGAGCTCGACGTGGAGGCCGAGATTCGGGCCGGGGCCGAGCTGCACCGCACCATCGAGGCCCACGGCGATCCGGAGGGCGTACTCGCGCGCGGCCGGGTGGTGCTGCGGGAAACCTACGTCACCCAGTACGCCAGTCAAGCCCCCATCGAGACCGAGACCGCAGTGGCCGAGGTCGACGGCGACCGGGTCACGGTGTGGGCCAGCACCCAGGCGCCCTTCGTCTCGCGGGGCAAGGTCGCCCGCCAGCTCGGAATCCCGGCGGAGAACGTCCACGTCATCGCCATGCCGGTGGGCGGCGGTTTCGGGGCCAAGGGAGGCACCCGGGCGCCGCAGCTCGCCGCCGAGATCGCCCGGACCTCGGGCCGGCGGGTGAAGGTCGTGTTCGACAGGGACCGCCAGTTCAACAGCGAGGCCCGCTACAAGGAGTCCGTGGTCGCCGACATCGCCAGCTCGGTGGCACGCGACGGCCGCCTCCTCGCCCGGACCCTCGACCTCTACCAGGACGAGGGCGCCGGCAGCACCGATACCTACGACATCCCGGACGTCCGGACTCGACTGTTCCGGACGCCCATGCCCGCCCGCCACGGAGTGATGCGCGGGACCAGCTTCGTCCAGACCTGCTTCGCGGTGGAGAGCCACACCGACGTGGTGGCCGAGGCGGTCGGGCTCGACCCGGTGAGCTTCCGCAAGCGCAACCTGGCGATCGACGCCTTCGCGCCCTTGCTGGACGCCTGCGCCGAGCGGATCGGCTACGGCTCGCGGTCGCTGCCCGACGGCCACGGCATCGGCTTCGCCATCTGCCACCACGGTGGGCGCCAGCTCGGCGCGGTGGCGGCCCAGGTCGGCGTCGACCGCGGCACCGGCGTCGTCCGGGTCGAGCGTCTCGAGGGTGCTTTTGACATCGGCCTGGTCATCAGCCGCACCACCCTCGTCGCCAACACCGTGGGCGCGATGATCTGGGGCCTCGGCTTCGCCCTCTTCGAGGAGGTGCGGCTCGACGGCCACCGCAGCCACGTCCACCATCTGAGCGACTACCGGATCCCGCGCTTCTCCGACGTGCCACCGATCGAGGTCAGCTTCCACGACAACGTGGTGCCCAACCCGATTCCGCGCGGTTGCGGCGAGCTGCCCACGGTGCCCACCATCGGCGCCATCGCCAACGCCGTCTACGCCGCCGTCGGGCTGCGCTTCCACACGCTGCCGATCACCCCGGCGAGGGTGCTGGCAGGGCTGAGGGAGCTCTAGCGAAGCCGCACCCGGACCCGCATCCGGACCCGGACCCGGACCCGGCGATCAGCGACCAGGGACCAGCAACCGGCGATCAGCGATCAACAACCAACAACCGGCGATAAGCGACCAGCAACCGGCGATCAGCGACCAGCAACCGGCGATCAGCGATCAGCGACCAGCGATCAGCGACCGGCACCGGCGTCGAGCCCGGGTCCGGACGCTGATCTCTGCCGCTGACCCTGATCACCGTCCCTGCCGCTGTTCGCTGTTTGCGGCCCCTGCTCGCTGATCGCTGGTTGCCGATCGCTGGTTGCTGATCGCTGATCGCTGATCCCCGTCTTACCTCACTCGAGCGGCAGCGTGAGCACGAACACCGCCCCCCCTCCCGTCCCCTCGCCGAGCCGCAGGTCGCCGCCCTGCGCCCGGGCCAGCGAGCGGGCGAGGGCGAGTCCGAGGCCGAGGCCGGCGGGGGCGTCGTCGTCCTTGGGCCGGCGGAAGGGGGCGAACAGCGAACGCCGGGCCGCGTGGGGGATGCCGGGACCGGTGTCGGCGACCTCGACCGCGACGCCGCCGGCGGCGCGCCGTACCGACACCGAGGCCCGGCGTTCCGCCGACCCGCGGGTGTACTTCTCGGCGTTGTCGAGGAGGTTGTCGAGGATCTGGCACAGGGCGTCCTCGTCGAAGAGCACCGGCCGCAGATCATCGGGGACCTCGGCCGAGACCTCGAGCCCGGCGTCGGCGAGGCTCGGACGGAGCCGCTCGAGGCAGCGCAGCACGGCGGGGCCGACGTCGCCCGGGTTGGGGCTCGCGATGCGGGCGCCGCGCTCGAGCCGGGCCAGGTCGAGCATGTTGGAGACCACGCGCCCCAGGCGGCCCGACTCGGCGGCGATCCGGGAGGCGTAGACCCCCTTCTGGGCGGGGTCGCCGAGGCCCTCGGCCAGCATCTCGCTGTGCAGGCGAAGGCTCGCCAGGGGGGTCTTGAGCTCGTGGGCGGCGGCGGCGGCGAAGCGGCCGCGCTGGCGGGCGAGACGCTCGGTCTGGAGCAGCACCGCCATCACCGCCAGGGCCGACAGCAGCACCGCCGCGGCGCCGAGGGCGAAGACCCGGCGGAAGTCGAGGACTCCGGCCCGGCCCTCGGCGCGGGCGAGCTCCACCAGCGGGGCGGCGTCGGCGCTGAGCTGCCAGCCGGTGTCGGCCACCGGCGATGCGAGGTGGCCGGGCGGGAGCTGGGCGGCCGGGGCGAAGGCCACCGGGGCGACGGCGCCCACGTCCAACCACTGCTCGACCCCGGACGGAGCGACGGCGAAGCCCTGGAGGCGGAAGCCCAGGGGGGTTTCGACCTCGCGCAAAGCGGCCAGGGTCGGGCCGCTGCCGAGCACCATGGTGTGCCACCCCAGCGGCCCGACGTGGATCACCACGTCATCGTCGCCGGCGGTCGGCCGACGACCCTCGGCGAGCCCGCGTCCGGTGATGGCCGCGTACAGGCTGTCGGCGTCGCGGATCTGCTCCCACTCCCAGGCCTTGAGCACCACGGTCCGGTCGTCGAAGGCGTCGGTCGCGGCTTCCGGTCCGGTCTCCAGGTCCATCACCATGGCGTGCTGGAGCTCGGCGAGCAGCGAGCAGAAGCGGGCGAAGCTCTCGCCCGCGGACAGCTCGGGGAAGCGCTCGTTGACGTTGGGCAGGCTGACCACGCCGCTCTCGTCGAGCTGGAAGTGGGCCCACACCAGAGGGTCGGAGACGCCCCTGGCGAGGGGGGAGGGGGTGACCGCGAGGCCCTCGGCGGCGCCGCCCGGGTCGTGGGTCAGGCTCTGGTAGTGGAAGAAGGGCCGGTCCGACTCGCTGCTGCGCAACCGCTCCAGGCGGGCGGCGAGGCGGTCGGCGTCCCGGTGGAGGTCGTTCTCGAGACCCGTGATCGCTGACGCCTCGAGCTGCCGGGCGCGACGGTTGGCCTCGGCGGACCCGGTGAGGTACCACCCGGTGGTGGGCAGCAGGACCGCCACCGCCAGGGCGATCGCGGCGACGGTGGTCCGCCGGGTGGCCCTCACGGCCGCCGCTCCCTCAGCCGTCGCCCCAGGCGTAGCCGGCGCCGGTCACCGTGACCACGATCCTGGGGTCGGTGGGATCGCGCTCGATCTTCTGTCGGAGCTTGGCGATGGTCATGTCCACTGTTCGCGTCTGGAGGTCGCCGGCGGTGCCCCAGACCCGCTCCAGGAGTTCCGAGCGGGAGACCGCCCGGCTGCGGTGCCGGTGCAGCCAGCGGAGGATCCCGACCTCACGGGCGGTGAGGTGGACCTCGTCGCCGTCCCGGCTCGCCCGGTGGCGGCCGAGGTCGAGGGTGCAGCCGTCGGCCTCGAGGACCTCGGGCTCCGCGGGCGCGGCGGAGGCGCGGCGGGCGAAGGCGTCGATGCGGGCCAGCAGCTCGCGCACCCCGAAGGGCTTGGTCACGTAGTCGTCGGCGCCGGCGGCGAAGCCGGCCACCTTGTCGTCCTCGGCGCCGCGGGCCGTGAGCATGAGGATCGGCAGTGAGGGCCGCGCCTGGCGCAACCGGCGGCAGACCTCGATGCCGTCGAGCTGGGGCAGCATGAGGTCGAGGAGCACGAGGTCGAAGCTCGAGCCGGTACCGGCGTCGACGGCGGCACGGCCGTCCCCGACGGCGGTCACCTCGTGGCCCGCCGCGGACAGCAGGTCCACCAGGCCCTCGCGCAGCCGCCGCTCGTCCTCGACCACCAGGACTCTCATCGCGCCACAGCATAGCCGAGATCGCAGGAAGCCGCTGTCACGATGATGTAACTCCCGCAGGACGAGCAGGTTCCTTCGACAGGCGCGGTCCCGGCCCGGCTCTCGCGCGCCGTGGTGGCCTTGCGGTTCCGGGGCCTGAACGTCCGGATCCCTGGGAACCGGCACGGACTTCGCTTATGTTGGGCAGAGGAGGAGGCACGACGACGTGACGGGAAGGATGGTGCGGGTTCTGGCAGCGATGGCGGTTCTCGCGGTCTCGGCGGGCTGCCTGACCTACGGTCCGACCAGCATCGGCCTCTACTACTACCTGTGGGGCCCCGACGCCGCCCTTCGAGCCATGTCGGGGGCCGAGGTCGGGGCCCTGAACCGCGCCCTGGTCGAGCTCGAACGGGCCGTGGTGCTGCTCGAACTTGGCCGCTACGGCGACAGCCTGGAAGCGGTGGCGCGGGCCGGGGCCTTCCTCGACGAGACCGCGGTGAGCGGGGAGCCCGGGGGGGCACCGGCGTGGCGGCCGGCGCCCTACGAGCGGGTCCTGATGCGGACCGTGGAGATGGCCGCCCACCTCGCCCTCCAGGACGCGGTCGCCGCCGCCGAGGCCGCCGACCGTGCCCTGGCCACCGCGGCCGGCGCGCCCTGCGAGGGCTGCGGCTACGCGTTCACCCGCACCCTGACCGCGATCGCCTACGCCGAGGTCGGGCGCTTCGACGACGGCCTGGCGGCCCTCGCCCCGCTCGAGCTCGAGGGCGAGGCGGGACAGCTCGTGTCCCGGCTTCGCCAGCGTTTGACCGCTGGGGTCGCCGCCGCCGAGCCGGCGGGCCTCGCCCCGCCTCCTGTCCCGCCTCCGAGAGCCCTGGTGGCGATTCTCCTTCTCGGGCGCGGGCCCGACCGGGTGCGGGGCGAGCTCGAGGTCGGCGACGGGACCACCCTGCGGTGGCCGCGGGTCGTGCCGCGAGACCCGCAGGCGGTGGCCTTCGCGAGCTTCGAGGTCGGCGAGCCGGCGGCCTCGGTGGAGCTGACCGACGTCAACGCTCTCGCCACGGCGAGTCTCAGGGCGGCGGGCGAGGAAGCCGCGGCTTCGGTGGGGGCGGACTCCGCTGAAGGCGGCCTCGACCTGCGCCACTGGTCGACCCTGCCGGCCAGCCTGCAGCTGCTCGAGCTCGAGCTCGCGCCGGACACCGAGCAGGTCGAGCTCGTCTACTGGAGCCCCTACGGCGTCGCCGTCGACGGCGAGCTCATCGACGTGCCTCCGGACTGGCCGGGCGGCCGGCTGTTCCTGACCCGGCGGATGCCCTGAGTCGCGATCAACGGCAGCAATCAGTGATCAGCAATCAATCGGCACGAAGCTGGCCCGGACGGGGCGCAGTGGACCGCGGCGACCGCCCGCGCCGGGAAATGGGGGACGGTGGGGCGTCGGCAGAGAAAAAACGCCCGCCCCGGGTGGGGGGCGGGCGTGGTCGCGTTGAGGAGGGTGCTCTAGAACCGGCCGATGAACTCGATCCCGACGGTGCGCGGGTCGTTGGTGAAGCCGGTGAGGTTGTTGAAGTCGATGCCGCCGCGGACGATCTCCTCGTCGAACAGGTTGCGGCTGAACAGGGCGATCTCGTACCTGGCCTCGCTCCAGGCGTAGCCGAGGCGCAGGCCGAACTCGAGGGCGTCGTCCTGGTACTCGGCCGACTCGTACAGGAAGAACTGCTTCTCGTCGTGGTACACCCAGTCGAGGGTGCCGAAGAAGCCCTTGTCGACCGCGTCGGACCGGAAGCTGACGATGCCGTTGAAGATGAAGTCGGGGGAGTGGGGCAGGGAGTTGCCGTCGATGTAGGCGAGGCCGCCGATCACCGGGTCGAGGACGGTGCAGCCGCTGCCGCAGGGCGCGACGGTCAGGTTCGGGTCCTTGATCTCGGTGGGGTTGTAGCTCGCGCCGAGGGTGACCATCCAGTGGGCCGACGGCGTCCACTCGATGTCCGCCTCGAGGCCGTAGCCCTCGGTCGTGTCCGCGTTGAGCAGCGTGGCGGTGTTGAACTCGCCGCCGACGGCGGTGATCTGTTGGTCAGAGACCTCGAACCAGTAGCCGGCGAGGTTGAGGCGCAGCCGGTTGTCGGCGAGGATGGTCTTGGCGCCGAGCTCGTAGGAGATGATGGTCTCGCTGTCGGCCACCGAGACGCAGTTGGTTGCCGGGTCGAGGCCGCCGGCGAAGTCGGCGCAGAACAGGATCCGGCCCTGGATCGACGGCGCCCGGAAGCCGGTGGCGACCCGGCCGTAGAGATTGACGTCGTCGCTGGCTTTGTAGGTGGCGCTCAGGTCCCAGCTGACGTTGTCGGCGTCGGTGGCGCGGACGATGGGCTCGGCGGTCGGGGTCTGGAAGGTCGGGTCGGGACGCTCGGCCGAGAAGTCCTTCTGGTCGTCGGTGTAGCGGATGCCGGCCTTGAGGTCCCAGCGGTCCGAGAGGTGGAAGTCGAGGGACCCGAAGAGGGCGTAGGACTCGGCCTGCTGGGTCTGGAACGCGAAGCCCTCCCGCGGGTTGCCGGGAGCGAGGCTGACGAAGCTGTAGGTCTCGGCCCGGAAGTCCTCGTCGAAGTAGTAGGCGCCGACCAGCCAGTCGACCATGCCGCCGCCGGAGCTGGCGAGGCGGAGCTCCTGGGTGAACTGGTCGAGGTCCGGGATGCCGTCCGCCGACTCGGAGGGGAAGGGGATGAAGCCGGGGCCGGAAGGGGGTGCGAACACGGCGCCGTAGCCGCCGTCGATGTCGCCGCGGCTGAACATGTGGTCGATCTTCTCGAAGGCGGTGATGGAGGTCAGGGTGGCGGCCCCCAGGTCCCAGTCGAAGCGCAGCAGGCCGCCGTAGGCCGAGATGTCCTGCCGGTTCATGCCGTCGTGGTAGACCACGTCCTGCTCGAAGCCGTCGACGACTCCACCCTCGCCGGGCTTCAGGATGTTGGCGCGGAAGATCCGGGCCGTGCCGTCGACGTCCCATGCGTGGAGGTTGAGGATGGCATCGAAGCTGTCGCTGGGCTGCCACAGCAGCTGGAAGCGGCCGGCGCCGGTGGTGTAGCCGCCGAGCTCGTCCTCGGGCCCCGGCTCCCACTCGTTGTCGACCCAGTCGTCCATCGTCTGATAGAGGGCCGACAGGCGCATGGCGAAGTAGTCGCCCAGCGGGACGTTGACGCCGCCACTGAGATCGTAGGCGCCGAAGCTGCCGTAGGAGGCGCGGAAGACGCCGCCCGCCTCGCCGATCACCGGCTTGCGAGTCTCGAACTTGACCACGCCGGCGGGGGTGTTGCGGCCGAACAGGGTGCCCTGGGGCCCGCGCAGCACCTCGACCCGCTCCAGGTCGAACAGAGGCATGCCTTTGACGATCGGGTTCTCGAGGACCACCTCGTCGACCATCATGGACACCGGCTGGGACGCGTTGAGGTCGAAGTCCGGGTTGCCGAGGCCGCGGATGTAGAAGCGCGGGAAGGCCCGGCCGAAGGACGACTCCATGACCAGGCTGGGGACGCGGCCGGAGAGCAGGCGCACGTCCGGGGTGCCGGTGGTGAGAATCTCCAGATCCTCGCCGCCCAGGGCGGTGACCGCCACGGGTACGTCCTGGATGTTCTCCTCGCGCCGCTGGGCGGTGACCACGATCTCCTCGATCATCACTGCCAGCGGCCGGTCGCTCGCGGTTTCCTCGGCCGCCTCCTCCTGGGCCAGCGCGGCCGGCGGGTTGAAGGCCGCCGCTGCGATGCACAGCACGACCAGGCCGAACAGACGCCTCGTAGTTGACCGTGTCATGTCGATCCTCCCCCTCGTGAAGCTCGGGTCCGCAGACCGTCCGTGATGGCGTCGAGGATAGCAGAGGAACGGAAGAGGGGCGAGATGAAGCCGGTGTAAAAATCGGCGCTCGCGGTGCTCCCCGGTGAGGGCCCTGGTTCGTCCTCCCCGGCCGCCGCGGGCTCCGCCGCGGGACAGCGACAATTCGACAGCCTCTTGGGTATGATGGCGCGATGGGACAGACCACCGACGACCTGCAGCCCGACACCCCCGCCGCCGAGGCGGCGTGGACAATCGACGACGCCACCGAGCTCTACCGCCTCGACGACTGGGGCATGGGCTACTTCGAGATCGGCCCGTCCGGCAACCTCCTGGTGCGGGTGAGCGACGATCCGGAGCACCGGATCGACCTCCACGACGTGGTCCGGGGCCTCGAGGAACGGGGGATCCGAACCCCGGTCACCATCGGCTTCCCCGGCCTGCTGCGCCAGCGGATCATGGAGATGGTGAACGCCTTCACCGAGGCCATCAGGGCCAACGACTACAAGGGCAGCTACACCGGGGTGTACCCGATCAAGGTCAACCAGCAGCGCTTCCTGGTGGAGCAGGTGGCCGCGATCGGCCGCGAGGTCGGCTTTGGCCTCGAGGTCGGCTCCAAGCCCGAGCTGCTGGCGGTGCTCGGGCTCACCGCCGACAGCCCGGACTGCCTGATCGTGTGCAACGGCTTCAAGGAGGAGCGGTACCTTCGGCACGTCATGCTGGCCACCAAGCTCGGGCGCCGCATCGTTGCCGTCATCGAGAACATGCACGAGCTCGAGACCCTCCTCCATGTCTTCGAGGGATCCGGCGTCAGGCCTCTGATCGGTGTCCGACTGAAGCTCGAGAGCCACTCCAGCGGCCGCTGGCGCCACTCCACGGGGGAAAAGGCCAAGTTCGGGCTCAGCGTCGCCGGCGTGCTCGAGGTCGTGCGACGCCTCGACCGTGCCGGCATGCTCGACTGCCTGGCCATGCTCCACTGCCACATGGGCAGCCAGATCAGCGACATCCAGGTCGTCAACGCTGGCCTCACCGAGCTCACCCGGATCTACGTCGAGCTCAGCCGCCTCGGGGCCGGGCTGCGCTACCTCGACGTCGGAGGCGGCCTCGGCGTCGACTACGACGGCAGCCAGACCAACAGCGACTTCTCCACCAACTACACCCTCGAGGAGTACGCCACCACGGTGGTCTACCGGGTGGGCAGCGGCTGCGACGAGGCGGACGTGCCCCACCCGACCATCGTCACCGAGGCCGGCCGGGCCCTGGTCAGCCACCAGAGCGTGTTGGTCTGCGATGTGCTCGGCGCCCACCGCCTCGACCAGTGGGCCATGACGGCGGTCGAGGCCCGACAGCGACTGAGCGAGCTTCCCGACCCGCCGCGCGCCATCGACGAGGTCGTGGCGGCGCTGTCATCGGTGCGGGAGGACCGGCTGCTCGAGTCGTACCACGATGCGGTCCAGGCCCGGGAGGAGGCCCTCACCCTGTTCCGGGTCGGTCTCCTCGACCTCGAGATGCGGGCTCTCGTGGACCGCCTGTTCTGGAGCGCCTGCCTCGAGATCAACCGCCTCGCCCAGGACCTCGACCCCATGCCGGAGGAGCTCGAGGAGCTCCGGCACCGGCTCAGCGACACCTACTTCTGCAACCTCTCGGTCTTCCAGTCGCTGCCCGACAGCTGGGCCATCGACCAGGTCTTCCCGATCATGCCGATCCACCGGCTCGACGAGGAGCCGGACCGGCGGGCGACCCTGGTCGACATCACCTGCGACTCCGACGGCAAGATCGACCGCTTCGCGGATCTCGAGGACGTGGCGCCGACCCTGCCGCTGCACTCCCTCACCGACGGTGAGCACTACTACCTCGGGTTCTTCCTCACCGGCGCCTACCAGGAGACCCTGGGCGACCTGCACAACCTGTTCGGCGACACCAACCTGGTGCACATCGTCGCCGACGGCAGCGGCGGCTGGGCGATCCAGGAGGTGGTGGAGGGCGACACCGTGAGCGAGGTGCTGGGCTACCTGCAGTACGAGCCGCGGGTGCTGGTCCAGGCGATTCGCCGCGACTGCGAGCGGTCCATGCGGGACGGGCGTCTGACGGTGGCCGAGGGCCGCGCCCTGCTCGAGGCCTACGACGCCGGGCTCACCGGCTACACCTACCTGGAGTGAGCCCGGTGGCCGAGCTTCCCCGCTTCTGCGAGCTGCCCGACGAGCTGGCCGACCCTCGGACCGCGGTCGCCGCCGTGCTGCCCGTGCCCTACGACCTCACCAGCACCTGGAAGAAGGGTGCGGACCGCGGGCCGGAGGCCATCCTCGCCGCCTCCCACCACATCGAGTGGTACGACGTGGCCACCGGCCGCGAGACCTGCCGTCTGGGCATCGCGACCCTCGAACCGGTGGTCAGCGAGGCCCCGCCCGAAGGGCTGGCAGACCTGGTCGACGAGCGGGTGAGCAGGCTCCTCGGCGCCGGGATCCTGCCGGTGGTCCTGGGTGGCGACCACTCGGTGTCCATCGGCGCCATCCGCGCCGCCGCCCGGACCTTCCCGGACCTGACCGTGCTCCAGATCGACGCCCACGCCGACACCCGCGAGTCCTACGCCGGGTCGAGCTTCAACCACGCCTGCGTCATGGCGCGGGCGCGGGAGTGGTGTCCCATCGTCCAGGTCGGCATCCGGGCCGTGGATGCCGACGAGGCGCCGCGGCTCGACCCGGAGCGAGTCGTCTGGGGCCACCAGATCAACGGCCCGGACGCCGAGCCGGGCTGGCTCGAACGTGCCCTGGCCGGCCTGTCGGATACTGTCTACGTCACCGTCGACCTCGACGGCTTCGACCCTTCGCTGGTGCCCGCCACCGGGACGCCGGAGCCGGGTGGCCTCGGCTGGTACCAGGCGACGGAGCTCCTCGGCCGGGTCGCCTCGGAGAAGCGGGTCGTGGGCTTCGACGTGGTCGAGCTGCTGCCCACCCCCGGCCAGTGGGCGAGCGAGTTCCTCGCTGCGAAGCTGGTCTACCGCTTCCTGAGCCAGATCTTCGCGGCTTACCAGCCGAGCAGGTAGGCGAAGATCAGCGGCGCCACGATCGAGGCGTCGGACTCGATGATGAACTTGGGGGTCTCCACGCCGAGCTTGCCCCAGGTGATCTTCTCGTTGGGCACCGCCCCGCTGTAGGAGCCGTAGCTGGTGGTGGAGTCGCTGATCTGGCAGAAGTAGGACCACAGCGGCACGTCCCGCTTGAGGTCCTGGTTGAGCATCGGCACCACGCAGATCGGGAAGTCGCCGGCGATGCCGCCGCCGATCTGGAAGAAGCCCGGACCGCGGCCGCCGGCGCTCGTCGCGGTGTACCACGAGGCGAGCTCGCCCATGTACTCGATGCCCGAGCGCATGACCAGCGGGGAGCTGACCCGGCCGTCGATGACCCGTGCGGCGAAGATGTTGCCGAGGGTCGAGTCCTCCCAGCCGGGGACGAAGATCGGCAGGTCGCGCTCCGAGGCGGCCACCATCCACGAGTCCTTCGGGTCGATCTGGTAGGAGCCCTCGAGGAGCCCCTCCCGGATCGCCTGGAACATGAACTGGTGGGGGAAGAAGCGCTCGGCCCGGGCCTCGGCGCGCCGCCACAGCTCGAGCAGCACGTGCTCGAGGGCGCGCATGGCCTCCTCCTCGGGGATGCAGGTGTCGGTGACCCGGTTGAGCTGCCGATCGAGCAGCTCCTGCTCGTCGGCCGGCGTCAGGTCGCGGTAGTCGGGGACCCGCACGTAGTGGTCGTGGGCCACCAGGTTGAACAGGTCCTCCTCGAGGTTGGCGCCGGTGCAGCAGATGGCGTGCACCTTGCCCTGCCGGATCATCTCGGCCAGGGACAGGCCGAGCTCCGCGGTGGACATGGCGCCGGCCAGGGTGATCAGCATGCGCCCGTCCTCCTCGAGGAGCTTCTCGTAGGCGCGGGCGGCGTCGACCAGGGCGGCGGCGTTGAAGTGGCGGTAGTGGTGGCTGATGAACTGTTTGACGCTCATGGCTGCCAACCTACTGAAACCGGCCGGCGATGGCAAGGGTGGTGCAGGTGTCAGTGACGGTGATAGCAATTCGTCGGACGACCTGCGGCGGCGCGTCGGACGCGCCGACCGGCCCGGGAGCGCGGATGGGTTCGGGTGTCGATGCTGATCACTGCCGCTGACCCTGCCGCTGGGCGCGTGGACGTGAGTCCCGGAGCACCGGCCTTCTGGGCCGCCTGTGGCGTCCCAGCGTCGATGAGCCGGCGCGGTCGCGCGGGGGTGACGGGGAGGGCTGCGACCGCGCCGTCTCATCGAGCGGCGGCCTGCCTCGTTGCGGGAAGGGGAGCTTCCCGGGGCGCGATGGGAGCGGTGCCAGGCACCCTTTCGTCGGACGAAAGGAGAGCCAGGCACCGAGCCCGCGGGGCCTCGAGGCCAAAGGGAGCCAGCACAATGCCGAACCTGGCACGTCCCGGGGGAGGCGCACCACCCGCGCCTCCCGGAGGCGCTGATCGCTGCCGCTGTCCCTGTCGCTGCCGCTGCCGCTGCCGCTGGCATCGGGCACGGGCACGGGCACGGAAACGGGCACGGACGCGGACGCGGACGCGGGCGCGGAATGTGGGGGGCTCGCTTGACCCCGAAACGTACAATGGTGGGATGGACGCGGCGGCGAAGATCCGCATCGAGGACATCCTCAACCGTGTCGAGCTGTACCGGCCCGACCTGGACGAGGACCTGCTGCGCCACGCGTACGTGTTCGCCGCCAACCGCCACCAGGGGCAGGTGCGCCGCTCGGGCGAGGCCTACTTCACCCACCCGCTGACGGTGGCCTGGATCCTGGCCGAGATGGAGCTCGACGAGGTCGCCATCGCGGCGGGCCTGCTGCACGACATCCTGGAGGACACCGGCACCACCGCCGAGGAGCTCGAGCTCGAGTTCGGGCCCGAGGTGACCCGGCTGGTGACGGCGCTGACCAAGCTCAGCGACTTCGAGAGCTCGTTCTCGTCCCGGGAGGCCACCGAGGCCGAGAACTTCCGGCGGCTGCTGCTGGCCTCCATGGACGACGTCCGGGTGATCGTGGTCAAGCTCGCCGACCGGCTCCACAACATGCGCACCCTGAACTTCCTGCGGCCGGAGCGCCAGGTGGCGATCGCCCGGGAGACCCTGGACATCTACGCCCCGATCGCGAACCGGCTCGGCATCGGCAGCATCAAGATGGAGATGGAGGACCTGTGCTTCCGCTACCTCCACCCCAAGGAGTGGCAGCGCCTCGAGCACGAGATCCGCGACCGCGCCGACGCCGCCGACCGATGGTTCGCCGAGATCCAGGAGATCATCGAGGGCCTGCTGGCCGCCAACGGCCTGACGGGCTCGGTGCAGGGGCGGGTCAAGCACATGTACTCGGTGTACCAGAAGCTGCGGCGCCAAGGCGTGGACGTGGCCAACGTCTTCGACTTCCTCGCCTTCCGGGTCATCGTCGACAGCGTCGGCGACTGCTACGCCGTGCTCGGGCTGATCCACCAGCAGTGGCCGCCGGTGCCCGGCCGGTTGAAGGACCACGTCGCGTTGCCCAAGCCCAACGCCTACCAGTCCCTCCACACCACCGTCCTCGGTCCCGAGGCCCACCCCTTCGAGATCCAGATCCGGACCTGGGACATGCACAAGATCGCCGAGTTCGGCATCGCGGCCCACTGGAGCTACAAGGAGAAGGGGTCGAAAGCCGCCAAGGAGGACTCGCGCATCTCGTGGCTGCGCAGCCTGCTCGACAACTCCGAGGGGACCTCCCCGAGGGAGTTCCTGGACTCCATCAAGGTCGACCTCTACCCCGACGAGGTCTACTGCTTCACGCCCCGCGGCGACGTGTTCTCGTTCCCGCGCGGGGCGACGATCCTCGACTTCGCCTACCGGGTCCACACCGAGGTCGGCCACAGCTGCGTCGGCGGCCGCCTCAACGGCCGCTGGGTGCCGCTGCGAACCGAGCTGACCAACGGCGACATCGTGGAGATCTCCACCGCGCCGCAGCAGCGCCCCCACCACGATTGGCTCAACCTGGTGGTCACCAACCGGGCGCGGTCGAAGATCCGGAGCTGGCTCAAGCGCGAGGAGCGCAAGCGCGCGGTCGAGGTCGGCCGCAAGCTCCTCGAGCGCGAGGTGCGCCGGGCGGGGGTCTCGTGGCGCAAGGTGGCCGGCACCGAGGAGTTCAAGAGCCTGCTGGCGGCCCACGGGATGACCCGGGAGGAGGACCTGCTGGCGGCCTTCGGCTTCGGCCGGCTGGCGGCGCCGACGGTGGTCGGCCAGCTCGTGCCCCGACAGGATGAGCCGACGGCGGAGGGACGCGAGCCCGGGACGCCGAGCCCGCGGCCGGCGCCCACGTCGTCGACCGACGCCAGCCTCGCCCTCGAGGTCACCGGCGACTCCGACTTCCTGGTCTACGTCGCCCAGTGCTGCAAGCCACTGCCGGGCGAGGCCATCGTCGGCTACGTCACCCGCGGCAAGGGGGTCGCTGTGCACTCCCGGTCCTGCCCGAACGTCAAGAACCTCATGTACCACCCGGAGCGCGAGATCGAGGTGCGGTGGGCCTCGGACGCCGCCTCCGGCGGCGCCTCGCCGAAGCAGGTCGAGGTGGACATGGTCTTCGACGACCGGTCGGGGATGCTGGCGTCGATCTCGCAGATCATCGCCTCGGAGGGCAGCGACATCCTCAGCTGCCAGCTCCGCACCGAGCACAACGAGACCGGCTTCGCGGCGATGACCATCGAGGTTCGGGACGCGGCCCAGCTCGAGCGGATCCTCGAGCGGCTGACCGCCCTCGCCGGCATGCGCCAGGTCGACCGGCGGGGCCAGGTCAAGCAGCGGGCCTGACCCAGCGCCCGGCCCGGGCGGTCCAGCCGACCAAGCGGCGCGGGATCCGCTCCGCGGCCGTCGCCGGGCCGCAGACGAAGCCCGGGCGGTCGCCGGCCGCCGCCTCGGTCTCGATTTTCGGGGTGGTTACAGCCGCGGGGCCTTGGTGACCTTGCCGGACCGGATGCACCGGGTGCAGGCCCGGACGATCTTGGTCTGACCGTCGACGACGGCGCGAACCCGCTGCAGGTTCGGCTGCCAGCGCCGCTTGGTGACGTTGTGGGCGTGGGAGATGTTGCTCCCGGTCATCGGTCCCTTGCCGCAGATTTCGCATCGCTGCGCCATGTCAGTCGTCCTCCCGGAAGTCCCCGCACGAAACGGGGACGAACTTCATAACACAAACCCCCCTGCAAGGCAAGGTCGGCCGTTACAAAACTCCTGATTTTTGTTCTTTCCGAGCGCAAAACCGTGTCCGAATGTGAGCCAAGCCGGCATTATTTTGGTCGAGAATTCGCCCCAAAAACAGTGCGACGGATTCCCCCAACTGCTGTGTACCCAAGGGGAGAACCCGGCTCAAATAGACCGAAAAAGTACCAACGCTTGTGGTGTGCTTTTTCATTTCACATGTTCTTGACACTCCATGCCCCTTTTGATAGCCTGCCTCATAGAGGTGTGATGATTCAGAGGGCTCGAACTCCTGCGAAACAAGGTGTGAACCGTGTTTGGAAAGCGAAAAAAGCAAGTTGTCGGCTGTGATGTTGGCTCCTCGTCGATCAAGCTCGTCGAGCTGAAGCCGCTCAAGAACGACGAATTCCAGCTGGTCCACGCTGCCATCGCGGAGCTCTCTCCGGAGGCGATTGTCGATGGCGCAATCATGGACTCCTCGCTGGTCGTGGACGCCCTGACCCGGCTGATCTCGGAGAACGGGATCAAGAACACGAAATTCGGCGGGTCTTTGTCCGGGCATTCCGTGATCATCAAGAAGATCCAACTGCCCTCCATGACCGAGGCCGAGCTGGCGGAGTCCATCCAGTGGGAGGCCGAGCAGTACATTCCCTTCGACATCAACGACGTCAACCTGGACTACGTGGTCCTGGACACCAGCGGAAGCGATACCATGGACGTGTTGCTGGTGGCCGTGAAGAAGGACCGGATCAACGACTACACGTCGGTGATCGTGCAGGCCGGCAAAGAACCGGTCCTGGTGGACGTCGACGTCTTCGCCGTCCAGAACGCCTTCGAGACCAACTACTCGTCGCGCGGCGAGACGGTGGCCCTGGTCAACGTCGGCGCCTCGGTGATGAACATCAACGTGCTCCACGACGGCAACTCCGTGTTCTGGCGCGACGTGGCCTTCGGCGGCAATCTCTACACCGAGGCGATCCAGCGCGAGTTCAACCTGCCCCGGGAGGAGGCCGAGCAGCTCAAGCTCGGCGGCCAGGTCGGCCAGGTCTCCCGGCAGCAGGTCGACAGCGTGCTCAACGCCGCCTCCGAGGACCTCGCCGCCGAGCTCCAGAAGACCATCGACTTCTTCGTCGCCACCTCGTCGGTGGACCGCATCGACCGCATCATGCTGTCCGGGGGCGGCGCCCTTGCCGCCAACCTCAGCCCCATCCTCCAGGAGCGGTTCCAGGTGCAGGTCGAGCTGCTGAACCCGTTCCGCAACATCCGCTACAACGAGTCCGACTTCGACCCGGACTGGATCAACAGGAATGCCCCGGCCATGGCCGTCGCGGTGGGCCTGGCCATTCGGACGGTCGGAGGCTGAGCCGATGATCAAGATCAACCTGGTTTCGGAGGCGCCGGCCGCAGCGGTCACCAAGCGCAAGCGGCCGGAGTTCTCGCTCGGCGCCAAGCAGGGCGACATCATCCTGGTCTCCGTGCTCGCCATCGCCGTCGCCGTCTCGGGCACCTGGTGGTTCCTGCTCAAGAACAAGCTCGGCGACCTCAAGGAGGTGCAGCGCGAGCGGCGCATCGAGCGCGACGAGCTCAAGCCCTTCATCGAGAAGGTCGAGGAGCTCGAGGCCAAGCGCGCCCTGCTCAAGCGCAAGGTCGAGGTCATCAACGACCTCAAGCAGCAGCAGCAGGGCCCGGTCCGGATCCTGGACGAGGTGTCGCGAGCGCTGCCCGAGCTGGTGTGGCTGACCCAGCTCAAGATGAGCGGCAACAACCTGACCCTGACCGGCGACGCCATGGACGAGAACGCGGTCGCCAACTTCTACTCGAACCTGGACTCGTCGCCGTTCTTCGAGGAGCCGGAGGTGAAGAACCTGGCCCGCAAGGGCGACGACTTCGTCTTCACCCTGAGCGCGACCTTCACCTACGAACCGCCGGAGATCCAGAAGGCCAGCGCGCCGGCGGCCGGACCGTAGCGGACACTGATGGAGGGCAAGCACCGTGGCCATTGATCTCAACGAGAAGCCCTGGTGGGTCGCCCTGCTCGTCGGGCTGGTGCTCGGCGTGGCGCTCTTCGTGGTGCTCCAGATGTACGTCTTCAAGCCCATCGAGGAGGACATCCAGCGGACCCAGGACGACATCGACCAGCTCGAGCGGGAGATCGAGAAGGGGCGGGCCGCCAAGGCCGACCTGCCGCGTCTCGAGGAGGACATCCGCAACTACGAGCTCGACCTGGACCGGCTGCGCCGGATCCTGCCCACCAAGCGCGAGACCGACGACCTCATCAAGCGCCTCAAGCACCTCATGGAGCGCGGCAACTTCCGGCTCACCCGCTTCGTCCCGGGCAACATCGTCGAGCGCGAGTTCTACCTCGAGCGGCCGATCACGGTGGAGCTCGACGGCACCTACCACGAGCTCGGGCTGTTCTTCGATCGCATGAGCGGCTTTTCCAGGATCATCAACGTCAACGATCTGGTGATCACACCGGTCCGCGGCCAGGGCGGCGGCGGCTTCTCCATCCACGCCGCCTTCACCCAGCGGACCTTCATCTACAAGGAATGAGCGGGGCACTGCGATGAGAACCACATGGTTGCTCGTGTGCATGGTGGCGGTCGCGGCGGCCGGATTCGCCGCGGCCCCGGTCTCGGCCCAGGACAGCGAGCCGGCCGGATCGGGGAGCGCTGCCGCCGACAGCCTCGGCGAGGAGGAGGTCGACACCACCGCCATCGAGCAGATCCTGCGCGGCGAGCGGGAGATGCTCCAGGGCGAGACCTTCTCGTACGACCCCGCCGGTCGCCGCGACCCCTTCCGGTCGCTCCGACAGGGCTTCGAGCGCAACCAGGAAGGCGACGCCGAGCCGCGTCCGCCCGGCCTGCCCGGCATGGCGGTGGACGAGATCGAGCTGTCGGGGATCATCGAGACCCCGAACGGGATCCTCGCCTTCGTCCAGGGTCGGGACAACATCTCCTACATCCTCCGGCCCGGCACCAAGCTCTACGACGGCGAGGTCAAGGAGATCCACTTCGACCGCGTCGTCTTCCGCAAGCAGTCGAATGACCCGAAGCAGCTCAAGCCGTACGAGGACGTCGTACGTGAGATCACGGACTAGCCGTTCGCGTGATATCGAATTGGGGGATGGCATGATGAACACGAACGTCCGCATCCTGGTGGTCGCGGCGGTCTGCGCGCTGTCGGGGCCCCTGCTTCCCGGCCTCGCGGCGGGCGCCTTGCCGACGCTCCATGGGTTGACGGCGGAGGCCGGGCCTTCCGGGCCCGTGATCCACCTGCGGACCGATCAGCCTCTCGAGACGGTCCACTACTCGCCGCAGCCGGGGGTCTGGGTCGTCGAGATGCCCGAGACCGAGTGGGACCGGAGCGTCGGGACGCTGACCGACCCCTCCCTGGGCGTGGAGCGGGCGGAGCTGGAGCGGGTCGACGAGTTCGGCAAGCGCGTCACCCGCTTGACGGTGTGGCTCGCCGAGGCCTCCCAGCTACGCCTCGAGAGCTCGGACGACGGCCTCGACCTGGTCTTCGCCTCCCTCCGATCCGCCCGCCCGGCGCCGGCACGGCCGGCCGGCGCCCCGCCGGCAGCGGTACCCGCGCCGGTGCGGTCCGAGCCCGCGATCGCAGGCGCGGCGATGAGCCTGGTCGACCTGGTCCCGGTGGCCTCGGGCGACGGCGCGGTCATCGAGCTCAAGGGCGACGGCGCCATCACCGCCACCGCCTTCACCCTGCCCGACCCGGACCGGCTGGTGGTCGACCTGCAAGGCGTCGTCAAGCGCTTCGACCGCAGCATCTACGCCGTCGGCTCGGGTCCGGTCCGCCAGGTCCGGGTGGCCCAGAACCGCACCGAGCCGGTGCCGGTGACCCGGGTCGTGGTCGACCTCGACGGCGACGTCGACTACACCCTCGACACCACCGCTGACGGCGCCGTGCTCCGGATCGCCGCGGCCGGCAGGCCGCTGGCCCAGCCGCTGCCCGTGAAGGTGGCCCGGACCGAGCCGGCCCGCGCCGTGGAGCTCGTCGCCGAGGCCGGGCCCGAGCGCTTCGTCCCGGCCGAGACCGAGGTCCCGAGCGAGCCCGAGTACGTGGTCGCCTCCAACCGGGCCGACGTCGAGCCGGCCTTCGGGTACGAGCCCGAGCCCGAGCCGGCGCCGGCCGAGGCCGCGGTGTCGTCGGCCCTCTTCGAGCTGCCCGGCGCCGACGAGGCGGCGGCCCCCGAGGCCTGGACCGAGCCCCAGCCCGCCGTGGCCGACCGGGCCGCCGAGCCCGAGCCGGTGGTCGAGCGCAGCCCCTTCGTCGCCGACCCCAAGCAGATGATCGAGCACGCGCCGGCCGCCACGGTCCTCGACGCCCCCACCACCCGGGCCGACACCTACGCCACCACCGAGGTCGAGACCGAGGAGCAGGTCTTCACCGGCGAGCCGATCAGCCTCAGCCTCAAGGACGCCGACATCCGCGACGTCCTCAAGACCTTCTCGGCCCTGACCCAGCTCAACATCATCGTCGACCCCGGGGTCGGCGGCTCGGTGACGGTCGAGCTGCGCGACGTCCCCTGGGACCAGGCGCTGGACCTCATCCTGAGGATCAACAACCTGGACTACGTGCTCGAGAACAACGTGCTGAGGGTCGCCACCAACCAGAAGCTGGCGGCCGAGAAGTCGTCCAAGATCGCGCTCGAGAAGCAGCGCGAGCAGGCCAAGCCGCTCAAGACCATCCTCAAGCCCCTGTCCTACGCCAAGGCGGGCTACGTGGCCGGCCTGCTGGCCTCGGACAACTACCTGCTGTCCGACCGCGGCTCGGTGACCACCGACGAGCGCACCAACACCCTCATCATCCGCGACGTGGTCGACCGGGTCGAGGGGGTGCTGCGGCTCATCGAGTCCCTCGACCAGCCGACCCCGCAGGTGGTCATCGAGGGCCGGATCGTCGAGACCACCCGCGACTTCTCGCGCGAGCTCGGCGTCACCTGGGGCTTCAACGGGACCATGGACACCGAGCACGGCAACGACACCGGCCTCGAGTTCCCGAACTCGATCGACGTCGACGGCTCCGTCAACCTCGCCCGGGGCAGCAACGGCATCCTCGCCTTCAGCTTCGGCGACATCCTCAACACCTTCAACCTCGACTTCCTGCTGTCGGCCTCCGAGGCCGAGGGCCTGACCCGGATCGTCTCGACGCCACGGGTGACCACCCAGAACCTGCAGCAGGCGTCGATCCGCTCGGGCCTCCAGATTCCGGTCCAGACGATTGCCAACAACACCGTGACCGTGCAGTACGTGGACGCCACCCTGCGCCTCCAGGTGACGCCCCAGATCACCGCCGAGGGCACCGTCAACCTGGACATCGACATCAAGAAACAGGAGCCGGTCCTGGCCCTCGCGGTCCAGGGCGGCAACAACGTGCCCATCTTCACCCGCGACGCCACGACCCAGCTGCTGGTCCGCGACGGCGGCACCACGGTCATCGCCGGGATCTACCAGGTCAACGATCAGGACAACGAGAACCGGGTCCCCGGCCTGCACAAGATCCCGGTGCTCGGCAACCTGTTCAAGAACAAGGGCACCCTGAAGCGGCACGACGAGCTCCTGATTTTCATCACGCCACGCATCGTGAAGTACTGAGGAGGGATCCGATGAAGCGCTTCCTGGGACTCGGCGTCGTGATCGCGGCGGCTCTGGTGCTCGGCTCCTGCGGCGGCAACAGCACCCTCGACGACACCGAGGCGGCGGTCTTTCTCACGGTCGAGGTCGAGCTCTACAACCCCGACATCGACATCTGCTCGTTCCTGGCGCTCGGCATCGACGTCGCCATCGAGGACCTGACGGTCCAGTCCAACGCCAAGGCGCCCGGCGCGAGCCTCGGCAGCCAGCAGGACGTCCGGATCACCCGCTGGGTGATCACCCCCGAGCGCACCGACGGCGGCACCACGGCGTCGCCCCAGGCGATCTTCGACCAGGGGATCATCGTGCCCGCGGGCGGCTCCACCGACCTCGAGAACTGGCGGATCTACCCGGTCGAGTTCCTCGACGAGGTGCCCCTGGCCCGCCTCCTGCCCGAGAACGGCGGGGTCGACCCCGAGACCGGCAACCGCAACATCCGCCAGCGCCTGGTGCTGCAGATGTTCGGCGAGACCATGTCGGGCAAGCAGGTTTCGACAATCCCGCAACCGATTCAGTTCAACTTCTTCTGCGGAAGCCCGTGATGACTGGGGGGTCTGGAGCCATGAGAAGCTTCCTTCACTGTCTCGTTCTGGTCGGTCTGGTCGCGCTCGTGGCCTGCTCGGGGGACAGCCCGAAGGCGCCGGCGGTGCCGACCGTGGTGCCCGACGCCTGGACCATCACGGCCCTGACCGTCACCGACTCCAACCCCTTTGTCAACACGGCCATCGGGGTGACGGCCACCATCACCAAGAACGGTGAGCCGGCTCCCGACGGGACGATCGTGGAGTTCGTCGCCACAGGCGGGGTCTTCCTGAGCTCGTCCGGCCTCGAGGCGTCGGTGGCCACCGACGGCGGCGAGGCCACCGCGATCTTCGGCGCGACCTCGGCCGGCTCCTACACCATCCAGGCCCAGGTCAGGGGCGTCAGCCGCCAGATCCAGGTGGTGTACCGCGAGCGCAACGCCTCGGACGCGCTCCAGATCTGGAACGTCAACCCCTCGAGCGGGTCCTACGCGGGGGGTGAGACGGTGGTCCTCACCGGCAAGGGCATCCGGGCGCCGGCGGAGGTGTACCTCACGGTCCAGGGCGTCGAGTACCAGGCCATCGTCGACGGCGTCGTCGACAGCATGCCCCTGAGCAGCGCCGGCACCATCACCATCCGGACGCCCAAGCCCACCGCGGCCACCACCACCATCACCAGCCCCGCCAATGTGCGTGTCGTGGTCGGGGTCGGCACCGGCAACCAGGAGGAGCAGACCCTCCCGTCCGCCTTCACCTACCTCGGCTACGTCGACCCCGGGCCGGGCGAGATCCCGACCCCGGTGATCTTCGGCGTCGAGCCCTACTACGGCCGCTCCCGCGGCGGCGAGCTGGTGACCATCCTCGGCTCGGGCTTCGTCTACGACGACGAGGGCCTCAAGGCCCGCGGCGCCACTAAGGAGCTCCAGCGCAACTTCACCAACGTCTACTTCACCTTCCGCGGCCAGCAGCTGCTCGCCCAGGTCGAGCGCTACTCGGCCAACCAGATCGAGGTCGTCACCCCGCGCTTCAGCCTGACGCCGCTCGCCGAGGACGAGAACGCGGGCATCCTGCTGACCCGGCCCGACGGCGACGTCCAGCGGGACAACCTCTTCATCGTCCTCGCCGACATCGCCCAGCCCGAGATCACCGGCATCTCGCCGACCGCCGGGCCCCTCGACGGCGGCACCGTGGTGACCATCACCGGCCACGGCTTCGAGGTCCCGGTGCAGGTGCGCTTCGGCACCCTCGAGGCCACCGGCGTCCAGGTCATCGACGACCCCAGCGTCAACGACAACGACGTCATCACCTGCGTCACCCCGGACTACACCCGGCAGGGGGTGACCCCGCCCTTCGCCACCACCGTGACGGTGACCAACCTGTCCACCGGCAACTCCGCCACCTCGAGCCAGACCTTCACCTTCGGCGACGGCCTCTACGTCGGCCAGGCGAGCCCCACCCAGGGCCAGATCGGCGACCTGCTGACCCTGTTCGGCGCCGGCTTCGAGGACCCGCTGACGGTCTGGTTCAGGCCCGGCGGCGCCGAGATCGAGTTCGAGGTCATCTCGGTCACCGGCACCCAGATCACCCTGCGCTCGCCGCCCGAGCTGGCGCCCACCTGCAACGACCGCTCGGGCGACTTCCGGGTCGTGCTCACCGACGGCAACCTCGAGGCCACCGGCGGCGACTACACCCTGCTCGGCTCCAACCCGACCGTCACCAGCGTCGACCCGATCTTCGTCTACGAGACCGCCAACGGCAACGGGGTCGACCCGTCGGAGATCGACATCTACGGCGTCCGCTTCGCCCCGAGCCTGCTGGTGCTCATCGACGACTACACCATGAACCCGGGCAGCGTCACCGTGGAGAGCCCCGAGCACATCCACGTCACCGGCATCCCGGCGCCCAACACCTTCAACCTGGTGTTCGACACCACGGCCTGCACCACGCCGGGCGGCCTGCCGGGGATCAAGAACGTTCCGACTCCGGTGGACGTCACCGTCCGCAACCTGCCCCTGGGCTGCCAGAACACCCTGGCCCAGACCCTGGTCTACGTGCCCCAGGACCAGAGCTGCGTGGTGGCGCCGAACCTGGCCGTGTCCCTCGGCGCCTTCGACCCGACCCCGGCCGGCACCTGCTCGCCGCCGGTTTCCCTGCTGCTCACCAACAGCGGTGGCGGCGACCTCGACATCCAGAGCCTCACCCTCCAGGGTCGGTTCTTCTTCCAGCAGGGGTTCAACCAGAACGCCGGCCCGCTCACCATTCCGGCCTTCGGCTCGAACAACAGCCTCGACGTCTACTTCTGCCCTGACGTCGACACCAACGCCACCTACAACGGCCAGCTGGTGATCATCTCCAACGATCCCAACAGCCCGGAGTTCGTGCCGCTGTCCGCGACCGAGCTCGACGAGCCCGAGATCACCACCGCCCCGGTAGGTCCGGGAGGTACCTGGACCTTCCCGGACACCGCCAGCGGCGCCTC
>DATHSO010000216.1:0-5565 GCA_035464095.1 Candidatus Methylomirabilota bacterium | reverse complement strand
GACCGAGGCGGCGCCGCTGGCGGCGACCTCGCTGCTGCCGCTGGTCCTGTTCCCGCTGCTCGACGTGAGGGCGGTCGCCGCCGTGGCGCCCAATTACGGCAACCACATGGTGTTCCTGTTCCTCGGCGGCTTCGTCCTGGCGTTGGCGGTGGAGCGCTGCGGCCTCCACCGCCGGGTGGCCCTGGCCATCCTGGCGGCCGTGGGGTCGTCGCCGAAGCGCCTCGTGTGGGGCTTCCTGCTCGCCACCGCGGTGCTGTCCATGTGGCTGTCCAACACCGCCACCGCCCTGATGATGCTGCCGATCGCAGCGGCCGTGACCCGCCGCGTCGACCACCCCGCCGCCGCCACCAGGGTCTTCCTGGCGGTCGCCTACGGCGCCTCAATCGGCGGCATCGGGACCCTGGTGGGCACCCCGCCCAACCTGGTCTTCGCCGGCATGGCGCCGCGCCTGGTCCCCGGCGCCGAGCCCATCACCTTCGGCGGCTGGATGCTGTTCGGGGTGCCGCTGGTGGCGGTACTGCTGCCGCTGGTGGCTCTCTACCTCGCCCGGGGCCTGCCGTCGGCGGAGGAGCCCGGCTCCGGATTCGCTGCCGAGCGCCGCGCGCTCGGCGCCATGTCGAGCGCCGAGCGGCGGGTGGCGGGCCTGTTCCTCGTCACCGCCGCCGCGTGGGTCACCCGCTCCGGCCTCGAGCTCGGGACGCTGACGATCCCCGGCTGGAGCCAGCTGCTGGCCCGGTGGGGGCTGCTGGACGACCCCTCCATGGTCACCGACGCGGTGCCGGCCGTGCTGGCGGCGGTGCTGACGACCCTGCTGCCGGCGGGCGAGGGCCGGGGGCGCACCCTGCTCGAGTGGAAGGAGATCGAGGCCGGGGTCCCGTGGGGCGTCCTGCTGCTGTTCGGGGGTGGCTTCGCCATCGCCGACGGGGTCCGGGCCACCGGGCTCGACAGCTGGCTCGGGGAGAGCCTGTCGGGCCTCGCCGTGCTGCCCCTGCCGCTGCTGGTGCTGGCGATCTGCCTGATCACCACCACCGCCACCGAGCTCACCTCCAACACCGCCACCGCGACGCTGCTGATGCCGGTGATGGCGGCCCTGGCCTCGGTGCTCGGCGTGCACCCGTACCTGATCATGGTCCCCGCGACGGTGTCGGCGTCGTGCGCCTTCATGCTGCCGGTGGCGACGCCCCCCAACGTCATCGTCATCGCCTCGGGCCGGGTCAGCACCGGCGACCTGTTCCGGGCCGGGATCTGGCTCAACGTCATGGGCGCCCTCGTCACCACGGCCATGGTGCTGCTGCTCGCGCCGTGGGTGCTGCCGATGTGATTCTCAATTCTTAATTCTTAATTCTTAATTCTAAATTCTAAATTCCTAATTCTTAATTATGAATTTTTTAGTTTTGGGGCGGTGAGGGATTGTGTTGCAGGGCAATGGCTTCGGGTGGTGCAGGGCATCCTGAAAACGGGATGGAAATGGGTCCGATAATTGAGAATTAAGAACTGAGAATTAAGAAATAAAGCTGCCGTGCAGTTTCATCGGGCGGAGGTGGTGGATGATGTCGAGCTGGTGGCAGCGGCGCCAGAAGGCGTCGATCGCTTCCAGCTGGGGCGGGCCGAGCTCGTAGCGGAGGTTGTGGGTCAGGTAGCGCTCGGCCAGGGCCTCCGGCCAGCCGACGGCGGCGGCGTGGCGGCGGGCGATGGCGGCGAGGCGGCTCCGGTTGGCCCGGCGCAGCCGGTCGAGCCGGTCGGGCAGGTCGCCGAGCCGGGCGCCGGCGCGGGTCAACCAGGCCGCGAACACGAAGGGGCGGCCGGTCAGCTCCTTCCACGCCTCCCCGAGGTCGAGCTGGTGCGGGAAGGCGGCGGGGTCGGGCGGGGCGGTGACGACCTTGTCGCCGATCAGCAGCACCGCGTCGAGGTCGGCGAGATCCGCACCGCCTTCGAAGGGCACCACCGCCGGCGGCTCGGGGCAGAGGTCCGCCAGCAGGATGCGGAGCAGGGCGGCCGAGGTGTGGCTGTCGCCGTCCACCGCGACCCGGTGGACTCCGGCCGCCTCGACCCGGCTGAAGAGCCGGACCGTGAGCGCCGGGCCGTCGCAGGCGATGGCTCCGCAGGGGACGATCTCGAGCTCGGTCCGGGACTGCTGGACATCGATCACCGGGCACAGCGCGAGGTCGGCCTCGCCCGACTCCAGGGTCGCCAGCAGCCGACTCGGTACCTGCCGGACGATGGTCACGTCGGGCTCGGACTCCAGGCCCTCGACGAGGGGACGGGCGTTGAGGTAGCTGACGGTTGCGACTCGGTGCATCGGGAGGGTCCCTCGCGGCGGCCCGGGCGACGGGCCGGCGGAGTGTAGCACCCACTCGAGCGAGCGACCGCTCGGGCGACCGGGATTCCGGACGCGTGTCTGGAAACCCGGTCCGGCCCCGCTTTCAGGTCCGCTGCAGTTGACATCCGGGGCGGGAAATCCGATGATTCGACGATGGAAACGAAGCTGCTTCAAGCTTCTCCGCGGCAATCCGGCCGATCGACGGATCGGCGATGTGTTTTTTCTCAGGAGGTGTTTATGGTTCGACGCGTGACCGTGACGCTGTGTCTCGTAGCGCTGCTGGCCTCGGCGGGGGCGTTCGCCGCCACCACCAGCCGCATGATCGGCGAGGTGTTCGACAACGACGGGCTGCCGATGCCGGGGGTGACCGTGCAGATCTCCTCCGACCGGCTGATCGGCGGGCCGCAGGTGGCGATCACCGACGCCAACGGCCGCTTCACCTTCAACCTGCTGCCGGTGGGCATGTACACCGTGGAGGCCAACCTGGTCGGCTTCCAGCCGGCGACGGGGCAGGTCCAGGTGGCCCTCAACCGAACCGCAGAGATCATCTTCAACATGGCCCCCGAGCAGTTCGGAGGCGAGATCGAGGTCTCCGCGCGGGTGCCGGTGGTCGACGTCGCCCAGGTCAACAGCTCGGTGACCTTCGACGAGCAGTTCCTCCAGAAGGCGGCAGTCGGCTCGGCCAACCGCGACTACCTGGACATGCTCGGCAAGGCGGCGGGCGTGGCCGGCAGCGGCAACGCCAGCGTCTTCGGCGGCTCGACCAGCGACAACTCGTACCTGATCGACGGCCTCAACACCACCGACCCGACCACCGGGACCTTCGGCACCAACTTCAACTTCGACGCCATCCAGGAGATGAACTTCCAGACCGGCGGCTTCGAGGCCGAGTTCGGCCAGGCCACCGGCGGCATCGTCAACCTGGTCACCAAGTCGGGCGGCAACGAGTTCTCGGGCTCGCTGGACATCCGCTACCGCGACCAGAACATGACCGAGAACGGCGACCACTACGACCGCGATGCCCAGGACTCGCTCTACCAGAGCATCTCGGGCACCCTCGGCGGGCCGATCCTGCGCGACCGGCTGTGGTTCTTCGGGTCGCTGGAGAAGGTCGACACCTCGCGCCAGGACCAGGGCGTGCGCTTCCCCCGCGAGTTCGACGGCTGGAACTACATCGGCAAGCTCACCTGGCAGGTCGCCGACAGCCACCGGGCCGTGCTCAAGTACTCGGGCGCGCCGGCCGACGTGACCCTGTGGTCGGACATCTTCACCGACATCTCGGCGCGCGGCAACCAGTACCAGACCTCGGACATCTGGCAGGGTGAGCTCAACTCGGTGCTCTCCGAGTCGGTCCTGCTCAACGGCTCCATCGGCTTCTTCTCCAACGAGATCAACGCCGGCGCCTACAACGACGACACCGAGACCAGCGGTCACTCGCTCCGCACCGAGGATCAGGGGCAGGTGGCGCCCGAGGACTACCCGTACTTCTACAACAGCTACCCGTCGACGTCCCTGAACGACCGCTTCCGCGACGAGTACCGCCTCAACTCGACCATCTTCGTCGACGACTTCGTCGGCTCCCACGAGTTCAAGGTCGGCGCCGAGTACTCGGACATGCAGTTCGACATCGCGTCGTGGTACAACGGCGGCGCCTACATCCGCGACCAGCTCGACGGCTCGGTGCCGGGGGGCTACCAGTTCCAGGACATCAACGGCGACGGCTACTTCAACGCCTGGATGACCCTCAAGGAGCCCCTCGAGACCGCCCGCGACACCACCACCTCGACCGGCGACATCCTGACCTTCTTCGCCCAGGACGCCTGGCGCCCCCATTCCAACGTGACGGTCAAGCCCGGTATCCGTTTCGACAATGTCGGCCTCGCCAACCACATCGGTGAGGACATCGCGGACATGGACAGCTGGCAGCCGCGCCTCGGCGTCGCCTGGGACATCGCCGGCAACTCCAAGTACGTGCTGCGCGCCTCCGCGGGCCGTTTCATGGACCCGACGGCGCTGTCGATCCCGAACTTCGCCTCCGGCGTGACCGAGATCTACCACGACTACAACACCATGGAGTTCTACTGCAACGCCACCCGGGGCCTGCGCTGCAGCCCAGAGGACTTCCCGGCCTCCTTCGGCGAGCCGATCTTCTTCACCAACGGCCAGGGCTTCGAGTACGTGCTGTTCGACAACCGGACCGAGCCGACCATCTACGAGCCCGCCCAGACCCTCGACCAGGCTGGCGTCGGCCAGCTGGAGACCCCGCACTCCGACCAGTACATCCTCGCCTTCGAGACCCAGGTGGCGCGGGACACCTCCATCGAGCTGCAGTACGTCAATAAGCGCACCGAGAACATCATCGAGGACACCTGCTCGAACAACTCCTGGGCGTGGGGCGACGGCGTCCGGCCGAGCCTCGACGACGAGGCCTCCTGGACCACGGGCGCCGGCTGCGAGTTCTTCATGATCACCAACTTCGAGGACTTCTACCGGGACTACGAGGCATGGATCCTCCAGCTCGAGACCCGGCGCGAGCGCTTCCACCTGCTCGCCAGCTGGACCTACTCCGACTCCTACGGCAACACCGCCAACGGCGCGCTGCAGTCCTACGCGACCGAGCTCGCCGACTTCTACCCCGTCCACTTCTTCAACCGCGAGGGCTACCTGCCCGACCACCGCGAGCACCGCCTCAAGCTCAACGGCTACTACCTGTTCCCCCACAACTGGACGGTGGGCTTCGACGGCTTCTACTCGTCGGCCGGACACCAGAGTGTCTTCTCCACGTGCGCCAACCTTCAGGGCGCTGACCCCACCGACCCGATCTTCGCCCAGTTCGGCACCTCCCATGCCGATCTCCTGAGCTACTGCAGCACCGGGGACGGCGCCTTCCTGAGCACCACCGACATCTTCATCTCGGAGCGCGGCGAGTACGAGACCAAGTCGATCTGGCAGCTCGACGTGCAGGGCTCCAAGACCTGGAACCTGAACAAGTTCGACATCACCGCGGTGTTCACGGTCTACAACCTCCTGGACAACGAGGCCGACGAGAGCTTCAACACCGAGGCCTTCGTCAGCCGCGAGGTCGGCGAGACCGTCACCTGGTGGCTGCCCCGCCGCTACGAGGTCGGCTTCCGCATCGAATTCTAGGCAACGCTCTTCAGACCGCAGTCAGGGCCCGCGCCATTCGGCGCGGGCCTTTTTCTCTGCAGTTTTCAAAGAGCCGGGCCGGAGCTTCCGAAGCTCCG
>DATHSO010000215.1:0-38567 GCA_035464095.1 Candidatus Methylomirabilota bacterium | reverse complement strand
GGCCGCCGCTGTCCACGGCTAGAGCGGCTCCAACGGTGTCACCGTGCCGAAATTGGAGCACCCGGCCGGCATTGGAGCACCCGGCCGTAATTGGAGCGCCAGGCATCCTTGCCTGGCGTCGACAACGCTGCGGTTCCGCCGGGCGCTGCCGGCCTCCACGCCCGTGACGGCAGGCTCGGAAGCCTGCCGCTCCAAGGGCGGCACGGGAGGCTAGGGCTCGTCGGCGGCGGCGTACTTCGCGGCCTCGTCGGGGCGGCCCCAGGCCTCGTAGAGCTTGACCGCCCAGGCGGCGGCGTCGGCGGTGCGGGGGCCGTCGGGGCCCTCGGTGGCGAGGAAGGCCGCGTGGGCGGCGAGCACGAGCGGCTCGGCCTCGGCGAAGCGTCCGCGCTCGGCGAGGAGGTTGCCGAGCGGCAGCCGGTACGCCGCCCAGCCCGCACTGCCCTCCGGGTACGCCCGCTCGGCGACGGCGACCGCGGCCCGCAGCTCGACCTCGGCCTGGTCGAGCTTGCCCTGGCGCCAGAGCACGTGGGCGAGGCTCCAGTGGCTGCTGGCCACGTCCGGGTGGTCGGGCCCGTAGGCGCGCTCCATGCCCGCGACCGCCTGCCGCAGGGACGCCTCGGCCTCGTCGGGACGGCCCGCGCCGATCAGCACCATGCCGAGGTTGTTGCGGGTGCGGGCGACGTCCGGGCTGTCGTCGCCGAGGACCTCGCGACGAATGGCCATGACCTCCTCGAGGAGCTCGAGGGTGCGGTCGAACTCCCGCTGCCGGTAGTACACGTTGCCGAGGTTCTCCAGGGCCTTGGCGTACTCGGGGTGGAGGTCGCCGCCGACCCGCCGGGTCAGGTCGACAGCCTCCTGGAGCACCGGGAGGGCCTCGTCGTTGCGGCCCTGGAGGAGGATCAGGACCCCGAGGTTGTTGAGCGCCGAGGCGGTGTCCATGGTGTCGGCCTCGGACACCGCCCGGCGGATATCGAGGGCCTTGCGCGTCATTCCCTCGGCGGCGGCGTAGTCCCCTCGTGACAGCTGCAGCAGGGCCCCCTTGTTGTCGTAGCACGCGGCTGCCTGGAGGGACTGCTCGCCGTCGAGCCCGACGGTCATCGCGAGCGCTTCGTCGAGCACCCGCTCGGCCTCCTCGAATCGGCCGGCGTCGGTGAGGATGCGGCCGAGGTCCTCGAGCGTGCCCGCGACCTGGGCGCTCGGGTCGCCGTAGACGCGGCGGTGGCGCTCGAGCAGGTCGCGGCTGAGGTCGACGGCCTGGTCGTAGCGCGAGTCCCGCCAGGCGAGCTCGGCGAGGGCCGACAGGGTGTTGATGGTCTCCGGGTCGTCGGCGCCGAGCAGCCGGGTTCGGGCGTCGTAGGCCGCCTCGAGCTGCGGCCGGGCGCGGTCGTAGCGCCCCAGGTTCTTGTAGGCGGTGCCGAGGGTGTGGCGGACCTCGCCCTCGACCACGGGCTGGTCGGCGAACGACGTGGGGATTCGATCCGCAGCCTGGTCCAAGGCCTCGGCGATGGTCACGTCGTAGCCGGCTCCCCAGGGGTTGGCGGCACTCAGGGTCTCGCTCATGAACCGGTTCACGGCCAGCGCCTTCGCCGCCTCCTGCTCGGCGCGGTCGCGCTGGCGGGCGACCGCCCGGGCCTGAACGGTGGCGGTCACCGCGAACGCCACGAGAAGCACCAGCACGGTGGCGGCGAAGGCCGCACCGAGCCGGTTGCGCTGGACCATCTTGGTCAGCTGGTAGGCGGCGCTCGGGGTTCGGGCCAGGATCGGCTGCGAGGCGAGGTAGCGGCCGACGTCGTCGCCGAGCTCGCCGGCGCTGCCGTAGCGGCGGTCGGCCTCCTTCTCGAGGCTCTTGCCGACGATGGTCTCGAGGTCGCGGTCGGGCCGGCGGGTACCGCTCCAGCTCTCGCTGAGCGGCCGGGGGCGCTCCTCGCAGATCACCCGCACCGCCTCGACCAGCGCGGCCCGCGACACGTCGTAGGGCCGGCGGCCGGTGAGCAGCTCGTAGAGGATCACCCCGAGGGCGTAGACGTCGGCGCGGACGTCGATGGCGGCGACGTCGCCCCGCGCCTGCTCCGGGCTCATGTAGGGCAGGGTGCCCTTGATGACGCCGATCTCGGACACCAGGGTGGCGGCGATGTCCGAGTCGGTGATCCGGGCGAGGCCGAAGTCGAGGATTTTGAGCGCCGGCAGCGCGCGGCTGCCGCCGCCGCTGCTCGACGAGCTCCCCTCGTCGGTGACGATGATGTTGGAGGGCTTGAGGTCGCGGTGGATGACGCCGCGCTGGTGCGCGTAGTGGACCGCGTCGCAGATGGTGCCGAAGAGGCGGAGCCGGAGCTCGAGCTCGGCCTCGTCGGCCCGCTTCGGGCGCCGCGCGAGCCACTCATCGAGAGTGAGGCCGCGCACCAGCTCCATGGCGAAGTAGTCGTGGCCGTCGTCGGTGTGGCCGGACTCGTAGATGGCGGCGATGTTGGGGTGCTTGAGCCGGGCCAGGGTCTCGGCCTCGCGCCGGAACATCTGGACGTGGAGCTGGTCGATGGTGTGGTCGCGGCGCATGACCTTGAGCGCCACCCGCCGCCGCGGCTGGTCCTGCTCGGCCTCCCAGACCACCCCCATCCCCCCCTGGCCGAGCTTGCCGAGGATGCGGAAGCGGCCGATGGTGGCCGGCTGTCCGGAGTCGCCGGCTGCCGCGGCGCCCGGGCCCGTCAGCGTTTCGTGCTCGCCGAGGTCGTCGGGCGCCATGGTCTCGTCGTCGTCCGCACCCGGCGCCCTGGTGTCGTCGTGCATGGCCGTACCTCGCTTGTCCGGTCGCCGGACTATAGCGAGAAATATTCTCAATTTCAATCTTGGAGTGTCAGGCCGAGATTGGAGCGCCAGGCATCCCTGCCCGGCGTCACGGGAGGCGCTGCGGTTCCGTAACTCGCTGCCGGCCTCCAGGCCCGTGACGGCAGGCTCGGAAGCCTGCCGCTCCAAGCGTGGCGGTGGTTCCAGGTTCACCTGACCGCATGGGGTCCTTCGACCCTGATCTGCGTGGGTCGACGCTGAACCCGAGACCACCACCCGACCGAACGGGTCGCGTGACCGGCAGACCCCGGAATCGTACTGAAGCACACCGGGTTGATGAGAGAGCACATTTGCGACCGAGTATCGACAAAGAAGAAGACCCACCCCCCACCGACGGGAACGGGAAACGGAGGCAGGAAGATGGCTGACGTGGACAAGGCACTGCAGACCCAGCTCGACAACATCCAGGCCAAGACCGGCAGGAGCCTCGACCAGCTCTACGGCTGGCTCGCCTCGACCGGCCTCGACAAGCACGGCCAGCTGCGCGACGCCGCCAAGGGCGAGCTCGGCCTGGGCCACGGCGACGCCAACACCCTGGTGACCCTGTTCCGGCGCTCGAGCGGCGCCGACGCGGCCCCGCCGGCGAGCGCGGACGCGGCGGTTGACGTGCTCTACGCCGGGCCCAAGGCGGAGCTGCGTCCGGTCCACGACCGGGTCATGGCAGCGATCTCGGGGCTCGGCGACTTCGAGATCGCACCCAAGAAGACCTACCTCAGCCTGCGCCGGAAGAAGCAGTTCGCCATGGTCGGGCCGGCCACGAAGAGCCAGGTCGAGATCGGTCTCAACGCCAAGAACCTGCCCGCCGGCGGGCGGCTGGTCGCCCAGAAGCCGGGTGGAATGTGCCAGTACAAGGTCCGCCTGAGCTCGCCGGACGAGGTCGACGACGAGCTCGCGGGCTGGCTCCGCAGCGCCTACGACGCGGCGGGCTGAGGCGGCGACCGTGGCGGAGCTCAAGACGAAGCCCACCGGAGCGAGCGTCGCCGACTTCATCGCGGGCATCGACGGCGAGGAGAGGCGAGCTGACTGTCACGCCCTCGCCGAGCTGATGTCGCGGGTCACGGGGGCCGAGCCGGCGATGTGGGGGCCGTCCATCGTCGGCTTCGGCAGCTACCACTACCGCTACGCCAGCGGCCGCGAGGGCGACTGGATGCTCGCCGGCTTCGCGCCGCGCAAGCGCCAGCTCGTGGTCTACGTCATGGCCGGGTTCCAGGGGGCCGAGGAGCTCATGGCCCGGCTCGGCAGGCACAAGGCGAGCTCGGGGAGCTGCCTGTACATCAAGCGCCTCGCCGACGTCGACCTCGAGGTCCTCGAGGAGCTCGTACGGGGCTCCGTCGAGCACCTTCGTGCCACCTATCCGGAGCAGGCCGCCGGCTGACCGCAGGCGCACTCGGCACGCTCGAGCGGCGCCGTCGTGGGCGCGGGTTTCGCCGATCCGCCCTCCCCGGCGTCGCCGGGCCGCGCTTGGGGCGCCAGGCATCCCTGCCTTGCGTCACCGGCGCTGGGGCCCCGCTGCGCGCCGGCGAACTCAACGCCCGTGACGGCAGGCTCGGAAGCCTGCCGCTCCAAGGGCAGCGGCGGTGCGGGATTGGAGCGCCCAGCCGGACTTGGAGCGCCAGGCATCCCTGCCTGGCTTCTGCGGCTCCGCGGTTCCGAAAGTGGAATCCGGCGGAGCAGTCGCGGTGTTGACCGGATCGGGAGTCGACATGAGCTACGAGTTCTACAACATCCTGCACGTCGTCGGGGTCATCGTCCTGTTCGCGTCGCTCGGTGTGCTGGCAGCCGGCGCCGGCTCGGCGCGCCCGCCCATGCGTCGGGCGGCGGCGATCGCCCACGGCGTCGCTCTGGCGTTGATCTTCGTCGCCGGCTTCGGGCTGCTGGCCCGGCTCGGCCACTTCGGGGCGATCCCGCTCTGGGCCTACCTCAAGATGTTGATGTGGGCGCTGCTGGCGGTCGTCGTGGTACCGATTCGCCGCAAGCCCGAGTGGGCTCCCACCCTGCTCGCCCTGGCGCCGGTGATCGGGGGCATCGCCATCTGGCTCGCGGTCTCGCAGCCGTTCTGACGGGATGGCGCTCGGGGTTACACTGGCTTCGTGAGCCCCGAACAACCAGATCGCCGTTTGGCCCCCATGCCGCCGCTGCGGCCGCTCAACCGCACCTTGCTGCTGGCGCTGGTGGTGCTCAAGCTGGCGATCCACCTGCCGCTGCTCGGCCGGTACGGGTACTTCCGGGACGAGCTCTACTTCCTGGACTGCGGGCGGCACCTGGCGTGGGGCTACGTGGACATGGCGCCCATGATCGCGTGGATCGCCCGGGCGGTGCTCGAGCTCGGCGGGTCGCTGGAGCTGCTGCGGCTGGTGCCCGCCCTGGCAGGCGCCGGGCTGGTGGCGCTGGCGGTGGTTCTCGCCCGCCAGCTCGGCGGTGGCGCCTTCGCCCAGGCCGTCGCCGGCCTCGCCGTCATCGTGTCGCCGATCCTCCTCGCATTCGCGAGCCTGTTCACCATGAACGCTTTCGAGCCCCTGGTCTGGACCGGCTGCGCGCTGGTGCTGGTGCACATCGTGCGCACCGGCGACTCGCGCTGGTGGTTGCTGTTCGGGGTGCTGGCGGGGCTCGGGCTCATGACCAAGCACTCGACCCTGTTCTTCGGCTTCGCGACGGCGGTGGCGGTGCTTCTGACCCCGCTGCGGCGCGAGCTCGGCAGGCGTTGGATCTGGTTCGGGGCCGGAATCGCGCTGCTGATCTTCCTGCCGAACCTGATCTGGCAGGCGGCCAACGACTTCCCGACGCTCGAGGACTTGCGGAACGTCCGCGAAATGGGCAAGAACGTGGCCCTCGCGCCCGGGGCGTTCATCGCCGAGCAGGTGGTCATCATCCACCCGGTGCTGGCGCCGGTGTGGCTGGCCGGGCTGTGGTTCCTGTTCTTCGGCCGCGGCCGGCGCTTCAGGGCCCTCGGCTGGATCTTCGTCGTGGTCTTCGCGGCCCTGCTCGCACTGAAAGGCAAGTCCTACTACGTGGCACCGATCTACCCCATGGCTCTGGCGGCGGGCGGAGTGGCTCTGGAGTGCTGGCTCGGCGCGATCCCGGTACGCTGGGGGCGCGTGGTGGCCCGGGCGGCGGTGCTCGCGGTCATCGTGGTCCTCGGCGCGGTCACTGCACCGCTCTTCATGCCGCTGCTGGAGCCGGACGACTACGTCGCGTACCAACAGCGCCTCGGCTTCGCGCCCAGCAAGACCGAGGTCGCCCACGTCGGGCCGCTGCCGCAGATGATCGGCGACCAGTTCGGGTGGCCTGAGCTGGTCGATGAAGTGGCCCGCATCTACCATGCCCTGCCCCCCGAGGAGCGTGCGGTGGCGTGCATCTTCGCCACCAACTACGGCGAGGCCGGAGCGATCAACCACTTCGGGCCCGAGCACGGCCTGCCCCGGGCCATCAGCGGCCACCAGACCTACTTCTTCTGGGGCCCGGGCGACTGCACCGGCGAGGTGGTCATCGTGCTCCAAAGCAGCGAGGAGGGCCTCGCCGAGATCTTCGACTCGGTGGAGGTCGCCGGCCGGCACTTCCACCCCTGGGGCATGGCCGAGGAGAACCGGCCCATCCACGTCGCTCGCGGCATCACGGTTCCCCTTGACGACCTCTGGCCTCAGGTCAAGCACTGGAACTAATCCCGCTCACCCCCCCCGACTTGACAAACTCCCCTCACACGGTGCCAGGTACGGCGACTTGACGAACTCGCCCGGAGCCTGCGGCTGCCGGCGCCGGCGGTGGTTTTGTCAAGTCGCCGTACCTGGCACCGTGCGGGGGGTGACTTGACAAACTCGGTTGGGCGAGAGGGATGGTCAGTGCGGATCCGTGGCGAGCCGCGACAGGACCCGGGCTGGCCCGACCGCCTCACGGTCGCGCCCTTCGCGCCGCCGGCGGTACATCCTCTCGTCGGCAACGGCTACGGCGGCGTCGAGCTCCTCCAGAGAGGCGAAGGCGGCGAGCCCGTACGAAACCGCGAGGGGGTGGTCGGCCAACCCACCCTCGACCCGAGCCTGGCTCAGCTGACCGTCGAGGCCCTCGAGCCGGACCGCCGCCTGGGCCTCGTCGACCCGGGCCAGCACCACCACGAACTCGTCGCCCCCCCAGCGGAAGAGCAGGTCGTCGGAGCGGATGAGGGAGCGCAACGCCGTGGCCACTGCCCGAATCGCCCGGTCGCCCGCCGCGTGGCCGGCGGTGTCGTTGATCCCCTTGAGGTTGTCGACGTCCACCACGACGACCACACCGCGTTCGGAGCACACGTTCCCGGCGCGCATGCTCTGGAAGGCGTGCCGGTTGAGGGCATTGGTCAGGGGGTCCTGGCGGGCGAGGAGCGCCAGGCGCCGGTTCGCCTGCTCGAGCTCGCGGTTGATCCGCTCGAGGGTCACCATGACGGACCCGATGCCGAGCAGAAGCTCGAGGATCAGGTCGAGGAAAGCGGCCCGGGTCAGATAGTCCAACCACCGCGGGGGGGATGGCGCCGCGGCCATCGCGAAGGTCGGAACGTAGTGCAGGAAGACCAGAGCAAGCCCGGACAGGGCGACCGTCACCACCACGAGCCCGGGACCGCGATCCTCCCTCGGCGCCCGCCACGCCGCCCACAGGGTGGCGCCGAACAGCCCGGCCAGCACACCGGCGTGGATGCTGAACAGCCGGTTGAAGTTGTCCACGAGAAGGGGCGCAATCACGGCGAAGACCATGAACGGCGTCAGGAACCGGGCGTCGCGCGCTCGCAGCCTGCGACCGCCGGCGAAGCTGGCCATCCCGGCGAGCAGGAGCAGGCCGAAGCCGTACTCGAGCGCGAGATAGGCCATTATCAGTGGTTTCGGGTTGGGGTCCAGGGTGAAGGCGATCCGCAGCGCCGACATCGCTCCGAGCAGGCAGCCCCAGGCGGCGAGCCAGATGGTCAGCCACGGCCTGTTCAGCGATCGGGTGAGCAGCAGGAAGAGGGCGGTGAGCAGCAGGGCACCGAGCCACTGCAGGCCGATCCCGAGGTGGAGAATCAGCATGATCCCCCCTCACCGCCACCGCCGGCCGGCGGCGCCGCACAGAGCACGGCGTGAAGCGCTGAGACGTGTCGGCGCACCTCGGTTCTCTCTCGCTTGTCCTCAACGCTACCACACGCCGCCGCCGGGGAAGCCGTGCAACCAGGTGAACGAGTTTGGGGTCAACGGCCACCTGGCGGTAAGAGGATTCTCCACTCGCCCTTTCGGCAGGGCGGGCTCGGGGTCACAGCGAGGTCCCTCGGTGCCAGCGAACCCGGACTCGAACGCGGTGTCAGCTCTCCGGTAGCGACTGGCGGCCGTCGAAGCCGGCGCCCTTCTGGTAGGTGCGCAGCGCCTCCGCCAGGTCGAGGGGAGGCCGGACCCCGGCGACCGGGGCCGGGCTCGCCGCGGCACCGCTCGCCGAGTCGCCGAAGGCGCAGCGGGCGACCCCCTCGGGAGTCCCCACGTCGGTCCAGCCGCACGGGGGCACGGCCAGCACCCGCATCTTCTCGCCGGCCTCCTGGAGGACCGCCCGAGAGAAATCGACACTCGGCAGGCGGCTGTACAGTCGGGAGATCCGCTCGGCCGGGGTTCCGCGATCCTCGTCGATGAGGCTGTAGGTGAACATTCGGGTCAGCCACGGCAGTGCCCACCGGATCAGCTCGAAGAGGCTCGACGCCCGCATGGCGAAGATGAAGCTGTTCCACAGGGCGCCGTCGCGCACGAGCTGCTCGGCCACGTCGTGGCTCGGCTTCTCCACGAAGCGGGCGACGCTGCGCACCGGGGCGAGGTCCCGCGACACCGGGGCGATCCAGCCGAGTTCGGTGTCCAGCCGCTCAGGCCTGAGGCCGAGAAGCACCAGGCGTTGCGGCTCCTGCCGGGCGTGCTCGATCGCCCGTCGCATGGAGCCGAGGAGCGTGCTCTCGTCAGCGACCACGTGGTCCGACGGCAGGACGACGGCGACGGCCTCGGGATCACGGACCAGGATCTGCATGAGCGGCAGCATGACGCCGCAGGCGGTACCCCGGTTGCAGGGTTGGACGACAACGTTCTCCTCCGGGTGACCCGCGAGCTCGCTTGCCCACCAGCACCGGTGCTCCGCCGCCACCACGACCAGGGACCGCTCCCGACCCGCCAGGGACCGCGCCCGACGAAGGGCCTTCTGAAGCAGCGACTCGCCGCCGCGGACGCTGCAGAACTGCTTGGGGACCGTGCGACCCCTGGGGTCGACGGAGATCTGGCTCAGTCGCGAGCCCTCACCGCCGGCGAGGACAATGGACCACACTTTGCCGGAGCTTCCCATGTTCACCTCCCACGACTCCGGGGACGGCTCGGCCGTTGTCGAGCAGGGGCGGGGCCGGTCGTCTGCGGGAGCCGCTGAGTTCAATATAGTGCGACGGAGTCTCTTCTGCCAGGGCCTGGCGGCCACCCCCGTGACCCGGGTCACGCAGGCAAGCCGCATCGGTCGCAGGTGCTCCGCTACGACTCCGCCGACGCCGCGGGCCCTTCGCCATCGGGAGGCGGTTTGGAGGATTCCGGAATGTCTGATATGGTGCGGCGTCTGTTGCCGGCCAACGGGGCCGGCTCCTGTTTGGACGGACACACAGTCCGTCGCCACGTGCGGGACGGGCGGGCCACCGAACGGCAGCGCCCACGGAGAGAAGAGAGTCATGTCGAAGAAACTGTTTGTTGGAAGCCTGAGCTGGAACACCGACGACCGCGGCCTCCGCGAGGCCTTCGCCGCCCACGGCGAGGTCAGCGAAGCCGTCGTCATCAGCGATCGCGACACCGGCCGCTCGCGCGGCTTCGGATTCGTGACCTTCGAGGATGACGACGCGGCCGACAAGGCGGTCGCCGCGCTCAACGGCACCGAGCTCGACGGCCGCACCATCCGCGTCGACGTCGCCCAGGCCAAGGAGCGCAACCGTGGTGGTGGTGGTGGTGGTGGTGGCCGCGGCGGCTACGACCGCCGCGGCGGCTGGTAGAACTTCCGGCCCACAGCCCACGACCCCTCCCTCGCGGAGGGGTTTTTCGTGCCCGGACCAGGATGGCAATCAGCCCCTCGGGGACTTTCCGGGGCTCTTCTGGGGGCGTTCCCGAGTGCGCCGCGACCGTGCCGGATCCGCCGATTTTCGACGAATCAGGTGAACCTGCTGGAAATACAGGATGATGTCTGATATGTTTCATCGCGTGTTGCCGGCCGTCGGGGCCGGCGTCTGCTTGGGCGGGCGCAGAGCTCGCCGCGACCTGCGAGACGGGAGCGCCACCGAACGGCGCACCCACGGAGAAGAAGAGAGAATGGCCAAGAAACTGTTTGTTGGAAGTCTCAGCTGGAACACGACCGACGAGGGCCTGCGCGAGGCCTTTGCGCCCTTCGGCGAGATCGCCGAAGCGGTCGTGGTCAGCGACCGCGACACCGGCCGCTCGCGCGGCTTCGGGTTCGTCACCTTCGAGGACGACGAGGCGGCCGACCAGGCCGTCGCCGCCCTCAACGGCACCGAGCTCGACGGCCGGACGATTCGCGTCGACGTCGCCCAGGCGAAGGAGCGCAACCGTGGCGGTGGCGGCGGCGGCGGCGGCCGTGGCGGCTACGGTGGCGGCAACCGGTGGTAGGCTGACTTCCACCCGACCTCGAACCCCTCCCCCGCGGAGGGGTTTTTCATTTCCCACACCCTGCCCGACGCCCCGCCAGCCACGGCGACTTGACAAACTCCCGACATACCGTGCCAGGTACGGCGACTTGACAAACTCCGGAAAAGGTAGCGCCTCGCCTACCCGGGACCGAGTTTGTCAAGTCGCCGTACCTGGCACCGTGTGGAGGAGTTCGTCAAGTCGGGGGCGGGGGAAAGGGGCTACTTGAGGCGCCGGCCGGAGAGAATGGCGTTGTACTCGGAGGCGTCGGAGTCGTCCTTGGCGCCGACTGGGGTGCCGCAGACGGCGCACCGGTACTCGTACTTGTTGCCGCTCGGCAGAACGAGCAGCAGGTGACGGCGCACCGGCTGGGCGCGGCGGCAGGTCGGGCAGAACAGCTCGGAGGCCTCGAGGGCGTCGTACTGGCGAGGTCCGCTCATGGCGCCATTTTATCGCGCCGGCCCGAACGCGCGAGGGCCTTTCCGAAGCGACCCAAGCCCCGGCCGATCACCGGACGCGACAGGAGCGGCCGACGTGATCATCCGCAGGCCGTTGCCGGGGCGGGCCCGGAACACCCCTGCGTCGAAACACCTTCACGGTAACTTCAAACCGAAGATCGAATACTATCTCTGCGGTGCGTTGGACGGCGGTGGTATCGGCGGTGCTCGGGCTTGCCATGACGGCGGGCGTGGGAATCCCCGAGAACCTCCGACCCGCGACCGTGGAGACATTCATGAGGCTCGACACCCCCACACGGGTCATCGCCCACCGCGGCTTCTCGGCGGTCGCGCCGGAGAACACCCTGGCCGCGGTGCGCTGGGCGATCGCCGCCGGCGCCGACATGGTCGAGGTGGACGTGACGGTCACCGCCGACGGCCACCTCATCTGCCTCCACGACGACACCCTCGACCGCACCACCGACGGCCGTGGACCGGCCACGGCGCTGCCGCTCGCCGCCATCGCCGGCCTGGACGCCGGCTCGTGGTTCGGACCACGCTATGCCGGCGAGCGGGTGCCGACCCTGGACCAGGTTCTCGCCCTGGCGAAGGGTCGGATGCTCCTCAACGTCGAGATCAAGCCCGAGGCGGTCGAGCACGACGCCGTGGCCAAGGTCGCGGCCCTGATTCGCAGCCACGCCATGCTCGACCAGGTGGTGGTGTCGTCGTTCGCGCCGGAGGCGCTGCGCCGGATGAAGCTCACCGACCCGGAGGTCGTGACGGTGTCGTTGTTCAACGACGGGCTGCACGCCGGCCTCGACCCCCTGGAGGTCGTCCAGGAGGTCGGGGCGCGAGGCCTCAACCTGTCGACCGACGAGGTGACACCGGAGCTGGTGGAGCGCTGCCACCGGCATGGCCTGCCGGTGAGCGTCTACACCGTCAACTCCAAGCGCCAGATGCGCCGGCTCGTCCGGATGGGGGTGCACGCGATCTTCACCGACCACCCCGACCGGCTCCGCGACGTGGTGGCCGAGTCGGCGTTGCCGACCGCCGCCGCCGGGGCACAGTAGCGCCTCAGCGCCGGGACGCGGGCGAATCTCTCGACCCTCCCAGCTGCAGCAGCGCCCACCGTGAGGGCGGGTGTAAAACCCGCCCCTACGAGCAGGGCGGCGGCGCCAGCCGAAACCCGAAACGACACCCCGAAGCCTGGCACCACGGCCCGAAACCGCTTCCCGGCGCCGACCCCGGGTTCGCCTCGTAGGGGAGGGTTTTACACCCTCCCTCCCCTCGACCTGACCCTGGCGGCGAGCCCGGTTTTCCGCGACGCCGGCGCAGCGGTCCGGCGTCACACCTCGACGACGATCTTGCCGATCTGGCGGTTCGAAGCCATGAAGCGCTGGGCGTCGACGATGCGGTCGAAGGGGAAGCGCTCGGCGATGACGGGCGTCAGGCTGCGGTCGGTGAAGCCGGCCCGGAGGTCCGCGTCGGCCCGGGCCCATCGGGCCGGGTCGGTGAGGGTCTCGAAAATGGTGTAGCCGCGCACGGACAGCCCCTTCATGAGCGCCTGCCGGAACGGGAACGGGGTCGTGCCGGCGGCGAGGGAGCCGTAGATCACCACCTTGCCGCCGGGGGCCACGGCCTCGCACAGGGTCTCGATCCCGGGACCGGCGACCGGGTCGAAGACGACATTCACCCCGGCCCCGCCGGTGATCTCACCCACCCTCCCGACCAGGTCCTCGTCGTCGGTGACGATGACGTGGTCGGCACCGAGCTCGACCAGCGCGGCCCGCTTGGCGGCGGTGCGGGTGGTGGCGATGGCGGCCGCCCCGGCCCGCTTGGCGAGCTGGATCGCAGCGACGCCGGTGCTCGACGAGGCGGCGGTGATGAGGGCGGCGTCGCCGGCCCGGAGCCCGCCGGCCTCGAGCACGCCGCCCCAGGCGGTCCCGTAGGCGATCCAGATCGCGGCGCCCTCGGCGTCGGAGAGGCTCGGCGGCGTGGCGGCCAACGCCCTGGCGGGCACCACGGCCTCCTCGGCCCACACCCCGTGGCTCGACATGGACAGGGTGGGCAGGGTGCCGACGCGATCGCCGACCCGCCAGCCGGCGACGCCGGACCCGACCGCGGCCACCGTCCCGGCGGCCTCGTAGCCGATTCGGGACGGCAGCTCGGGCCGGGCGAGGTAGGTTCCCTCGCGGAACAAGATCTCCGCCCGGTTGAGGCCGATGGCGGCGACCCGGATCCGGACCTCGCCCGACCCCGGCTCCCGGGTAGGCTCTTCGACCAGCTGCAGGACCTCCGGCCCTCCGAGGCCGTCGAACATCACGACACGTGGCATCGGGTCACCTCCCCACTCCGATGGTAATCGCCATCACACCCCCGTGTCTTCCTGAATGGTAACCCCGCTCTCGGGTCGAGGTCCTGCGGACCAGCGGCTACAGCCCGGAGCTCGCCGGCGCCGGCGCCGGCCCGGACACGCCGCTGCTCACCAGACCGTTCCGGCGCGACGAGCTGCTGGCCGCCGTGCGCGAGGTCCTGGACGCCTGACGCCGCAGCGCCGTCATCCCGCCGGCTTCGGCGTCATGTGCTCGGGCATCTCCACCGCCACCACCTCGCCGGTGGCGCAGACCTCGCCGGCGGCGCTGACCGTGGCGCTGACGACCACCTTGCGGCCCTTGATCTCCTCGACCCGGCCGCGCACCTCGAGCGGCACGCCCATGGGCGTCGGCTTGAGGTAGCGGACGTTCAGCGACGCGGTGACGAAGCGGAAGGCGGGCTCGGTGCCGGGCTCGCGGCCGGCCGCGCGGTAGGCGGCGGCGGCAGCGGTGCCGGTGCCGTGGCAGTCGACCAGGGACGCGATGAGGCCGCCGTAGACATAGCCCGGAATGGCGGTGTGCTCGGGCCGTGGGGTGAAGACCGACACCGTCTCGTCGCCGTCCCAGCGGGTCTTGAGCTGGTAGCCCCTCGGGTTGAGGCGGCCGCAGCCGTAGCAGTGGCTGAGGTCGTCCGGGTAGAAGTCCTGGATCGCGGGCTCGGTCATGGCGTCAGTCCTCCTGCCACGCCCAGCGGGCGCGACGGTCGGCGCCGTTGTCCCGCTTGACGCTGTACACACCCGTGCCGGCGGCGATGGGCCGGTCCTCGTCGTCGGGGTGGAAGGCCCGGAGCTCGGCGACGCCGACGTGGTTGCCGAGCCGGATGACCCTGGCCACCGAGATCACCGGCTCGGGCCGGCCCGGGCGAAGGAAGTCGACCCTGAGGTCGATGGTCGAGACGCGGTCGGCGGGCCGTGCCTGCGACCACACCGCCAGGCCGCCGGTGGTGTCCAGGGTCGCGGAGATGGCGCCGCCGTGCAGGGCCGGGATCTCCGGGTTGCCGATCAGCTCGGGCCGGAAGGGCAGCTCGACCCGGACGCTACCCGCCACGATCTCCAGGCAGCGCAGGCCGAGCAGTCGATTGAAGGGGATGGCGGACTCGAAGACCCGGCCCAGAGTGTCGGCGTCCGGGGTGGTGGAGTCGATGTGGCCTGGCATGTGGCTCCCTCGGTGAAAGGGCGATCGGGCGGGCGCAAGTGTAGCGCGAAAGTCCGACGGTCAGGAATCCGCGTCCAGCAGCTCACGCACCGCCCGGGCGAGGGTGTCCGGGGTGAAGGGCTTCTGCAGGAAGGAGCAGCCGTCGCCGGCGAGCGACTCCTGGACGATGGTCTCGTGGTCCTTGGCGTGGCCGGAGATGAGCAGCACCTTGATGCCGGGGCTCTCGCCGCGCAGCCGGCGGGCGAGCTCGATGCCGTTCATTCGCGGCATGACGACATCGGTGAGGACCAGATCCACCCGCCCTTCCCGCCCCCGTACGAGCTCGAGGCCAGCGGCTCCGTCCGGGGCGGCAAGGACCGAGTAGCCCCGCTCCTCGAGGAGCTCGCGCAGCACCTGCTGGACGCCGGGGTCGTCCTCGACCAGCAACAGGCGCTCGGTCCCGGTCGTCGGAGCCGGTTGCCGGACCTCCGGCACGGTCTCCCGCTCCAAGCGGCCGGCGAGGGGGAAGAAGAGGTCGAAGCAGGTGCCGACGCCGAGCTCGGTGGTCATGTCGACGTGGCCGCCGCTCTGGGTCACAGCGGTGTAGACGGTGGCCAGGCCGAGGCCGGTGCCGCGGGTGGCGTCCTTGGTGGTGAAGAAGGGCTCGAAGACGTGCTCCACGACCTCGGGTGCGATGCCGACGCCGGTGTCGCGCACCGCCAGATGAGCCCACCTGCCGGGCTCCAGCCCCGGGGCCACAAGCGACCGTTCATCGCCGACCTCGAGCAGCCGCGTCCGGAGGGTCAGGGTGCCGCCCGCGGGCATGGCGTCGCCGGCATTGATGGCCAGGTTGACCACGGCCTGCTCGACCTGGGTCCGGTCGGCCTCGACGGGCACGCCCAACGGGTCGAGGTCGAGCTCGATCTCCACGTCCTCCGGAATGACGCGGCGCAGCAGATCCCGCATGCTCCGCAGCAGCTCGTTGACGTCGAAGACGACCGGCCGCAGCACCTGGCGGCGGCCGAAGGCGAGAAGCTTGCTGGTGAGCTCGGCGCCTCGCTGGGCCGCAGCGGAGATCGCCCGTGCGTCCGTCTCCACCACGGTGCCGGGGTGGCTGGCCGCGAGCCGCTCGCTGTACCCCAGGATCGCGGTCAGCAGGTTGTTGAAGTCGTGGGCGACGCCGCCCGCGAGCCGCCCGACCGCCTCCATCTTCTGCGCCTGGAGCAGCTCCTGCTCGAGCCGGCGTTGGGCGGTCACGTCCCGCAGGATGCCGCGGTAGGCGACCACCTCGCCGGCTTCGTCCCGCACCGCGGCGGTCGTGGCCAGGACCGTGAGCACGGCGCCGTTCTTGCGCACCACCTCGAGCTCGCCGTCGCGCACGAACCCGACCCGATCGACCTCGTCGAGGAAGCTCCGCCGGGCCTCGGCGCTGCGGTAGAGGTCGCGGCCGACGTCGACCTCGAGGATCTCCTCGAGACCGTCGTAGCCGAAGAGCTCCATCCCGGCCGGGTTGATGTCGATCAACCGGCCACCCGGCGTGCTGATGTAGATCGCGTCCTTGCTGCCCGCGAACAGCGACCGGTAGCGCTCCTCGGACTCCCCCACCGCCTTCTCGGCCGCGATCCGCTCGGCGATCTCGAGCTCGAGCTCGCGGTTGGTCGCCTCGAGCTCGGCGGTGCGCTCGGCGACCCGCCGCTCGAGCTCGGTGGCGTAGGTCCTCAGCTCGCGGTTGGCCTCGAGCAGCTCCTGGGAGGTCAGGTCGAGGGAGCGCTCGAGCAGGACCCTGTCGTCGTCGAACTGCTCGTAGGCGCGGTTCACCACGTCGAGGAAGGGCTGCAGCTCCCGGGGCGTCTCACCGAGGTTCCCGAAGACCTTGGCGAGCTGCCGCTTGAGGAGCTTGTGCACGGTCAGATCTCCAGCAGCGTCGTGATCGTCATGGTCTGGTTGTGGAGCTCGGCGCCCGCGGCGGGCGAAAACGGGGCGATCTCGCCATAGGAGTAGAAGCCGGTCAGAACCGTCTCGGCGCCGAGCACCTCGCGCACGGCCTCGAGCTCCTCCTCGACCCGCTGCTGGAGGACCATCCTCCGGCCGACGCAGCTGATGAGCAGGGCGAGCCCGGGGTTCCTCGACCCGAGAGCATCGTACGAGGCCCGGGCGGCGTCGCTGGCGCCGTCGATGAGCCGCTCGAAGTTGGCCTTCATGAGCCTGGCGTACTGGCCCTCCGGCAGATCGCCGGCGAAGGTCATGCTCCCGCCGGCCTCGTCGATGGAGAGCACCGTCCGCACCAGGGGAGCGCTCCCAGCCGATGAGCGAAGGCTGAGGGGAAAGAGCAGGGCGCTCGCCGGCAGGTCCGCAGCGTACTCGCCCAGGTAGCGCTTGTAGAGCTCCAGGGCGGAGCGGCCGTCGAGCTCGTACAGGACGTTGCCCCGGGAGCGCGTGACGAGGCGTTCGGGTCCGAAGGGGTCCCAGCCGCCGACGGACCCGCAGCCGACGAACAGCCGCTCGCCGTACAGGCCCACGGCGACCACCCTCCGCGGGGAGGCGTCGGCACCGGTCACGATCAGCGTCTCACGGAAGTCCCGCCCGTCGCCCGCGAGGCCTCCGGTGACCTGGACGCCGCCGGGAAGCCCGCCCACGATGCCGCGGGTGAGCTCGCTGCCGTTGACCGCCAGGCCGTCGGAGAAGGCCAGGACGTGGTTGAGATCCGGGCCGGCCAGCTTCTCCGCGAGCACCCAACCGGCCTCGCGGCTGTCGCCGACCTCGCCGAGCCGTAGGTGCGCAGCGCGCACCGCGGTGTGCTCGAAGGCAATGGCAGTGGCGACGATGGTGTCGTCGCCGACGTGGGTGCCGCAGATCTCGCCCGCGGTCGAGCAGCCGACGATCACGGCGCCCGGGTAGGCGGCATCGAGCTCCTCGAGCCTGCCGCCGGTGCCCAGAACCGCGGTGCCACCGAAGGCCAGCACCAGCTGGGCCCTGGCCCCGAGCACCGGCACGCCCAGAACCCGCCAGCCGTCGTCCCGGCTCCAAACCCTCTGCTCGACTCTCATCGTACAACCACAAGGATAGATCAACGTGAGGGTTTCCTGATGTGGACTTCAACCTATAAACTCTCCTCGCCTCCATGAGCGGCTCACGCCACGCCCCGTCGGTACTCGCCCTGATCGTGCTCGCTGCCTCGGCGATCGCGGCCGGCGACGAGCCCATCGACTTCGGGCGCATGTCCCTGGACGAAGGGCTCTCCCAGAGCATCATCGAGCGCATGGTCCAGGACCGCACGGGCTTCTTGTGGTTCGCCACCGAGGACGGCCTCAACCGCTTCGACGGCCACCGCTTCGTGGTCTTCAAGCACGAGCCCGGAAACGAGCGGTCCCTGAGCTACAACGAGCTCAAGGCCCTGTCCGAGGACCGGCAGGGCAACCTGTGGGTCGGCACCTTCGAGAACGGGCTCAACCGCTTCGACCCGAGCACCGAGACCGCGACCAGGTACCTCCACGATCCGAAGGAACCGTCCAGCCTCGGAGCGGCCACGGTCCGCTGCGTGCTCGAGGACAGCCTGGGCCGGCTCTGGGTGGGCACCCAGGGGGGCGGCCTCGACCTCCTCGACCGGGCCACCGGCGGCTTCATCCACCACCGCTCGGACCCCAACACGCCCGGCGCCCTCAGCCACGACGACGTTCGGGCGATTTTCGAGGACCGCGCCGGCACCCTGTGGGTGGGCACCAACGGCGGCGGGCTGAACCGCCTCGACCCGGGGGCGACCGGCTTCACGGTCTACCGCCATGACGACGACGACCCCACGAGTCTTGCCGACGACCGCGTCCTCGACATCCTCGAGGATCGCGGCGGCGCCCTCTGGGTCGCGACCTACGGCGGCGGCCTCGACCGGCTCGACCGCGCGACCGGCCGCTTCCAGCACCACCGCCACGACCCCGACGACACCGAGACTCTGAGCCACGACCTCGTCACCTCCCTGTGCGAGGACCACGAGGGCACCCTGTGGGTGGGCACCGACGGTGGCGGGCTGAACCGCTACGACCGCACGGGCGGGACCTTCGCGAGCTGGCGCCACGACCCCGTCGACCGCTTCAGCCTGAGCTCGGACCGAATCTACTCGCTCCTCCAGGACCGCTCGCGCGTGCTCTGGGTGGGCACCTACGGCGGCGGCCTCAGCTTCTTCGACGTCTCGCAGAAGGGCTTCCGCACCTTCCGGCACGACCCCGACGACCCCGACTCGCTGAGCCAGGACATCGTGTGGTCGTTCCACGAGGACCCCGACGGCGTGCTGTGGATCGGCACCGACAGCGGCGGGCTCAACCGCTTCGATCGCGCCTCGGGACACTGGCGGCAGTACCGGCACGACCCCGACGACCCCTCGAGCCTGAGCCACGACACCGTCCGCGCCCTGCTCGGCGACCGCGAGGGGCGCCTCTGGATCGCCACCAACGGCGGCGGCCTGGATCGCCTCGACCGCGCCACCGGCCGCTTCAGCCACCTCCGCCACGACCCCGACGACCCCGGCTCCCTCGGCCACGACCAGCTCCGCTCGGTGATGCAGGACCGCGACGGCGCGATCTGGATCGGGACCTTCGGCGGCGGCCTCGACCGGCTCGATCCCGCGACCGGGGCCATCACCCACCATCGCCACGACCCGGACGACCCGACCAGCATCAGCCACGATTTCATCCGGCTCGCGCACCAGGACCGTCGCGGCAGGCTGTGGGTGGGCACCCAGGGCGGCGGCCTCAACCGGCTCGACCCGGACACCACCGGCTTCGTCCGCTACCGCCACGACCCCGCCGACCCGACCAGCCTGAGCGCCGACCACGTGTTCGCGATCCTCGAGAGCGCCGACGGCACCATGTGGTTCGGGACCTTCGGCGGCGGGCTCAGCCGCCTCGACGACCTGGCCGGGAGCTTCACCCGATTCCGGGAGCCCGACGGCCTCGCCAGCGACTCGGTCTACGCCCTGCTCGAGGACGAGCGGGGCCGGCTCTGGGTGAGCTCCACGAAGGGCCTGTCCCGCTTCGACCCGACCACCGGCGAGTTCCGGAACTTCGACGTCCGCGACGGACTGCAGAGCAACGAGTTCAACGGCGGCGCCGCGTTGCGGACGGCATCCGGCGAGATGCTGTTCGGCGGCATCGGCGGCTTCAACGCCTTCTTCCCGCCCGAGATCGGCGCCAACCAAGTGGTCCCGGAGGTGGTCATCACCGACCTCCAGCTCGCCAACCAGTCGGTGCCGGTGGGGGCGATGCCGGACGGCCGAACCCTGCTGGAGCGCCCGATCACCTTCACCGACCAGGTGGTGCTGTCGCACCGCGACCAGGTCCTGACGCTGGAGTTCGCGGCCCTCCACTACAGCGCTCCGGGCAAGAACCGCTACGCCTACCGCATGGAGGGCTTCAGCGACGACTGGGTCCAGGTGTCGGCGGACCGGCGCTTCGCGACCTTCACCGGCCTTCGGCCCGGCAGCTACACCTTCACGGTCCGGGGGTCCAACGCGGACGGCGTCTGGAACGAGGAGGGCGCGACCCTCGGCATCATCGTCACCCCGCCCTTCTGGGCGACCTGGTGGTTCCGGATCCTCGCCCTTTCCGCGCTGGCCGGGATCGCCGTCACGGTCGCGCGCAGCCACCTCCGCGGGGTCCGCATGCGCACCGAGCTGGCTGCAGCCCACGACGCCCAGACCGCGATCATGCCCCGGGACCCGCCCGAGGTCCCGGGCATCGACATCGCCTTCGCCTGGATCCCGGCCTTCGGGGTCGGCGGCGACTTCTACGACCACTTCTGGCTCGAGGGCGAGCCGCCCCGGCTCTGCCTGGTCCTCGCCGACGTCGCCGGCAAGGGCATGCGCGCCGCCATGAACGCGGTCATGTCCGACGGGATGGTCTTCTCCCGGGCCCGCCAGGCGGGCTCGGTGGAGGAGATCATGGACAGCCTCAACCGCTCCCTCTTCCACAAGGTCGGGCGCCGGATGTTCACCGCGCTGTGCCTGGTGGTGCTGGACCCGGAGAACCGGGAGCTGACCTTCGCCAACGCGGGCCTGTGCGAGCCCCTCCTTCGATCCGGGATGGGCACCGACTACCTGTCCTCGGTGGGATCGCGCTTCCCCCTCGGGGTCACCGAGCGAGCCGCCTACCGTTCGGCTGCGGTTCCCCTCGCCGAGGGCGACGTGGTGGTGCTGTTCACCGACGGGGTGCCCGAGGCCCGCGACCGCAGCGGCGAGCTCTACGGCTACGAGCGGGCCAAGGCCCTGCTCCACGGCCTCGCCGGCGTGGACCTGCGTGCCGAGGAGATCGTGGCGGCCCTGGTCGACGACGTCCACCGCTTCTGCGGCGGCACCAAGCCGAGCGACGACATCGCGGTCGTGGTCATCGCCGTGAAGGGCCCCCCGCGCCCGTCGCCTGAAGGTCGCCCGCCGGCCCGCTGAGCCTTCCATGAGAGCCGAACACGTGCCGAGGGCGGGTGTGAAACCCGCCCCTACAAGCCGTTCTCGGGGTTGTCGTCGAGTCGCCCGTTTCTGGACGTGGCTGAGCGGTCGGCTCAGAACCGGAGCCGGACGAACACGCTGACGTCGTTGATGTCCATGTCGAGGGCGGCGGTGAGCGCGCTCTGGCCTTCCTCGGTCTCGACGCCCGCCCAGTCGACGTCAATGGTCGCGAGGTTGGCGGCGAGGCCGAAGCCCCAGTGGCGGCCGAGGAGGTACTCGATGTCGAGGCGACCCACCCACTGGCCGCCGTCGATGTCGTCGATCTTGACCTGGAGCCAGCCGAGCCCGCCCTTGAATCGCCAGTGGTCGGACAGCAGCCGACGGTACTCGAAGTAGATGTACGGAAGCGGTCCCGTGCCTTCGGTGTCGCTGGTCCCACCGGTGCCGACGGTCTGCTCGTCCCACGACAGGGTCGCTGCGATCTCCATCCAGCGGACGCCGAGCCCGAAACCTGCCGCCCAGCGCTCCTTCACCCAGGGGAAGTAGGTGTAGTCGATGAAGGTCTGGGTGATGTCGAAGGAGAGCGCGATCCTGGCGTCGATGGGGATGATCTCGTCGCCCCACTGGATCTCCTCGAGCGCCTGCGCGTTCGAGTCGCGGCCGATGTCCTGCCAGCGGATGCCGAGCTTGTGCTTGCGGGCGATCTGCCACTCGAAGGCCACGGTGGGGATGATCTCCCGGTTGCCGAGGTCGAGGTCGTCCTCGAAGCTCAAGGTCGTGCCGCGGCCGAGAGCTTCGGAGTCGAGGCGGATCTCGGTCGACAGCCCGACCCAGCTGCCCTCGAGCCGGAGATTGAACTTGTCGAACAGCGGCTCGTACTCGCGCTGCGCGGCGGCGGGCGCCGCCACCGCAACCACCAATGCCACTACTGCAGCCGCAACCGCCCACGGCTTGTTCCGAGCGCTCATCGTCTCCTCCTTTTCGACCTCGCAGACCTGAAGCTCGACCGCGGCATCATACTCGAGCAGTCGTGTGCGCGCCGCAAGGCCCCTGATCGGAGATAGCGGCGAAGCAGCGTACCGTGGCGAGGCGCGGCGACCTGCAACGCGGGAAGATCGCGGGATCCCCTGTCGCTGCGGACCACGACCGCGCGAGCCTCCTATCGCTCAGAGAACGTCAGTCCATGAGCGGGTTTCGCCACCGCAGCCCGGGGAACCGGGCGAAGTCGACGTCGTTGGAGTGCAGCTCCGACTGGGTCTCGATGGCGAGGGCGGCGAGGTGGGCGTCGGTGGTCAGGCGACCGGAAGCGCGGCCCGAGCTCATGATCTCCTCGAGGATCTCCAGGTGCCGTGGACCAGGGACGACGATCTGGGTCTGCGGGCGCGCCAGCCACGATCGAGCGTGCCCAGTGGTCTCGGCCGGCGTCATCGGCGTCGTCAGCACAGCACCGCTCGACATGATGCGGATGAAGCCGAGAATGACCACCCACGGCAGCCCCACCGTCATCCGACCCGACAGCCGATCCTCCCACCACGTCTTGGACGCGTCGTGAAACGGTGCATCGCTGTTGTACGCGTAGACGAGCAGGTTGATGTCGGGGATGATCACGGCTCGTGGACCCCGAAGCCGCCGCCGGTGCCGAGGCGCTCGATCTCCAGATCGTCGTAGAGCTGGTTGAGCTTGAGCGGGTCGATCCCCGGCTTGAAGCCGCAGGCCTTCGGCACGACGCGAAACGGCTCGACCTCGTCCGGAGGACGCTCGCCCGTGCTGAGCCCTCGCCTGACAACCTCGTTGACGACCTCCCGGAAGCTGCGCCCACTCTCCCGGGCGAGCTCCTTGAGTCGTCTTCCGAGATCCTCGTCGAGGGTCAACGTCGTCCTCATGGTGACATCATGATGCTCAGGAGGATCGATGTCAAGATGACAAGCGGTCGACGGTCCCGTTCCCAGTCGCTCACCGACCGCCGCGCGGCCGGTCTCGGAGGCCTGGCTAGAGCAACCAGACCAGCAGCAGGATCACCAGGATCACCGCGATGGTGCCGCTCGGGGCGTAGCCCCATTGGCGGCTGTAGGGCCAGGTCGGCAGCACGGCGAGGATGAGCAGGACGACGAGAATGAGCAGAAGCAGGTTCACGGACGACCTCCTTGGTCTGACCAACCGGCGATGCCGGCTCGTGGGCGCGGAGTGCGATGGATCCAGACTGGTCCCGCCGCGCCCGGGCCGACATGCGGTCTCTTCTGATTCGCCGACCGGGGTCGTTCCCATGCCAGCCGGGGGCTTGGCCTATACTCGCCGGATGAGCGAGATCCCGAACCTCCTGTCCCTGGTCCCTGACGGTGGGACATCCGACCCGGACGAGATCCTGGGCCTGTTCCTGGACTGGGTGACCGACATCGGCTTCGAGCTCTACCCGGCCCAGGAGGAGGCCCTGCTCGAGATCATGGCCGGCCGACACGTCGTGCTGTCGACGCCGACCGGCTCGGGCAAATCGTTGGTCGCGCTCGGGTTGCACTTCAAGGGCCTGTGCGAGCGTCGTGTCTCCTACTACACCTCGCCCATCAAGGCACTGGCGTCGGAGAAGTTCTTCGCGCTGTGCCGGGACCTCGGGGCCGACAACGTCGGCATGCTCACCGGCGACGCCAGCATCAACCCCGACGGGACGGTCATCGCCTGCACCGCCGAGGTTCTCGCCAACCTGTCGCTGCGGCTCGGGCCGGAGCTCGACGCCCCGTACGTGGTCATGGACGAGTTCCACTACTACTCGGACCGGGACCGGGGCTGGGCCTGGCAGGTGCCGCTGATCAACTCGCCGTCGACCCAGTTCCTGCTCATGTCGGCGACCCTCGGCGACATGTCCCAGATCATGGCCCAGCTCGAGGAGCGGACCGGCCGCGACGCGGTCCACGTCACCTCGGCGGAGCGGCCGGTGCCGCTGGACTTCGCCTACCGGGAGACGCCCCTGCACGAGACGGTGGACTGGCTCTCCGACAGCCACCGGCTGCCCGTCTACATCGTCAACTTCACCCAGCGCGAGTGCGCCGAGCTCGCCCAGGCCCTGACCAGCATGCCGCTGACCGACAAGGACGAGAAGAAGGCGATCCAGGAAGCGGTGGCCGGCCAGCGCTTCACCACGCCGTACGGCAAGGAGTTCCGGCGCTTCCTGTCGTTCGGGATCGGGGTCCACCACGCCGGGCTGCTGCCCAAGTACCGGCTGCTCGTGGAGAAGCTCTCGCAGCAGGCCCTGCTCAAGGTCATCTCGGGCACCGACACCCTGGGGGTCGGGGTCAACATCCCCATCCGCACGGTGCTCTTCACCAAGCTCGCCAAGTTCGACGGCCGCAAGGTCTCGCAGCTCAAGGTCCGGGACTTCAAGCAGATCGCTGGCCGAGCGGGACGCAAGGGCTTCGACGACCAGGGTTCGGTTGTCGCCCAGGCACCCGAGCACGTGATCGAGAAGAAGATCGCTGATCGCAAGGCGGCGGCGAACCCGAAGAAGAAGAAGGCGCCCACCAAGCAGCCCCGGGCCGGCGAGGTCTCGTGGTCCGACGAGACCTTCGCCAAGCTGGTCGCCGGCGAGCCCGAGCGCCTCGAGTCTCGCTTCCGCATCACCTCGGGGATGATCGTCGACCTGCTCCAGCGCGACGCCGCGGTCAACGACCCGGCGCTCGGGAACTTCCACTCCCTGCGCGAGCTCATCCGCCACTGCCACGAGGACGACGCCGCGAAGGCGAGCCACCGCAACCACGCCGCCAAGCTCATCCGCTCCCTTCACCACGCCGGCATCGTCCGGATGGTCAAGGACACCGCTGGCGGCTACTACTGGGCGGTGGTGGACGAGGAGCTCCAGTTCGACTTCTCGCTCTTCCACAACCTGTCGTTGTTCCTGGTCGAGGCGATCGCGGGCCTCGACCCCGAGCACCCCGACTACGCCCTCGACCTGCTGAGCCTGGTCGAGTCGGTGCTCGAGGACCCGACGATCGTCCTCAAGCGCCAGCTCGACGTCCTCAAGACCGAGCTCCTGGACCGGCTCAAGGCCGAGGGGGCGAGCTACGACGAGCGGATGAACCGGCTCGACGAGGTCACCCCGCCCCAGCCGATGGCCGACTACCTGTTCGCGGTCTTCGAGCGCTTCCGCCAGCTCCACCCCTGGGTCGGCGGCGACATGGTCAAGCCGAAATCCGTTGGCCGCGAGATGCTCGAGGGCTGGCTCGACTTCTCGGACTACGTCAAGCGCTACGGCCTGCACCGCTTCGAGGGCGTGCTGCTGCGATATCTGTCGCAGCTGTACCGCACCCTCGACCAGAACGTGCCCGACGCCGCCAAGACCGAGGAGGTCCTCGACGTGCTCGGCTTCTTCCGCTCCATGCTCGAGCGGGTGGACACCAGCCTCATCGAGGAGTGGGAGGGCCTGCGCCACCCCGAGCTCCTGCTCGAGGAGGCCGAGGACCCGCGCGACGCTCACCGCCGCGTGGTCGTCGAGGAGCTGCGCACCGACCCCCGCAAGCTCGCGTCACGCGTCCGCGCCGAGCTGCGGCTGCTCGTTCACGCGCTGTCCCGGAGGGCCTGGGAGGACGCCGCCGATGCCGTCCGCCAGCCCGCCGAGGCCGACGAGCAGTGGCCGCCCGAGCGCTTCGAGGCCGCCATGGCGCCGTACTTCGAGCGCTTCGAGACCCTGATCTTCGACCACCGGGCCCGCCTCGCCGACGCCACCGTCATTCACCGCGAGGACGACCGGCGCTGGACCGTGACCCAACGGCTCATGGACCCCGAGGACGAGAACCTCTGGTTCGTCGCCGGCGAGGTCGACCTCGACGCCTGGCAGGGCGGCCCTCTCGTCGCCATCACCCACGTCGGCAGCTGATTCAATTCTTAATTCTTAGTTCTTAATTCTTAATTACATCGCAGAGGTTCCGGGACACATGCGATAGATAATTAAGAATTATGAATTGAGAATTGAGAATTACGACGCGATGAGCGTCCCCGCCTGCCGGTCCTTGGCGACGCCGGGGAAGCGCAGGACGCGGTTGTGCATGACGGCGTAGACCCCACCGGAGAGCAGGCGGGCGGCCAGGAGCGCCTCGGTGACGTTCTGCAGCGCGTCGGTGTCGCGGAACTCGTAGGGTCGCATGGCGCCGGTGAGGATCACCGGGGTGTCGAGCTCGCCGAGCGCGAGGTGCAGGGCCTCGCCGGTTTTCGACAGGGTGTCGGTGCCGTGCAGCACCACCACCGCGTCCGAGCTCGGCAGGGCGTCGCGCACCGCCTTGAGGATGACCAGCCGGTCCTCCTCGGTCATGTCCAGGGAGTCCTTGTGCATGACGACCACGTGGCGGATGAACAGGTCGGGCAGGCGCAGGGAGCCCAGGATCACGTCCAGCACCGAGCGCGAGTTCGCCAGCGAGCCGTCGAACTCGTTGTAGGTCTTGTCGATGGTGCCGCCGGTGGTCAGAATCGTCAGTCGCATTTTTGAATTCTCAATTCTAAATTCTCAATTCTTAATTACTCATCGCATGTTATTTCCGGGAAGTGTGCGATGGAATTGAGAATTGAGAATTCAAAATTCATAACTAGAAGAGTCCCACGCCCCAGAGGTCGTGGAGGTGCAGCACGCCGGCGACCTTGTCGTTGCCGTCACAGACGAGGAGCGAGGTGATCCGTCGCTCCTCGAGCTTGGCGAGGGCGGCGGTGGCGAGCTCGTCGGCGGCAATGCAGACCCCGCCGGGGTGCATGACCTCGTCGGCGGTGCGGGCCAGGGGGTCCGGGTCCCGCTCCATGAGCCGGCGCAGGTCGCCGTCGGTGATCAGGCCGCGCAGGCCACCGTCGCCGTCGAGGACCACCGCCAGGCCGAGACCCTTGCGGCTCATCTCGTAGATCACGTCCTTCATGGTCGTGTCGCCCGCCACGACCGGCATGGCGTCGCCGGTGTGCATGAGGTCCGACACCTTCAAGAAGCGCTTGCCGAGCCTGCCGCCCGGGTGGAGTCGGGCGAAGTCCTCCTCGCGGAAGCCCTTGCGAACCGCCACCACCATCGCGAGGGCGTCGCCGAGGGCAAGGCTCGCCGTTGTCGAGGCGGTGGGCGCGAGGTTGAAGGGGCAAGCCTCCTGGCGGACCCCGAGGTCGAGGTGGAGGTCGGCGTTGCGGGCCAGGGGCGACTCCGGGTACGAGGTCACCGCGACCAGCGGCGTGCCCTGCCGGCGCAGCAGCTCGAGCAGCCGAAGCAGCTCCTCGGTCGAGCCCGAGTTCGAGATCGCGACCACGAGGTCGGAGGGGGTGACCATGCCCAGGTCGCCGTGGATCGCCTCGGCGGGGTGGAGGAAGAGGGCCGGCGTTCCGGTGGAGCTCATGGTGGCGGCGAGCTTGCGGGCGATGATCCCCGACTTGCCCATGCCGGTCCACACCACCCGGCCGCCGCAGCCCACGATCAGCTCCACCGCGCGCTCGAAACCCTCGCCGAGGCTGTCGGCGAGCCTCAGGATGGCGTCGGCCTCGGCGGTGAGTACCTGGCGGGCGAGCTCGAGGCTCACGGCGCCACCTCGCTGGCGGTGCGGGCGATGGCGACCACCTGGTTCACCAGCCGCTCGAGCTCGGCGGGGTCGAGCTGGGTGGTCGCGTCGGACAGGGCCTCGGCGGGGTTGGGGTGGACCTCGACGAAGAGGCCGTCGATGCCGACCGCCGCCGCCGCCCGGGCCAGGTGCGGGTGGAACTCGCGGGCGCCACCGGTGGCGTGGCCGAGCCCGCCCGGCAGCTGCAGCGAGTGGGTTGCGTCGAAGACCACCGGCGCGAAGCGACGCATGATGGCGAGGGAGCGCATGTCCACGACCAGGTTGTGGTAGCCGAAGCTCGAGCCGCGCTCGGTCAGGGTGACCCTCAGATTACCGGTCGAGCGCACCTTGGTGACCGCGTTGGCCATGTCCTCGGGGGCCATGAACTGGCCCTTCTTGACGTTGACGGCGGCGCCGCTCGCGCCGCAGGCCACCAGGAGGTCGGTCTGGCGGCACAGGAAGGCCGGGACCTGGAGGACGTCCGCGACCTCGGCTGCGGCGGCGGCCTGCTCGGGGTGGTGAACGTCGGTGAGCACCGGCAGCCCGGTGGCGTCCTTGACCGCTGCCAGGGCCTGGAGACCGGCGTCGAGGCCCGGGCCGCGGAAGCTCGCCACCGACGACCGGTTGGCCTTGTCGAAGGATGCCTTGAAGATCGCCTTGACGCCGCAGCGGTCGGCGATGTCGCGCACCGTCCGCGCCACCTCGAGGGCGAGCTCGGCCGACTCGATGACGCAGGGGCCCGCGATCAGGAACGGCGGTCCGCCGTCACCGGCGGTGATCCCGGGCGCGATCTCGAAAGGCATCCAGTCCATGGCCCGTAGTGTAGCCGAAAACCGCGGATCGACCGTCCCCTGCCCGTGCCGCCGTGCGGGGATATCTACCGCCAAGGGCGCCAAGGGCGTCGCACGCAAAGCTCGCGAAGCACATCCCCGGTCCTTTGACCTGGCGAGAGCTCGCGAAGAAACCGATCCGACCCAGAGTCGCGGCCGCATGATTTGCACCACCGAGGTCCCCGCCTCGATCACGGGCAACGCGCCAGCTCAATCGAATGCGATGCCTTCGTGTCCTTTGCGGGTGATGACCTTTGCGTCCTTCGCGGTTCCCAGACACCGGCCGCTGAGGGCGAAACGCCCCCGCGTCAGGCCTCGAGGGACTCCGGGACCGGATACCGCGGACATCAACCGCGAAGATCGCCGAGGGCGCCGCACGCAAAGCTCGCGAAGCACATCCCCGGTCCTTTGACCTGGCGAGAGCTCGCGAAGAAACCGATCCGACCCGGAGTCGCGGCCGCATATTCTGCACCACCGAGGTCCCCGCCTCGATCACGGGCAACGCGCCAGCTCAATCGAATGCGATGCCTTCGTGCCCTTTGCGGGTGATGACCTTTGCGCCCTTCGCGGTTCCCGGACACCGGCCGCGGTGGGCGAAACGCCCCCGCGTCAGGCCTCGAGGGACTCCGGGACCGGATACCGCGGACATCAACCGCGAAGATCGCCGAGGGCGCCGCACGCAAAGCTCGCGAAGCACATCCCCGGTCCTTCGGCCTGGCGAGAGCTCGCGAAGAGACCGATCCGACCCGGAGTCGCGGCCGCATAGTCTGCACCACCGAGGTCCCCGCCTCGATCACGGGCAACGCGCCAGCTCAATCGAATGCGATGCCTTCGTGCCCTTTGCGGGTGATGACCTTTGCGTCCTTCGCGGTTCCCAGACACCGGCCGCTGAGGGCGAAACACCCCCGCGTCAGGCCTCCAGGGGCTTTTCGCCGGCAATCTCCCGGGGCTCGTCGTCGGCGAAGGGCTCGTCGGCACCGTCGGGCTCGGCGACCTCGATGACCCCTTCGGCGGCGGCGGCCTCCTCGTCCTCGACGGTCCGCTTGCGGTGGTACTCGACGGCAGCGGCGATGAAGGACTTGAAGATCGGGTGCGGGTCGTAGGGCCGCGACTTGAACTCGGGGTGGAACTGGCAGCCCAGGAACCACGGGTGGTCGGGCAGCTCGACCACCTCGACGAAGATCCGGTCCGGGGACTTGCCGCTGACCCTGAGGCCCTTCTCCTCGAACAGGGGCACGTACTCGGGGTTGACCTCGTAGCGGTGGCGGTGCCGCTCCCAGACCTCGTCCGAGCCGTACATCTGCCACGCCTTCGAGCCCGGGGTGAGGCGGCAGGGGTACTTGCCCAGGCGCATGGTGCCGCCCATCTGGTCGACCCCGACGAGCTCGCGCATCTTGTAGATCACCTTGTAGGGCGGCTGGTTGACGAACTCGGTGGAGTGGGCGCCGGCGAGGCCGCAGACGTTGCGGGCGAACTCGATCATGGCGGTCTGCAGGCCGAGGCAGATGCCGAAGAAGGGGATCTTCCGGCCGCGGGCGAACTCGATGGCCCGGATCATCCCCTCGATGCCTCGCCTGCCGAAGCCGCCGGGCACCAGGATCGAGTCGACGTCGAACAGCCGCTCGGGGTAGCCCGAGCCCTCGAGGGTCTCCGAATCGATGAACACCAGCTCGACCTTGACGCCGTTGGCGAGGCCGCCGTGGATGAGCGCCTCGTTGAGGGACTTGTAGGAGTCGGCGAGGTCCACGTACTTGCCGACGATGCCCACCGACACGGTGTCCTCGGCCGCCCTGATGGCGTCCACCACCTGCCGCCACCGGCTCAGGTCGCGCTGGCCCTTGGGCAGGTTGAGCAGCTCGAGGACGATCTCGTCGAGGCCCTCGGCGGCGAGCTTGAGCGGGACCTCGTAGATGGTGTCGGCATCCTGGGCGGGGATCACCGCCCGCGCCTCGACGTTGCAGAACAGGGCGATCTTGGCGCGCAGGTCGGCCGGCAGCGGCCGGTCGACCCGGCACAGCAGGATGTCGGGCTGGATCCCGATCTGGAGCAGCCCCTTGACCGAGTGCTGGGTGGGCTTGGTCTTGAGCTCGTCGGAGCCCTTGATGTAGGGCACCAGGGTGAGGTGGATGATGAGCGAGTTGCCGCGGCCGACCTCGACCCGGAACTGCCGGATCGCCTCGAGGAAGGGCTGGGACTCGATGTCGCCGACGGTGCCGCCGATCTCGACGATGACGAAGTCGACGTCGCCGCCGAGCGCTCTGATCCCCTCCTTGATCTCGTCGGTGATGTGGGGGATGACCTGCACGGTCTTGCCCAGGTAGTCCCCGCGGCGCTCCTTCTCGATCACCGAGGCGTAGATCTTGCCGGTGGTGAAGTTGTTGCGCTTGGCCATGGTGGCCGAGGTGAAGCGCTCGTAGTGGCCGAGGTCGAGGTCGGTCTCGGCGCCGTCGTCGGTGACGAAGACCTCGCCGTGCTGGAAGGGCGACATGGTGCCCGGGTCGACGTTGACGTAGGGGTCGACCTTGAGCATGGTCACCGAGTAGCCGTGGGCCTCCATGAGGGCCGCCAGCGACGATGCGGAGATGCCCTTGCCCAGCCCCGAGACCACGCCCCCCGTCACGAAAACGTACTTGGTCGCCATCGTCCTCCTCCTATCCCCGCAGCAGCTCGGCGGCCCGGGCGAGGTCCTCCGGGGTGTCGACCCCGAAGGCCGGATCGGGCGCGTCGAGGACCAGAATCGAGATACCGTTCTCCAGGGCCCGCAGCTGCTCGAGCCCCTCGGCGCGCTCCAGCGGCGACGGCTCCAGCGCCACGAAACGGGCCAGGGTCTCGGGCCGGAAGCCGTAGATCCCCAGGTGCAACCGCCACAGCCCCTGCGCCGCCTCACGATCCCTCGGGTAGGGAATCGCCGACCGCGAGAAGTAGAGCGCGCGCCTGCGGCCGTCGAGCACGACCTTGACAGCGTTGGGATCGTCGGCGCGTTGAACCGGCAGTGGCCGGCACAGGGTCGCCATCCCGACCTCGGGCTCGGCCCGCATTCCCGCCACCAGGGCGTCGATGTTGGCGCCGCTGAGCAGCGGCTCGTCTCCCTGGACGTTGACCACCAGCTCGAGGCCGCTCCGACCTGCGAGGGCCGCGGCGACCCGATCGGTTCCCGACGGGTGCTCTCCGGTGAGCACCGCCTCGGCCCCGGCGGCCTCGGCCGCGGCCGCGACCCGCTCGTCGTCGGTGGCAACGAGCACGTGGTCGACAGTGGCTGCGGCCAGCGCGCGCCTCACGACGTGGGCGATCATGGGCTCGCCGGCCAGGGGCGCCAGCGCCTTGCCCGGGAAACGCGTCGAGCCCCAGCGCGCGGGGATCGCCGCGACGACGCGAGACGGCTCGGTTGTCATCCTGTGGATCGATGCTAGGGATCGAGCTCGGCCAAGTCAAGCGCTGGGGGCAAGATTGAAACAACTGTTTGTACGAAAGTTGTATGTCGATGCCAACCAATAACTTCGTCAAGACATTTGGCCGTGGATTCGAGCGCCGAGCAGGAACGCGCGAGTTTGGGGGTCACCGCACCTTGACCGCCGGCCCTCCGACTGATACAAACAACTGTATGAGTCTCAGCACCCGAGAGCGGCTTCTCCGCTCGGCCGCCGAGCTCTTCGCACGCAGCGGCTACCGGGGCGCCTCGGTCCGCCGGATCTGCGACCTGGCCAACGCCAATCCCGGCGCCGTCTCCTATCACTTCGGCGGCAAGCGCCAGCTGTACCGCGCGGTGCTGCGTCGCGCCGCGGCCGCCCTCGCCCACCCGGCGCCGACCGAGGAGGCCGAGGTTCAGGGCGAGGTGCAGCCGCTGAAGGTCACTGAGGTCGTGAACCGGGTCTTCGAGCGGATCGCCCGGGAGCCCGCGGCCGTGGAGCTGCTGCTGCGCGACCTCGCCGATGGCGGGGAGGTCGCCGTGGAAGCCCTCGAGCCCGCCCTTCGCACCGGTCTGGAGGCCGTCGGCCTCGCCATCGGCGAGGAGCCGGGCGCCCGCAGCGGGTCGGCGGCCCGGGCGCTGCTGGTGGACCTGGCGGCGCCGGTGTTTCTGCTCACCGCGGCCTGGCCCGCTCTCCAACGCGCCCTCGACCTCGATCCCGACCAGCGGCGGCAGCTCGTCGCCGCCTCCTGCCGCCGCGCCCTGATTGCCCACGGCTTTCCCGATCTGGTCTGAGCTTCCCGAAGGCCTGGTGCGCGCAACCGACGTCAGCGCCCATGTCGCCAGGCAGGGATGCCTGGCGCTCCAAACCGCTGACACCGGGTGCGGCCTTTGGAGCGGCAGGCCTCCAGCCTGTCGACACGCGATCGCCCGCCGGCAACGGCCGTGACGCCAGGCAGGGATGCCTGGCGCTCCAAGCGCAGACCGGATGCGACCCCGTCTTGTGGTGCGGGCGTCCTCGCCCGCATCATGCTCTTCAAGCTCGGTCGCGCGCGACGCCATCGCATCGCGGGCGAGGACGCCCGCGCCACAACGAGGGCCCTCGGTCAGGGACGTTCCGGCGATGACGTCCGGGCGGAGGTCGTTGCTACCGATCGAGGAGCTCGTCGGTGACGGTGAAGACGATGTTGCGCTCGGCGAGGCGCTCGACGACGAAATCGTAGATCCCGGGGGCGCGGCCGAGGAGCTCGGGCGGCACCAGGCCCGGCTCGTGGTAGTGCCCTGCGGCGAGCGCCCTCACCACCGCCGTGCAGGTATAGCCCGTGGTGCGAGCCATGGAGGTGATCCCCCGCTCGCGGTCGAAGCGGTCGAGGAGCTCCCAGCGCCGGCGGGTCGGCCGGCCGTCGAGCGAGCCCTCGACCTCGATGCGCATCGCCGTCAGGTCCCCCTCCCCCTCGGGCAGCTGCCACGCCGGGAAGAGGAGCATCGCGGTCAGGTCGATGGGGCGCACCGACGCGCCGCCGACCGCGACCGGCTCCTCGCCGAAGAACCCGGTCTCCCGCAGCATCCGCATGCGGTCGGCGTGGCCGGGATAGCGCAGGGTCTTCTCCTTCATGTCGGGCACCGAGGCGGTCCGCAGCAGGGTGCGCAGGCCGTCGCTGTTGAAGGCCTCCAGGGTGCCGATGCCGGCGATCTCCACCGGCTCGACCTCGGACAGTGCCTCGCGGACCACCTCGCGCCCCGCCTCCACGATCCGCGCCGGCCGGGTGTACTCGGCGATGACGTCGATGGGCGAGAACACGGCCCGGTACTCGTAGGGCCAGGTGCGGACCTCGGGCAGGCCGCCCACCAGGCAGGTGAAGCGATCGACCCGGTCGAAGGTCGCCTCGGCGTGCCCCAAGGCGAGGTTGCTGAAGCCGGGGGCGACCCCGCAGTCCATGATGGCGGTGACACCGCGCTCCACGGCGAGCTCGTGGAGCTGGAAGGGGTCCTCCTCGAAGAAGGAGATGTCGACGACGTCGATCCCGGCGTCGATGACGGCTCGCAGGGTCGCCAGGCCCATGGGCCCAGGGACCGCGCCAACCGCCAGGTCGTGACCGGCTGCCAGCTCGGCCACCACTGCCGGATCGCCGAGATCCGCCCGTCGCCCGTTCACTCCGTCCAGCCCGGACAGACGGTCCAGGGCCCCCTCGTCCACGTCCGCCGCGGTGATCTCCCAGCCGCCCTCGGCGGCGAGGTCCCGCACCATGGCCTGGCCGACCCGTCCGCACCCGAGCACCACGATCTTCATGTCCACCTCCCACGCGGTCGGCGGCCACGGTAGCAGAGCGGCGGGGGTGGGACGAGACCGGCGCGACCTCAGAACGACGAGGTGACGGTCACGCAGGCGCCGCTGGGCATCTCGGCGGCGGTCCGTTGGGAGCGTGGCGACGAACGCCTCGCCAGGTCGGCGAGGGTGAAGCCGTCGAGGACCTCGACGATGGCACGGTTGAGCTCGGAGTAGACCGGGTACAGGGCGCAGCCGTCGAGCTCCGAGCAGGAGGCGGGCTCGTCCAGGCAGTCGATCACGCAGACCGGTCCCATCGCCGCCTCGAGCACCTCGCGAACGGTGATCCCGGACGCCGGCTCGGCGAGCCGGTAGCCGCCGTGACGACCGGCCACGCCCCGGATCAGCCGCGCCGCGCGCAGCGCCAGGGCGAGCTGCTCGAGATAGCCGTGGGAGATACCGACCCGCCTCGACACCGACGACAGGCTGACCGGGGTCTCCTGCCCGCCGTGGCGGGCGATGTCGAGCATCATCCGCAGGGCGTAGCGGCCTCGGGACGAGATCCTCATGGAATCCCATGCTAAACCGACTACTCCCAGCCGTCGAGTATGAGTTTCCCGGTCAGCCCGTCACCGTGGAAGGCGCAGGCGCAGGGGCCAGCCGGCCGCCTCGCCGGCGTAGCCGACACCGACGCGGGGCAGCTGCTCCACCGACCCGGGGACGACCCTGAAACCGGCATCGCGAATCACCAGCCCGCTGGTGACATCGCAGAGGTCGGTCCCGTCCTCCGCGGTGGTCAGGGCGAGCGCCTGGCAGAGCTTGCCGGGCCCGTCGGTGAGCGCCGGCCCCGCCACCCGAGGCCCGCGACGCTGCCGGATCAGGGCCGCCCCGAGGACCGGCCGTCCGCCGCGGACCAGCACGGCCTCGGGCTCACCCTCCCCCACCGTCACGACGTTGAGGCAGCTGTGCAGACCGTAGATCAGGTAGACGTAGGCGAAGCCCGCCTCGCCCCACATGGTCTCGGTGCGAGGGGTGCGACGGCCGCCGAAGGTGTGGCACGCGGGGTCGTCGACGCCAAGGTAGGCCTCGACCTCGGTGATCCCCACCGCCACGGTCCCCTCGGGCGTGCTGCGGACCAGTACCTTGCCGAGCAGACCACGGGCCACCACCAGGGTGGGTCGCTGGTAGAATCCGCGCGGCAGCACCGGCGCGGCGGCGACGGCGTCGGCAGTGAGGAGGTCGGCCATGGCATCGGTCATCTGCGTCACCGGAGGCGCCGGCTTCATCGGCAGCCACGTCGCGGAGGCCCTGCTCGGAGACGGCCACCGGGTGCTGATTGTGGACGACCTGTCAGGCGGCCGCAAGGAGAACGTCCCCGACGGCGCGGAGCTGGTGGTGGCCGACGTCCGGTCCGAGCAGGCGGCCGGCCTGCTCGCCGACCGCGGGGTCGAGGTGCTCGTCCACCACGCCGCCCAGATGGACGTGCGGCGGTCGGTGGCGGATCCGCGCTTCGACGCCGACGTCAACATCGGCGGCCTGCTCAACCTGCTCGAGGCGGCGCGCCGGGCGTCGGTCCGCCAGGTGGTCTTCGCCTCGACGGGCGGCGCCATCTACGGCGAGCAGGACGTCTTCCCCGCCGACGAGGGCCACCCGGCAAGGCCGCTCTCCCCCTACGGCGTGTCCAAGCTCGCGAGCGAGCGCTACCTGTACTTCTACAGCCAGCAGTACGGCCTCGACGCCACCTGCCTGCGCTACGCCAACGTCTACGGACCCCGCCAGAGCCCCCACGGCGAGGCCGGCGTGGTCGCCATCTTCATGCACCGGCTCCTCGCCGGGGAGCAGCCGGTCATCAACGGCGACGGCCGCCAGACCCGGGACTACGTGTTCGTGGGCGACGTGGTGCGGGCGAACCTGGCGGCGCTCGGGCTGCCGGGCTTCCGGGTCTACAACGTCGGCACCGGGATCGAGACCGACGTCACCGAGCTCTTCGAGCTCATCCGGGGCGCGGTCGGCGCCGGTCCGGCGGCGACCCACGGGCCCGCCAAGGCCGGCGAGCAGCTGCGCTCCTCCATCAGCTCCGAGCTGCTCGAGCAGGAGTTGGGCCTGCGCATCGGCACCCCCCTCGACCGGGGCCTCGAAAGCACCGCCGCCTGGTTCCGGGAGCAGCACCGGGCCCGGTAGCAGCCGCGGCGGCGCCGACAGCCGTTCCCGTCCCCGGAGCGCCCCACCCCGTGGCAACCGCGAAGGCGCAACGACGCGAAGACCTCGCGAAGCCATCAATGATCATCGCAGAGGCGCAGAGCCCATCGCATCCGTCGCAGTCTGAACCACGAAGAGCACGAAGAAGACCACGAAGAAACCACGAAGGCATCGCGGTTCAAGAAACAGCCGTCGCACCATCGCAGGTCGAAGCACGCAGGGCTGCGATGGTCTTGGTGGTTTCTTTGTGTTCTTCGTGGTCTTTGTGTCGAGTTGCGATGGTGCGATGGCTGCGATGGCTTCGCGCTCGTCGCGTCTTCGCGGTTCAGACCGCGGATGGAGGCGGCTCAGCGGGCGCCGAGGGTGGCTGCGTGGAGCGCCTCGAACTGGGCGGTCAGCTTGTGGCGCGGCGCGAAGTAGGGCAGCGGCCGGGCCGCCTCGTGGGACTCACGGATCTTGACCGAGGCGGTGATGGCGGGCTCGAGCACCGGCAGCCCCTCCTCGACGAGCTCGTCCACCATGCGCTGCGGCAGCCGGGCCCGGGGCTGGAACTGGTTGACCACGATCCCGGCCACCTCGAGGCGGGAGTTGTGGTCCTCCCGCACCTCGGCCACCGTCTCGAGCAGGCCGTACAGGGCGCGCCGGGAGAAGTCGTCGCAGTCGAAGGGGATCAGGCACTTCCGGGCCGCGATCAGCGCCGACAGCGTGTAGAAGTGGAAGGCCGGCGGGGTGTCCAGGATGATGTCGTCGTAGCCGTCGAGCTCGCGCAGGGCGTCGCGCAGCTTGTAGATCTTGTACTTGGCCTCGAGCTTGCCCTGGAGGGGCTCGAGCTCGGACGACGACGCCATGATGTGCAGGTTCTCGAAGCGCGTGTGGTGGACGAAGTCCCTGGTGCTGCCCCGGAAGAGCTTGAAGCCGAGGGTCTGCTCGAAGAGCTCGGCGATGTTGGGGCTCAGGCCGACGGCGTCGGCGCCCAGGAGGTAGTGGCTGGCGTTGGCCTGGGGGTCGAGGTCCACGACCAGGGTCCGGCGGCCGGCGAGGGCGTTGACCGCGGCCAGGTTGCAGACGATGGTCGACTTGCCGACGCCGCCCTTCTGGTTGAAGACCACCCAGCGCATCGCTGCCTCCTCTGCCGCCCCCGACCGAGCGCCGGGGGGCTCCGGCGGCACGAGCATAGAGGTTATGCCGCAGTGCGTCAAGACGCCGCGGCACGGCCCCGATGCGGTATCGTTGGTTGGGACACCCCATGGCGGAACCGACCGGGAGCTTCAGGATCAGCAGCGCGCGTCGCCGAGGGCCGCGGGACAGCCTGGCAGTGCGCGCGGCCCTCGGCCTCGCCCTGGTGCTCGTGGCGCTGATCGCGTTCCGGGCCTATCGGCCACCGAAACCCGATCTCGTGATCCCGCCGACACCGGTCCCGAGCCCGACCACCCAGCCGGTCGCCACCCGGACCTCGACGCCGACCGCAGCGCTGGTGGCGGCCGGCTCCCAGTGGGTCGACGCGTCCCTCATGCTGCCGCCATCGCCCACCCCGACCATGCCGACCATGCCGACCATGCCGCCGCTGGCGGTCGCCGGGCCGACCCGGACCCCGCAGCCGACCCCGTCGGTGTCCCAGTGCGTCCGCTTCAGCTTCACGACCGTGCAGACCTTCATCCCGTCGGCCCACGTCAAGGTCGACATCCGGGTCGACAACCGATGCCCCTACGACCTCGGCCCCGACAACCTGTGGTTCGAGATCACCGGCTGGCGGGACGGGGGCCGGGTCCAGACCGCCCGCGGCCACCCCTTCCAGACCATCCGCCGCGGCCGCTCCGGCGACCTCGCCATCGGCCTGCCCGGGTCGGCGGACTGGTACGACCGCATCGATGTGGTGGTGATGGACTGAGGCGACGGCGTATTCACCGCGACGACGCAACGAGCGCCAAGTCATCGCCGAGCCATCGCACCATCGCAATTTAACCGCAAAGGCGCAAAGGCGCGAAGGCGCAAAGCCACCGAATCATCGCGGGACGAAGTCATCGCAGCATCGCATTGAACGCAGAGGCGCAAAGACGCAGAGTCCATCGCAGCCATCACAGCCATCGCAATTCAAACGAAAATAACGCGAGGATCGCAAAGCCATCGCAGGAATCCAGCGGAGCCATCGAATGCCCTGTGGTCTTCCAGCAGCTGGGTGGAGTCTCCGTACTTCTCCGAGTTCTCCGTGGTTCAACATCCGAGCCCTTCAACCTCCCGAAGCTCGGTCCATGAATGCGCAATCGTCCGAGCCCAGCATCTTGCGATGCTTTGCGTCCTTCGCGCTCTTGGCGTTTTCAAACTGCGATGGCTGCGATGGCTGCGATGGCTTTCTCATGCGATGGTGCGATGGTGCGATGGCTGCGATGGCCGATCGGCGCGTCCGACGCGCCGCCACAATTCGTCCGACGACTTGTCACGGTCGCGGACGCGGACGCGGACGCGTACGCGGTCGCGGGACGGGGCG
>DATHSO010000214.1:0-45312 GCA_035464095.1 Candidatus Methylomirabilota bacterium | reverse complement strand
GTCCGCGTCCGCGTCCGCGTCCGCGTCCGCGTCCGATGTCAGCGGCAGCGGCAGCGGCAGGGACAGCGACAGCGACCAGCGACAGCGACCAGCGACAGCGATCATCAACCAGCAACCAGCGATCAGCAACCAGCGACAGCGACAGCGATCAGGTCCGGGTGCGGGTCCGGATCCGGTCGGCGCGTCCGACACGCCGCCGCAATTCGTCCGACGAATTACCGCTGACTGGCACCCCGCCTCCAACCTTCCAGGCCCCAACGGCGTCTCACTGGGCAATGAGAACTCCCCGCCGGCTCGCAGCGAACCCAGTGCCGCCGGTTTTCGTACACCCTTGCGTGAGGAGGAACTTGCCATGGGCAAGCTCTTGAAGCTACTGGGCGTGTTGATCGTGCTCGGTGCCGCGGGCGGCGCCATCTACGCCTTCGTGGGCAAGGGGCAGGCCGAGGACAACGGGCTCACCCTGGTCGAGGTCGGCCTCGGGGACATCACCGAGAAGGCCCTGGCCGTGGGCCAGATCGAGCCCCGCGAGCGCTTCCAGGTCAAGTCCAAGATCTCGGGCATCGTCGCCCGCTGCTTCGTCGAGGTCGGCGACACGGTTCGGGCCGGCGACCCGTTGTTCGAGATCGCCCCGGACCCGACGCCCCAGGAGCTGCTCGACGTCGACCACCGGGTGCGCTCGGCCGAGGCGCGCTTCGGTAAGGCCAGAGCGGACTACGAGCGCGGGCTCGAGCTGCACGGCGACGGCCTGCTGTCCAAGGGCGACCTGGACGCCCTCGAGGAGACCTTCGAGCTCGCGCGGGTGGCGGTGGAGCAGGCCCGGGACAACCGCGAGCTGACCCGGCGGGGCATCGTGTCCGGCGGCGTCACCGAGGTCGAGCGGGTGATCCGCGCCACCGCCAGCGGCACCGTGCTCAGCCGGGCGGTGGACGTGGGCGACCCGGTGGTGCCCCTGACCTCCTACCAGCCGGGCACCGAGCTCGCGAGCATCGCCGACATGGACGACCTGATCTTCGAGGGCACCGTCGACGAGATCGACGTCGGCAAGATAGCCGCCGGGATGCCGTGCCGGATCGACGTCGGCGCCCTGCCCGACCGGCCGGTGACCGGCCGTCTGTCCCGGATCGCGCCCCAGGCCCAGCGCGCCGAGGGAGCGACCCTGTTCGACGTCGAGATCGAGCTCGACCCCGGCCAGGGGGTGGTGCTGCGGGCGGGCTACTCGGCCAACGCCGACGTGGTGATCCGGTCCAAGACCGGCATCGTGCTGATTCCCGAGCGGCTGGTGATCTTCTCCGACGACGGCGCCGAGACCTTCGTCGAGGTCCCTGGCGCCGGCCCGGAGGCCGAGCCCGAGAAGGTCGCGGTCTCCCTCGGCCTGTCGGACGGGCTCAACGTCGAGGTGGTTCAAGGTCTCGAGGTCGGCGACCAGGTCGTGCAGCGGCCGCCGAAGGAAATTAGTTGAGTTTTCAATTCTCAATTCTCAATTCTCAATTATGAATTATGAATTATGAATTATGAATGACAGGCGGGTTGATCCGTGACCTCGTTTGGGTCGTTCTTGAGGCAGCTGGTTCGCGACGTCTGGTCGCAGAAGCTGCGCACCTTCCTGACCGTGTTCGGGATCATCTGGGGGACGGTCGCGGTGGCGCTGCTGCTGGCCGTCGGCGAGGGCGTCCACCGCGAGCAGACCAAGAGCTTCGCGGGGCTCGGCGACCGGATCGTGATCGCCTGGCCGTCCCGGACCTCCCTGCCGTTCGAGGGCCTCGGCAAGGGCCGCCGGATCCGGATGGACGAGTCGGACATCGAGTTCCTCGAGAAGCGGGTGGCGGGCCTGGCCGCCATCTCCAGCGAGTACGAGCGAAACCTCCGGGCCCGCTTCGGCGATCGCACCCGGCTCGTCGACGTCTCAGGGGTGTCGCCGATCTTCGGCGAGATGCGCAACATGGTGCCGGCTCCGGGCGGCCGCTTCATCAACCCCACGGACATGGAGCATCGACGGCGGGTGGTCTTCGTCGGCAACGAGCTCGCCGAGGACCTGTTCGGCGAGGTCGACCCGGTGGGCCGGGAGGTCATGCTCCACGGCTCGCCGTTCCTGGTCGTCGGGGTGCTGATGGCCAAGGAGCAGGACTCCTCGTACTCGGGGCGCGACCACTCCAAGATGATCATCCCGTCGACCACCTTCATGGCCCTGACCGGCCAGCGGGAGATCGACCTCTTCATCTACCGCGCCGAGAGCCCCGACGGCAACAAGGCCCTCACCGACCGGGTCTACCAGGCCCTCGGCGAGCGCAAGCGCTTCGACCCCGCCGACCGGCAGGCGCTGATGATCTGGGACACCACCGACATGTTCGTGTTCTTCGACAACTTCATGCTGGCCTTCAAGATCTTCATGGGCTTCATGGGCGTGCTCACCCTGACCGTGGGCGGCATCGGCGTGTCCAACATCATGAACGTGGTGGTCGAGGAGCGGACCCGGGAGATCGGCATCAAGATGGCCCTGGGCGCCCGCGGCGGCACGGTGCTCGGCCAGTTCCTCCTCGAGACCCTGGTGCTGACCGCCATCGGCGGGGTGCTCGGCCTCGCCTTGACCTGGGGCTTCTGCTCGGTGGTGGCCGGATCGGGGCTCCAGGACGCCATCGGCACCCCCGTGCTGTCGCCCCGGATCGCCCTGCTCACCGCCGGGGTGCTCGGCCTGGTGGGATTCCTCGCCGGCTACTTCCCGGCCCGCGACGCCTCCCGGCTCGACCCGGTCGTCGCCATGAAGCTGTGAGAGAGGGCGTCATGAGGAGAGATCTCGCCGTCATTGCGACCCTCTTTCTGAAGGCGTCGTCGCTGCAGAGGAAGCGGGCGGTGCTGACCGTGGCCGCCATCGCCTGGGGCACGGTGGCGATCCTCATGCTGCTCGCCTTCGGCGAGGGCCTGCGCAACCAGATGGTCCGGGCCCGCCGCGGCATGGGCGAGAACATCGCCGTCTGGTGGTCGGGCGAGACCTCCAAGGTCTGGCAGGGCCTGCCCGAGGGGCGGCCGATCCGGGCCCGGCTCGACGACCTCGACTACCTGCGGGAGCGGATGCCGACCGCCACCGGAATCCTCGGCGAGATGACCTCGTGGCAGACCACCCTGACCTGGGGCACCACCACCATCACCGGCCGGGTCACCGGCGCCAACTGGCAGTACGGCGAGATGCGCCACCACTACGCGCAGCCCGGCGGCCGCTTCTTCAACGCCAACGACGAGCGGGAGAAGCGGCGGGTCATCTTCCTCGGCAACGAGCTCGCCGAGGACATCTTCGGCGACCTCGACCCGGTCGGGGAGATCCTCCAGGTCCAGAACGTCCCCTACCTGGTGATCGGCGTCCTCAACCCCAAGCTCCAGATGGGCACCTACAAGGGCCCCGACGAGGGCGGGGCGGTCATCCCCATCACCACCTTCGCCGCCCAGTGGAGCCGCCACTGGCTGCACAACGTGGTCTTCAAGGTGGCGGTGGCCGAGGACATGCCGCGAGCGCGCGACGAGTTCGCCCAGGCCTTGGCCGCCAAGTACCGCTTCGACCCCGCCGACGAGCAGGTGACCGGGCTGTGGGACACCGCCGAGGGCGGCAAGAGCCTGGCCACCGAGATGCGCCGCTTCCAGATCTTCCTCGGGGTCATCGGCGCCCTGACCCTGCTGGTGGGCGGGATCGGGGTGGCCAACATCATGTACGCGGTGGTCAAGGAGAAGACCCGTGAGATCGGGGTCCAGATGGCCCTGGGCGCCCACCGCGGCTGGATCACAGGGCCCTTCGTGCTGCAGGGCATGACCTACACCCTGCTCGGCGGCGCCTTCGGGCTGGTGATCGCGATCGTCCTGATCGTCCTCCTCGAGCTGGTGCCGGTGGAGGGCAACCAGGCGCTGGAGTTCCTCGGCAAGCCGACCCTGTCGGCCGAGATCGCGGCGGCGACGGCGGCGCTGCTGGGCTTCATCGGGATCCTCGCCGGCTACTTCCCGGCGCGGCGGGCGGCGAGTGTGGATCCCGCGGAGACGTTGAGGTACGAGTAGGTCTTTTCGGGCACGGACGCGGGCGCGGACGCCGACGCGGGGGACGACATGAACTGGTCACTGAAGAAGAAGCGGAACGGGGACGCCGGGGGCAACGGCCACATCATCGAGATGGCCGGGATCACCAAGGTCTACGACACCGGCAAGATCAAGGTCGAGGCCCTGCGCGGCGTCGACCTGGTGGTGGGCAAGGGCGAGTTCGTGGCGGTGGTCGGGCCGTCGGGCTCGGGCAAGTCGACCCTGCTCAACCTCGTCGGCTGCCTCGACACGCCGACCGGCGGCACCTACATGCTCGGCGGCGAGGCGGTGGCCGGACTCGACCGCGACCAGCTCGCCGACGTGCGGAACCGCCGGGTCGGCTTCGTCTTCCAGAACTTCAACCTGCTGCCCCAGCTGACCGCCCTGGAGAATGTGGAGATGCCGATGCTTTTCGGCGGCATTGGCCGCCGCGAGCGCCGGCGGCGCGCCCTCGAGCAGCTCGAGCGGGTGGGCCTGGGCGACCGGGTCGAGCACCGGCCCACCGAGCTGTCGGGCGGCCAGATGCAGCGGGTCGCCATCGCCCGCTCCCTGGCCATGGAGCCGGACATCGTGCTCGCCGATGAGCCCACCGGCAACCTCGACACCGGCTCGGGCTCGGACGTCATGAGCCTGCTCACCGAGCTCTGGGGGCAGGGCCGGACCCTGGTGGTGGTGACCCACGACCTCAACCTTGCCCGCCGCGCCGGGCGCATCGTCGAGATCCGCGACGGCGTCGTCGTCAGCGACCAGCTCGCCGTCGCCTGATCACGCGTCCGCGTCCGCGTCCGCGTCCGTGCCCGAAATGCGGGCGGACTCGAACCGCGAAGACGTGACGCACGCCAAGACATCGCAGAGTTGAAACACAAAGACCACGAAGATCCACGAAGACACCACAAAGAACATCCCAGAGAGTCGGACCGGCAGCATCGACGGCGAGTCGCGTGCAGCCGAACCGGGTTGGGCCGTTCATCATCGCGTCGACGTTGTGTTCACCTGAACCGCACGGCAACCGAAGCGCACATATCGTTGCGACGAGTCAATCAAGACTTCGTGGCCTCCTTCGTGATCCTTCGTGGTCTTTGAGTTTCAAGAGAAGCCGGCGAGGAGTCGAGCCCCGATCCGTCCATTGCGCGGCCGTCTCTGTGCGTCTGAGATGAACTGCGATGTCTTGGCGTGCCTGGCGTCTTTGCGGTTCAGCTCCTCCCGAAGCGGGCGAAGAGCTCGGCGAGCTGGGCGGCGTCGAGGCCCTCCCAGGGCTCGCCGGTCGCCATGCACAGCAGCACCATGCGGGCCGCCTTGTCGAGGACGTGGATCCGGTCGAGGGCGGTGGCGGGATCGACGGCGTGGGCGATGCAGCCGTGGTAGCGCCACAGGATCGTGTCGGCCCCGGCCCTGACCGCCCTGGCGGTGGCAACCCCGAGCTCCGCAGAACCCGGCAGCAGGTAGGGCACCAGGGTGACGCCTCGTGGCGCGAAGATCTTCGACTCGGGGTGGGTCGACCACAGCAGCCGGTTGAGCTCGTCGGCGTCGGCGCAGCGCGCCAGATGGCTGAGCGTCGCCAGGTGGGTGGCGTGGGTGTGGAGGACGGCACGGCTCGGGGAGGCGACCTCGGCGAGGGCAGCGAAGATCTCGAGGTGGCTCGAAAGCTCGGAGGTGGGCCGGACCTCGGCGGTCTGCCAGACCAGACCGCTCCAGCTCACCCGGCCGCCGTCGTCCGAGAGCTCCACCAGGCAGACCTTGTCCTCGGGCGACCGCGCCAGGTCGCGGAAACGCGAGCCGGTCGCGGTGACCAGGTAGCGGCGGCCGCCGAGGACCGGCAGCGGCATGGGGAGCCGAAGCTCGGAGCGGCCGCGGGTCGGCGGGTACCTCAGCAGGGCGGTGACGTCGGCCGAGATGTTGCCCGCGCTCGCCTCGGCCCACCCGAGCTCCCAGAGGCGCCCGGCCACGTCGGCGAACTCGTCGAGCACCGGCACCAGGGGGCGGGGAACGGTGGGCGGCATCGGGAGGATCATCGCACGGGCGAGGCCGTCGGCGAAGTCCGGCGTCCCGCGATTCGCGAGAAGCGACCGGGATCGAGAACGTCAGGCGTCGACGCCCGTCCTCTCGACCCGCGTCCTCCCGGGCCGGAGTCGGATCGTTGGCCGGTGATCGGCCTCGAGCCGAGCCCTCAGTAGTCCAGGGTCAGGATCCGCCCGTCGGTGAAGCCGAAGTCAGGGAATCTAAGCACCGCCCCGATTCGGTTCGCGGCGGTCGTCAGCGGTTGCCGTCGTCCTCGAGAAGCTCCGGGGTGCGGTCGTCGTAGAGACGCGGGTCCTCGTCGGGGGTGAAGCCGCAGCGCGGGCACGGGTCCGGACCGAGGACCTCGAGGCCGACGCCGCTCCACGTCGCGTACTCCTCGCCGCACCTGCCGCACACGGCCACGGTGCGTTCGATCTCGGTCGCCATGGTCGCCTCCCCCAGCCCGAGCCGGGCTGTCTCTGCCCCCCAATGTGGGTCGCAGCGCCCCAAGATGCAAAGGCGCATTCCGCTCGCCCCCCAACCCGCGTCCGCGTCCGCGTCCGCGCCCGAAGCAGCCGCAGCGGCAGCGACAGCGACAGGGACAGCGACAGGGACACTGGCAGGGACAGAGTCAGCGTCAGCGACAGTCAATCACGCCTCCGGGACGCGTGGGCCTCTGGGCTCGCCGTTTCCCTTCGCCCCGAGATGACGCGGGCCCGGTGCCTGGCTCCGACGATTCGTCAGACGAATCGTCGCGTGCCTGGCACCGCTCCCATCGCGTTCGGGAACGCTCGTGCCTGAGCTGTCAGCTCCCCACCGTCTCCAGCCGCGGCCGATGTTGGTGTCCGCGCAGCCGGGTGGCGAGGCGGTCCATGAGCGAGTAGACCACGGGCACCAGGAACAGGGTCAGGATAGTGGACGTGATCATGCCGCCGGCGGTGGCGACGGCCATGGGCGCCCGCGCTTCGCCGCCCTCTCCCAGAGCCAGGGCCACCGGCAGGACGCCGAAGATCATGGACACCGCGGTCATCAGGATCGGCCGCAGCCGGATCGGACAGGCGAGCCGGAGCGCCGCCTCGCGGTCGAGCCCGGTCTCCTGCTTCTGGATCGTCAGGTCGACGAGCAGGATCGAGTTCTTGGTCACCAGCCCGAACAGCAGGATGATGCCGATCACCGACATGATGTTGATGGTGTAGCCGGTGACGAAGAGCGCGAGCAGGGCGCCGACCAGGGCCGGCGGCAGAGCCAGCATGATGGTGAAGGGGTGGAGGAACGAGTCGAACTGGCTCGCCAGCAGCATGTAGACGATGAGCACCGCGAGGCCGAGGGCGAAGAGCAGCGAGCTCATGGACTCGGCGAACTCCTCGGCCTGGCCGGTGGGCTCGGCGTGGTAGCCCTCGGGGAGCTCTTCGGCGAGGATGGCGTCGACGGTCTCCAGGGCGCGGTTGAGGGGCACGCCCTCCAGGTTGGCGGTGAGCAGGACGCTGCGCTCGCGGTCGGTCCGGTTGACGTTGATGGGACCGACCCCGTGGCGGATGGTGACCACCGAGTCGAGGCGCACCATCTCGCCCGACGGCGTGCGGACCTCGAGCCGACCGATGTCCTCCGGGCTCACGGCCTGGGACGGCAGCACCTTGATCCGGACGTCGTAGCGCTTGCCGCGGTCGGTGAACGAGCCCACCTCGCGGCCGGCGATGAGGGCGTAGACGGTCTCGTAGATGGTGGCGGCGTCGAGGCCGAGGTCGGCGGCGCGCTCCCGGTCGACGGTGACGAAGAGCTGGGGCTGCTCGAGATCCAGGTTGATGTCGAGGTCGACGAAGCCGGGGGTGGCCTCCAGGCGTTCGACGACCCGCCGGCCGATCCGGTCGAGCTCGCCGAGGTCGGGACCGCGGATCGAGTAGGCGAGGGCCTTCTCGCCGCCTTCGCCGCCGACGTTGTAGAAGCTGAACTCGATGACCGCCGACCGCAGTCCCTCGACCTCGGTGAGCTCGCGCCGCAGCCGCTGGACGACCTCCTGCTGGGTCGCCTGCCGCTGATCCGGCTTGTACATGCGCAGAAACATGATGCCCGAGTTGACCTGGCCGCGCTCCTCGATGTCGAGGGCGGCGAAGCCGGACCGGATCTCGGGTTGGCCGAGAACGATCCTCTCGACCTCCTGCATCTTGCGGTCCATGGCGGGAAGCGAGATGCCCACGGGCGCCTCGACCGTGATCATGAACGACGACATGTCCTCGGCGGGCGCGAACTCGGCGCCGATGAAGGGCACCAGGGCGAAGCTCGACAGCAGCACCACCGTGGCGGCGATCAGAGTGACGGCCTTGTGGCGCAGCACCCAGTCCAGGGCCCGCGAGTAGCCTCGCTCGAGGCCGCGGAAGCCATTCTCTAGGAACTCGTAGAGGCGTCCGTGCTTCGGCTTCACGGTGAGGATCCGGGAGCACAACATGGGGGTCAGGGTGAGGGCGACGAACAGCGAGATCAGGATCGCCGCCGCCACCGAGATCCCGAACTCGAACAGGAACTGGCCGATCATGCCCCTCATGTAGGCCACCGGGATGAAAACGGCGGCGATGGAGAAGGTGGCGGCCATGGCGGCGAGGGCGATCTCCCGGGTTCCCGAGATGGCGGCGGCGAAGGGGCTCGCGCCCTCCTCCTGGTGGCGGAAGATGTTCTCGAGTACGACGATCGCGTCGTCGATGACAACCCCCACCGAGAGGGCCAGGGCGAGGGTGGTGAGGTTGTTGAGGGAGAAGCCGAAGATCCGCATGAAGCCGAAGGTCGCCACCAGGGAGGTCGGGATGGCGAGGGACACGATGAAGGTCGAGCGCCACGAGCGCAGGAAGACGAAGACCACCAGGATCGCGAGCACGGCACCGTAGATGATGTCGACCTGGACGTTCTTGATGGACCGCTCCACGTACTCGGCGCCGTCGAAGGCGACGTCGAAAAAGAGGCCCGGCGGGAAGTCCTCGGACAGCTCCTCCATGCGCGCGCGCGCGGCGCGATTGACGTCGACCAAGTTGGCGCCGGAACGCGGCGCCACGCCGAGGCCCAGGGTCGGGGTCAGGTTGTATCGTGCCAGGCCCCGCTCGTCGCCGACCCCGAGCTGGGTGAAGCCCACGTCGGCGAGCCGGATCGGCCGGCCGTCGACGGAGGCGATGATCATCTGGTTGAAATCCTCCACCGACTCGAAGAGCCCGAGGTTGCGCACCGCGAGCTCGGTCATGGGGCCTTCGATGAAGCCGCCCGGCAGCTCGAGGTTCTCGCGGTTGAGGGCGACGATGACGTCGTTCACCGTCAGGCGGTGGGCGGCGAGCCGGTCGCGGTCGACCCAGATCCGGATCATGGGCTCCCGGAAGCCCGGGACGATGACGTTGCCGACCCCCGGCACCGCCTGCAGCTGCGGCTTGACCACCTGCTCGGCGTAGTCCGAGAGCTCGCGGGCGTCGAGGCCGGCCAGGGCCATCCACAGCATCGGCTGGGTGTTGACGTCGAACTTCTGGACGATCGGCGGCTCGGCGTCGAGGGGCAGCTGGCCGACGGCGCCCGAGACCTTGTCGCGCACGTCCTGGGCCGCGATGTCGATGTCGCGCTCGGTGGTGAACATCACCGTCACCTGCGACACGCCCTGGCCCGAGTACGAGGTCAGCTGGTCGATGCCCTCGATGGTGTTGACCGCGGTCTCGATGACGTCGGTGACGTCCGACTCCATGACCTCGGGCGACGCCCCCGGCAGGAGGGTCACCACGGTGACCATGGGGAACTCGATGGACGGCAGCAGGTTGATGGGCAGGGTGGAGTAGCCCAGGATGCCGAAGACCACCAACGCCACCATCAGCATGATGGTGAAGACGGGACGGCGGATCGCGATCTCGTAGAGGTTCATTGCGTATCCTGTTTCATAAAATTCTTAATTCTCAATTTTAAATTCTTAATTACATCGCAATCATTAGTGTGCATTAGCGTGGCGTCATGAAATAAGAATTTAGAATTGAGAATTGAGAATTGGTTTGACCACATGTTGATCACCTACTCGACGACCGTGACGGGGATGCCGCGCGACAGGCCGGCGACGTCGGCGACGACCTGCTCGTCCGGGGCGAGCCCCGACACGATCTCGATCAACCCGTCGTCCCGGCGTCCGATCCGGATCTTCCGGTAGACGATCTCCCCGTCCTCGACCATGAGCACCTGGGGCAGGTCCGAGGTCGAGACGGCGGTCGCCGGCAGCCACAGGCTCCGCTCCGACTCCGGCGAGGTCAGGGTCACGGTGGCGAACATCCCCGGTTTCAGGACGCCGTCGTTGGCGGTGGTGCCGACGATCTCGAAGGAACGACTGGCCTCCTGGACCGCCGGTTGCAGGCTGTGGATCCGGGCGGTGCGTACCTGGGACGACGGCCCGGCCGTGAAGGTGAAGCTCTCGAGACCGGTGAACTGCCCGACCCAGGACTCGGGCACTCGCGCTGCGACCTTGATCCTGCCGCCGAGGGCCAGCTCGAGCAGCTCGGCGCCGACGTCGGCCCACTGGCCCGCCACCACCATGCGCTCGGTGATCGCGCCGGCCGCCGGCGCCCGGACCACGCTGCGCTCCCAGTTGCGGCGGGCGAGTCCGAGCGCCGCCTCGGCGGCGGCGACGTTGGCCTGCGCCAGGTCGTGGTTCGACACCGCCTGGTCGAGGGCGGCCTGGGGGATGGTCTCGTCGGAGCGCAGGTCGCGCTTGCGCTCGAGCTCCTTCTCGGCGAGGGCGAGGTTGGCCTGGGCGGCCTGGACCTCGGCCTCGGCCTGGGCCTGGTACAGCGCGTAGGTGTCGCGGTCGATCTCCGCCAGCGGAGTGCCGGCGTCGACCCGGTCGCCCACCTCCACCATCACCCTGTCGACCTTGCCGGCGACCTCGGGCGAGACGGTGACGGTGTCGAAGGCCCGGATCTCGCCGACCAGCTCGACGGACGGCTGCTCGACCCTGACCTCGGGCGACACCAGCCGGACCTGGCGCGGGGCGAGGGCCTCCTCGAGGGCCTCGGCGGCCGCGGCGGGGTCGTCGGCGTCGCCACCGTGGCAGCCGGCGAGGGTGATCGCGGCGGCCGCGATCAGGAGGGTGGGGACGAGACGGCAGAAGGTGGCGGGGCTCATGGTGATCACTCCTCGATGGGCTCGAGCTCGGCGAAGTCGAGGTCGGGCAGGGGCGGCAGGCCGGTGGCGTGGCGCAGGGAGATCGCCTGGAACTCGCGCTGCGCCCTGGCGATGATGTGGGAGTTCTCGGCGTCGGTCGCCTCGGTGGTGGCGTCGAGCAGGTCCACCGACGACGCCTCGCCCACCGAGAAGGCGCGCTCCACCTGCCGGAAGGCCTCCCGGGCGGCGAGGGAGCGCTCGCGGGCGGCGTCGAGGGCGGCGTCGGCGGAGCGGTAGCTGATGAGGGCGGAGTCGACCTGGTCGGCGATGGTGCGGCGCACGGTCTGCTCCAGCAGCTCGACCTGCCGCAGGTCCTCCCGGGCCTTGGCGACGTTGGCCGAGGTCACCCCGCCGTCGTAGACCGGGACCCGCAGGCTCAGGGTGAGCGAGGTCCAGTCGCTGGACGGGAACGGCGCTTTCTGTTGGAAGTACTGGGCCGATGCCTCGAGCTCGGGCAGCCAGGCGCCCTTTTCGAGCTTGACCCACAGGCCCGCGGCCTCGAGCTGGTGGACCAGGGTCTGCATCTCGAGGCGGTCGCGGTAGGCGGCCGCGACGAGGGCGTCGCCGTCGCCGTCGGGAATCGGCACCGGACCGAGCCGGACCAGCTCACCGATGCCGTCCGTGCCGGTGAGCCGCTCGAGCCGGTGAAAGGAGAGCACGGCTTCGCCGTCGGCGATCACCGCCGCTTGGCGGGCGGCGGCGACCTCGGCCCGCCAACGGGCGACGTCGGCGATGGTGGACTCGCCGACCTCGTAGCGGCGCTCGGCGACGTGGAGCTGTTTTTCAATCTGCTCCAGGGCGGTCCGCCGCACCTCGACCCGCTCGATGGCCGCGACCGCGGTGAAATAGGCCGCCGCGACCTCGAGGGTGAGGTCGTTGACGGTGGTGCGCTCGTCGAGGCGGGCGATGTCGACGTTGAGGCGGGCGATGCTCTTGGCTCGCCACGGCCGCAGGCCGTAAAACAGGGTCTGGCGGAGGTCGGCGCTCCAGCTCCAGTCCTCGGAGGGTCGAAGCACGAACTCCTCGCCCGGGGCGAGCTCGAGGACCTGCTCGTCGGCGTAGAAGGTGTAGGCCCCGTTGAGCTCGAGCCGGGGCATGAGGGCCGATCGAGCCAGCGTGGTGTCGGCCTCGGCGCGGCGGAGCTCGCTCTCGGCGATCTCGACCCTCTCGTGGGTGGCGAGGGCCGACAGGACGAGCTCCTTGAGCGTCACGGCGCCGTCTTCAGCCCGCGCCGGGACGGTCGTCAGGCAGAACAGGCACAGCACGGCGAGCCGGGCTCGCGCGATCGGTCGTGGCATGGGCGCCCTCCTGTCGGCGTCTCCTACGGGACCCCGGCCGGTTCGGTTTCGGCGGGCGATCATCGCACAGCCTCCAGCCCCGCGAGAAGCACGCCGCCGAAGTGCTCGACGACCCGGCGCGGGTCGATGTCGCGGTCGAAGAAGGCCTGGACGCCGAGCCCGTCCATGGCGGCCACCAGCATGGTCGCCACCTCATCGGGATCGACGTCGGGGCGGAGCTCGCCTGTCGCCTGCCCGTCTCGGATGACGTCGGCGAGCAGCCGGCGGTAGGTGCGGAAGCTGTCGCGGCAGGCGAGGTTGTAGCGCTCCTCGATCTTCGTGCCGCGCGAGGCCGCCCAGAAGTCCAGGATCACCGCCTGCATCTCCACCTGCTCCCGGGTCACCTCGGCGCCGAGGTCGAGCAGCCGCTGCAGCCGCTCGAGGGTGGTCCCGCCCCGGTCGAGGAGATCCTGGATCCGCCTCGAGATGTCCTCGTTGATCCACTCGAAGACCGCGAACAGCAGCTCGTCCTTGGACGAGAAGTACTCGTAGACGGTCCCCTTGCCGATCCCGGCGGCTTCGGCGATGTCGGCCACCCGGACCGCGGCGAAGCCGCGTTCACAGAAGATCCTCGTCGCCGCCTTGAGGATCAGCGGCCGCTTCTCGCCCCGGGCCGATTTGGTTGCATCCATGTCTCATTCCCACTTCCGACCGACCGGTCGGTCGGAAACTCGAAGACGGAGGATAGGGCGTCGACCTCGGTCCGTCAAGAGGACACCAGGTGATCTCCCGACGGAGGCAGGCCGTCCCTCCGAACGGGGGCCCCCGTCATCGAGAACCGGCAGGGGAGGCCTTGCGTAGTTCAGGGTAGGATCGAGGCTCGTCGGGCACGGGCACGGGCACGGGCACGGGCACGGGCAGGCGGAGCTGGAGGATGAACATGGCGGGCACGAGCAAGGCGACGGTGGCGGGGATCCTGGACATCACGGCGGGCGCCTTCGCCCTCGTCGGGGCCGTGCCGCTGCTCGCTTTCGGGATCGGGGGCGCTGCCCTCCTGGGGATGGTGCCGGACCCGGACGCCAACCGGGTCGCCTTCCTGCCGGCGGTGATCTTCCTACCCCTGGCCCTGCTTGCCTTCATCACCGGGATCGTCTCCGTCGCCGGTGGCATCTCGGCTCTCAACCGGCGCCGCTGGGGCCTGGCCGTGGTCGGCGCGGTGGCCGCTGTGCTCGCGTTCTTCCCGGTCGGCGTCGCCGCGGTCGTCTTCACCATTTTCGCCGAGCCCGAGATCCGCCCCACGGGCGAGACCGGCATCACTGCAGGGTAATCACCGGGAAGACGCGAAGGCCGCCAGGCATCGCTGAAAAATGGGTGCGAGGGAGGCCGCGTGCTGGCGCACGCGGCCTCCCTCGAATGTACTTCGCGTTCTTCGCGTCTTAGCGGTTCAACGCCACGCCCCGTCAGCGGACGTGGCAGCGAGCCGCCCGGTTCTTCTCCATGTACTGCTGGTGGTACTCCTCGGCCCGCCAGAGGGTGGGGGCGGGCTCGATGGCGGTGGCGACGGGCCGGGGGAAGCGGCCCGAGGCGTCGAGCTCGGCCTTCCTGGCCTCGGCGGCCCGGCGCTGGTCCTCGGAGTGGGTGAAGATCACCGACCGGTACTGGTCGCCGACGTCCGGGCCCTGGCGGTTGACCTGGGTCGGGTCGTGCATGGCGAAGAAGGCGTCGAGGAGCTCCTCGTACGAGACCCGGGCCGGGTCGAACTCCACCTGCACGACCTCGGCGTGGCCGGTGGTGTGGGAGCAGACCTCCTGGTAACTGGGGTTCTCGGTGTGGCCGCCGGCGTAGCCGACCTCGGTGTCTATGACCCCGTCGATCCGCCTGAAGCTCATCTCCACACCCCAGAAACACCCGGCGCCAAACGTGGCTTTCATCGGTCGCACCTCCCACCGACACAACTCCCATTCTTTTTTCTTCCTTCCCGTTTGCTGCAAACGGGAAGGAAGAAAAAGATCGGACGACAAGGGGAGGGGCCGAAGCCCCTCCCCGTTCGTCACGGACGGTACCGCGTTACTCGGGCTGCCAGGTGGGTATCCGACCCGGGGTCCACGGGGCGCCGGCGAGCTCGAGCCGGGCCTCGAGGGCCTCGAGGTCGGCGACGATGGACTGCAGCCGCTCGAGCTCGGTCGCGAAGGCCTCGGAGGCCCAGCCGAAGGTCTGGCGCTGAGTGCTGGTCGGGCCCTGGGTGGTGGTGAACTGGCTGCCCGTGATCCGGCCGACGCGCTCGGCGATGGACGGCGGCGTGAAGACGTTGCGGCCGCCCTTGGTCGGGTCGCCCACCAGGGCGACCTGGAGGTCGTCGATCTCGCGCTGCAGGCGCCGCGCCTCGGCCAGGTGCTCGGGCGTGGCGGCCGGGGTGTCGGCGATGGCGACCCGCAGGTGGGCGAGGCGGTTCTCGGCCTCCTTGGCGGTCTTGACGGCGCCCTCCACAGCGCGCTGCAGGTCCGCGACCTCGCGCTCGAAGGCGAGGGCCTCATCGGGTGGAGCGCCCGGCAGGGTGGCCAGGGCGAGTGGCACGACCTCGAACTCGACCGGACCGGCGAGCTCCTCGAGGACGCCGTCGATCCGCTGGGAGAGGGTCACGCTGTAGGTGCCCGGAGCCGCCAACGGGCCCATGGGCCCGCGGTCCCAAGGCGAGCGCTCCTTGGGCGGGTCGATGTCGGTGGGCTCGCTGCTCGGGTAGCGCAGGTCCCAGGTGGCGCGCTGGATCCCGGCCTCGTGGGGACCGTCGAAGCGCCGGACCACGGTGCCGGAGGCTTCGCGGATGGTGAGGACGATGGCCGGCTCGAGCTCCTCGTCCTCGGCCCGCAGCTCGGAGAAGGGCGGGATCCGGGGGTCCTTGCCGGCCTCGGCGGCCTCCTTCTCGGCCTCGAGGCGCTGCTCGGTGCGGGTCTCGAGCCCCTCCTTGAGGTAGTAGGTGACGGTGGCGCCGAAGGGCGGGTTGTCGGCGCTGAAGAAGGCGTCGCCCCGGGAGTCGATGCGCGAGCTCTTCTCCACGTAGCGCAGAGCCTCGGGAACCGGGAACAGGACCACGTCCTGCTCCAGGGCCTGCTCGCTGATCTGGCGCAGGGGCGCATAGTCGTCGAGGACGTAGAAGCCGCGGCCGAAGGTGCCGAGCACCAGGTCGTTCTCGCCGCGGTGGATGTCCATGTCGCGGACCTGGATGGTGGGCAGGCCGCCCTCGAGCCGGAGCCAGCGGCCGCCCTCGTCGAGGGTGGCGTAGACCCCGAACTCGGTGCCGACGAAGAGCAGCTCGGGCTTGACGTGGTCCTGGACCAGCGAGTAGACCGGCCCGCGCTCGGGCAGGTCGCCGGTGATCGACGACCAGCTGCGGCCCCGGTCGCGGCTGACGTGGACGTAGGGCTTGAAGTCCCCCATCTTCTTGTTGTTGAACAGCGCGTACACCGTGTCGGCGTCGTGCAGCGAGGCCTCGACGCGGAAGGCGTAGCTGCGGTCGGGAACGCCGGGCACCCCGTCGATCTTGCGCCAGCTGGCGCCGCCGTCCTCGGTGACCTGGATCAGGCCGTCGTCGGTGCCGACGTAGATCAGTCCCTCGACGAGCGGCGACTCGGTGATGGCCACGATGTTGCCGTAGTGGGAGGTCGACATGTTCTTGGAGACCGCGTCGATGGACCAGATCCGGCCCATCACCGGCAGGGTGTCGCGGTCGATGGCCCGGCTCAGGTCGCCGCTGACCGCGGTCCAGGAGTCGCCGTGGTCGTCAGACCGGTACAGGCGCTGGCAGGCGTAGTAGAGCCGGCTCGGCGAGTGCGGGCTGATGATCAGCGGCGAGTCCCAGTTCCAGCGGTGGGCCTCCTCGCCCGGCTCCTCCTGGGGCTGGATGTCGATGATCTCGCCGCTCGCCCGGTCGTAGCGCACGAGCTCGCCGTACTGGGCCTGGCTGTAGACGATGTCGGGGTTGGTGGGGTCGACCAGGGTCTCGTAGCCGTCGCCGCCGACGGTCACGAACCAGTCCTCGTTGGCGATCCCCGACGAGTTGAGGGTGCGCGACGGGCCGCCCAGGGAGTTGTTGTCCTGGGTGCCGCCGAAGACGTAGTAGAAGGGCTTGGAGCCGTCCACCGACACCCGGTAGAACTGGGTGATGGGCAGGTTGGCGACGAAGCTCCAGGTGGCGCCGCGGTCGTAGCTCAGGTAGACGCCGCCGTCGCAGCCGACCACGAAGTGGTCGGTGTCCGAGGGGTTGATCCACATGGCGTGGTTGTCGACGTGCTTGTTCTTCTCGCCCACCTTGGTCCAGGTCGTGCCGCCGTCGACGGTACGGTGCAGCCAGGTGTCCATGGAGTAGACGACGTCCTCGTCCACCGGGTCGGCCACCAGCTCGTTGTAGTACTGGGGGCTCTGGGACATGTAGTCGGAGACCTTCTTCCAGCTCGCGCCGCGGTCGCTGGTCTTGAAGATCCCGCCCTCGTCGTGCTGGGCCTCGACGATGGCGTAGATCACGTCGGGGTTCGCCGGCGACATGGCGAGGCCGATCTTGCCCATGTCGACCTCGGGCAGGCCGTTGGTCAGCTCGACCCAGGTCGCCCCGGCGTCGGTGGACTTCCAGATCCCGGACTCGGGGCCGCCGTTGATCAGGGTCCAGATGTGCCGCCGCCGCTGGTACGACGAGGCGTAGAGGACGTCCGGGTCGCGCGGGTCCATGACGACCTCGTTGACGCCCGTGTCCTCGGAGATGTGGAGGATCCGCTCCCAGGTGGCGCCGCCGTCGGTGGTCTTGTAGAGGCCACGGTCGCCGCCCGGCTTCCACAGCGGGCCCTGGGAGGCGACGTAGACCACGTTGCCGTCCCGCGGGTCGATGACGATGTCGCCGATGTGCTCGGACTCGGCGAGCCCGACGTTGGTCCAGGTTCGGCCGCCGTCATCCGAGCGGTAGACGCCGTCGCCGAAGGACACCGAGCGCTGGCTGTTGTTCTCGCCGGTGCCGGCCCAGATCACCTCGTAGTTGGTTGGGTCGATGGCGAGGCTGCCGATGGAGTAGGAGCCCTCCGAGTCGAAGATCGGCTCCCAGGTGGTGCCGTTGTTGACGGTCTTCCAGATGCCGCCGGAGGCGACCGCGACGTAGAAGGTCTGGGGCCGGTCGGGCCGGACCGCGAGGTCGCTCACCCGGCCCGAGTTGTAGGCCGGTCCGATGTTGCGGAACTTCAAGCCAGCGAGGGTCTTGGCCGACAGCAGGGCATCGGGCTCGGCGGCGGCCTCGTCCTTCGCCTTCTTGGCGAGGGCATCGCCCGAGGGCAGCGCGATAATGGCGAGGGCCACAGCGAGGAGCAGGAATCGACGCATGGGGGTTCCTCCACGGGGGTTGTCGGGCCGCGGCGGCGCTCGAGCTTCCGGTCCCGGTGCGGCGCCACGGCAGTCGGAAGCCTAGCACGCACCAGTTCTGAATTATGAATTCTGAATTATGAATTATGAATTGCATCGCACAGCGCGGCGATCGTGGCCGACGGGGGCTTGCGACGAGAATCGAGAATTGAGAATTAAGAACTGAGAATTCAGTGCGTGCCGCCGAGGGTGTGCATGGCCTCGACGAATGTGGCCTCGTTGTCGGGGTTGACGAAGACCCGGACCTTCTCGCCCTCGAGGAGGACGCCTTCGTCGACCGAGGTGGCGTAGACCTTGGTGTTGGTGCCGTCCATCCGGTACAGCCCGGTGTAGTAGCCGGGGGCGCCGGTGCCCCACAGGCGCATCCCGACCCGTGGCCGGTGCCGGCGGACCCGGCAGCCGGTGCTCTCGAAACGGCGCGAGCCGAGGACGGTGGTCACCACCAGGGCGCCCGGCTCCACCCGGTAGCGCAGCCTCGCCGGGGCGACGAAGAAGACCACGGGAACCACCAGGCCGACCAGGGGGGCGAGCAGGACCAGGACCTTGACGGCGAGGAAACCGGCCCCGGGGTCGGGCGGAGGCTGGGCCTCGCGGTAGCCGGCGCCGGTCTCGAGGGCGGCCAGAAAGCGGCCGCGGTCCGGCGGCGTCAGGAGCAGCGGGGGCTCGCCGTCGCGGCGCAGCACCAGGACGTCGCGCGAGCAGTCGGTGGCCTGCCAGACCCGCCCGAGCTCCGGGTAGCTGAAGCGGCCGACGCAGTAGCCGGGCAGCGCGGTACCGGCGACCCGCTTGCCCCCGCGCAGGCGGACCTCCTCCACCGACGCCACGGCGGCCAGGTCGATGCTCCGGGAACCGCCCAGCAGCGACGGTCCCGTGGTGATGTCGAGCCGGCCGTCGTCGACGGCGAGCTCGACCACGTGCGGCGCCCACACCAACCAGGCCGCGAACAAGGTGGGGGCGAGCACCAGCAGCGTCAGCGGCACGCCCATGGCCAGCTGCAGCCCGCGGCGCCGCCGCGGCGGCCGGAAGCTCATCGGGTCGTCGCCGAGCTCGTTCGCCATGTCGTCAGTACGGCAGCTCGTTGACGGGAGCTTCGGGCTGGTCGAGCCGGAACTGGTCGGGGCGCGCGCGGATCACCTCGCGCAGCCAACTCTCCGGGTAGCCGACCTCGACCGACGCCTCGTCGTCGCCGTTGGCGACGTAGCCGTCGTTGTACTTGGTGAGCAGCTGCTCGCCGAGCTCCCGCCAGCGCCGGACCACCTGCTCGGACTGGGCCAGCGAGTGCTGGGTCAGGAGCTCGCGCATGAGCCCGGGGTCGGACTCGGCCAGGGTCACCGCGGCCTGCTCGATCACCGGCTGCAGGGCCAGCATCCGTCCCTCGAGCTCGCCCTGGACCGCCTGGATGTCCTGGATCATGTAGCTGTACTTCAGGTTGGCGAGGTTGGCGACGAAGTTGAAGACCCACCAGGCCGAGTCCCAGGAGAAGCGCTCGAGGCGGCCCACCGCGAAGGCCTCGGGAACCCGGGTGACTCCGGCCCAGAGGGGGACGTAGACCGTGGTGAAGGTGTCGTCGAGGCCGTACCAGAAGACGCCGCCGACCGGGTCGGGCAGCCACGAGCGCGACTGGGAGACGAAGGAGAAGCCGGTCTGCTGGGTCGAGATCGGGCGCTCCCACGAGTACTCGACGCCGTCCACGGTCCAGCTCATGGGCCGCCAGCGGTTCGGGGTGCCGAAGGGGCCGGCGTCGAGACCCTTCGTCATGTCGTAGTCGGTGCCCTCGTAGTGGTCGCGCATCAGCGCCATGACGTCCGATACGGTCAGCTTGCGCTCCGGCTCGATCCACAGGGGGTAGGGCTCGGCCTCCGGGTCGCCGCGGTGGAAGGCGGGGTCGAGCGCGAGGCCCGGGGCGGCCCGGCGGAAGATGCTCCACACCCGGGTCGCCGTGTAGCGGCGCGACTGGGGCGTCGGGGCGTCGTAGGCCGCAGCGAAGTCGAAGGGCTCGCCCGAGGCCGGGTCCCAGTAGCCGCGCTCGACGGCGAAGGAGATCACGTTGTCCGAGTAGCGGCAGCTCTCGGGGTCGTCGAGGGGGAAGGTGCGGATCCGCGGGGCGTTGGCGTAGGCCGAGATGAAGCCGTCGGGGACCCGCATCGCCACCCACACCGCGCCCGGGCCGCCCGGTCCGGTGCCGATCATCTCCATCAGCCAGACCTCCTCGGGGTCGGCGATGGCGAAGGACTCGGCGGTGGAGCGGTAGCCGTGCTCGGCGACCAGGGTCGTGATCACGTCGATGGCCTCTCGGGCGGTCGTCGCGCGCTCGAGGGCGAGCTCCATGAGGGTCCAGTAGTGCATGAGGCCGTCGGGGTTCTCGAGCTCCTCGCGACCGGTCGTCGTGGTCTCGGCGATGGCCAGCTGGTGCTCGTTCATGAGCCCGACCACGGCGTGGGTGCGGGCGACCTGGGGGATGGTGCCCCGGAGCTCGCCGGACCAGGAGCGGATCTCGTGGACCGAGCCCTCCGGGTGGTCGGCGGCGTCCTTGCGCTCGAGCCGCGGGTGGAAGCGGCCGTCGCAGGCGTAGGTGATCATGGTCGAGCCGTCGGCCGAGGCCCCCTTGGTGACCAGGATGTTGGTGCAGGCGCCGGCCGGCGGCGAGGCCAGCCAGGCCGCGGCCAGGGCGGTGGTCAGGACCGTGGTGCGAAGGTGGTGTCGTGACATCGGCGAGCTCCCCCTTGGGCCGTGGATCGTATCACCGGGGCGGGCCGTAGAGGTCCTCGACGAAGCGCCGGAACCACGGCGGCCGGGCGACCAGGACGTAGGCGGCGACGATGCCGGTCAGCGGCAGGGCGAAGGCAACCAGGTCGACGACGACGACGGCCGCGGCGAGCAGGACCCGTTCGGTGGTGGTCATGACTGCTATTCTGAGGCAATTCAGGGTGCTTGGGGAGCCGCCATGAGCCGACGGGACTTCAGCCACGCCAACAACCCGGCCTTCGCCTGCGCGCCCGACGTCGTCCTGCTGCCCTTCGGCCGGCGGAGCTTCCTGCCGGCCCTGGTCGAGCGCTTCGCCGGCGAGGCGGTGGCGCTCGACGAGACCACCGACCGCCTGGCCTACCAGCTGCGCGGGGCGGCGGCGCCGGTGACCCTGGTGTACTCGGGGATGGGCTCCCCGGCGGCGGCCAACGCCCTGGAGATGATCGCGGCCAACGGCGGCCGGCGGGTCGTGGTCTTCGGGGCCTGCGGCGGCACCGACCCGAGGGTCGCCGTCGGCGACCTGATCGTCGTCAGCGGCGCGGTCCGCGGCGAGGGGACCTCCCGCTACTACGCGCCCCTCGAGTACCCCGCCGCCTTCCACCCGCTGCTGACCGCGCGCCTGCTCGAGGCCGCGACCGTCGGCGGTACTGCCGCCCACCTCGGGGTGGTCTACACCACCGACGCCGGCTACCGCCAGGGCCCCGAGGTCTACGAGGTCTACGCGGGCCTGGCCATCGCCGTCGAGTCCGAGTGCGCCGCGGCGGCGGTGGTCGGCGCCCGCATCGGCCTCGAGATCGGCGCGTTGCTCTTCGTCAGCGACAACACCACCGCGCCCAAGGACGAGGACCGGCTCTACGGCGGGCTTCGCAACCCGACCACGAAACGGGCATTCGAGGTGGGTGCCGACGCGGTGCTCGCGGCGCTGACCCACGCACGGGGACGAAATTCTCAATTCTGAATTCTCAATTCTTAATGACCATCGCAACGGCACCGACGAGACCCGAGATCTTGCGATGGAATTAAGAATTAAGAATTAAGAATTAAGAACTAAGAACTCAAAACTATAAACTCAAAACTAAAAACTATGCGTCGAGCTTCTCCTCGACGCTCCTTATCTTGTCGTCGGCGGTCTGCGGCTTGTCGACCCGCGTGCCGAGGCGGAGGTTGGTTGAGACCCGGGGCGCGCCCATCTCGTGGAGCACCTCGTGGCAGCGCTTGAGGGCGGCCGTGACCGCGTCGAAATCGCCCTCGACGTTGGTGCCGTAGGCGTGCAGCTTCGGGTTGAGGCCGGCCTCGGCCAGGACCCGCTCGCAGGCCGCCACGTAGGACGACAGGGACAGGCCGACCCCCAGGGGGACGATGCTGATGTCGGCGATGGCGTGCATGGAACCTCCCGCGCCCCCCAGCATACGTCGACCCGCCGGCTCTTGCGTTCGACCGCTCCCGGGTCCATGATGGGAGCCGACAACTCAGGCCGACAACGGACGGGATCGATCGGCGCCGCCGCGCCGTGGACTCGGAGGGACCCCATGACCGATCGCACCCTCGTCGACGTGTACCGGCACGAGCTCGAGCGCCCGCGCGAGGACCACTACGTCCACCTGCGCCCCGACGCGCGGCGGTCGTTCAGCACCGGCGACTTCCTGAGCCGGACCGTGGCGCTCGCCGACGCGCTCTCGGGCTTCGGGGTGGCCGCCGGCGACCGGGTCACCGTGCTCTGCGACACCCGGCCCGAGTGGCACATGATCGACATCGCCGTGCTCTCCCTCGGGGCGGTGAACGTGCCGCTCTACGGCACCCTGACCCCGGAGCAGGTGGCCTACCAGGTCGCGGACTCGGGCGCCAAGGTCGGCATCGCCGAGGACGCCGAGCAGATGGCCAAGCTGCTCGAGGTCCGGGACCGCTGCCCGGCGCTCGGCCACCTGGTGCAGCTCGAGGGCGAGCGGGCCGACGGGGTGCTCGCCCTCGATCGGCTCATGACCGGGGCCGCCGACGGCGCCGAGGCCCGGTTCTGGGAGCGGGCCGCGGCGGTCGGCGAGGACGACCTGGCGACCATCGTCTACACCTCGGGCACCACCGGCGAGCCCAAGGGCGTGATGCTGAGCCACCGAAACATCGTCACTAACGCCGTCGAGGCTTTGGAGCGCGTCGACCTCTCCCCCGACGAGCGCGGGCTCGAGTGCCTGCCCCTGTGCCACATGATCGAGCGGGTGGCCGGCTTCATGTACATGAGCCTTGGCGTCTCGCGGACCTACTGCTCGGTGTTCCACGTCGGGGCGCTGATCAACCAGATCCGGCCGGCGGTCTTCGCCGCCGTGCCGCGCCTACTCGAGAAGGTCCAGGCCGCGATCATGGCCAAGGCCGCGGCGTCGTCGCCGGTGAAGCGGGCGCTCTTCCACTGGGCCCTAGCAACCGGTAGCGAGGTGGCGCGGCGCCGGCTCGCGGGGGAGCCGGTGGGCGCCGGCCTCGCCCTGCGCCACCGGCTCGCGGACCGCCTCGTCCTCGCCAAGGTCCGAGGCGCCCTCGGCGGCAACCTCAAGGCCGTGTTCTGCGGCGGCGCCGCCCTGCCGATCTTCGTCCACGAGCTCTTCCAGGCGATCGGGGTGCCGGTCCAGGAGGCGTGGGGGCTGACCGAGACCTCGCCCATCATCACCATCAACGGGCCCGGCCGGGGCACCATGAAGGTCGGGTCGGTGGGTCGGCCGCTGCCGAGCTACGACTTCCGGGTCGCCGACGACGGCGAGCTGCTGGCCCGCGGGCCGTCGGTCTTCCTCGGCTACTGGAACAAGCCCGAGCGGACTGCCGAGGCTTTCGACGAGGACGGCTTCTTCCGCACCGGCGACATCGGCGCCGTCGACGCCGACGGCTTCGTCTTCATCACCGACCGCAAGAAGGACCTCATCGTCACCGCCGGCGGCAAGAACGTGGCACCCCAGCCCGTCGAGAGCGCCCTCAAGCAGTCGCCCCTGGTCGAGAACGCCGTGCTCATCGGCGACGGCCGGCCCTTCGTCGTCGCCCTGCTCGCCCCGGACCTCGAGGCGGTCGCTGCGTGGGCCCGGGAGCACGGCCTCGACCCCGCCGACCACGGAGCTGCCCTCGCCCATCCGGAGCTCGCGGCCCGCTTCGCCGAGGTCGTCGAGGGCGTCAATGCCAGCCTCGCCCGCTTCGAGCAGATCCGGGAGTTCCGGGTGCTGCCGCGCGGCTTCACCGTCGACGGCGGCGAGCTGACCCCGACCATGAAGGTCAAGCGCCGGGTGGTCGCCGCCGCCTACGAGGATCTCATCGAGGGCATGTACGAGCGCTCCCCGGCCTGAAGCCGGCGCCGGGATGCGCTATCCTCGCCGGCCATGGACGGTACCGGGAACCTCGAGCTCTGGCTGGTCCGCCACGGCGAGACCACCCACTCCGCCGGCCGGCGCATCGCCGGCTGGTGCGACCCGCCGCTGACCGTCCTCGGGCGCGACCAGGCGGCGGCGGTGCGCGCCCACTTCGACGGCCATCGCTTCGCCGGCGTGTGGTCGTCGGACCTCCAGCGGGCGGTGGAGAGCGCCCGCCTCGGCTGGGGCGAGCCGCGCCAGGACCCGAGACTTCGGGAGTGCAACTTCGGGCCGTGGGAGGGCAGCCCCTACGAGGCGATCGACCGCGACCACGCCGAGGTCTTCCTCGAGTTCCGCAGCTTCGCCATCGACGGCGGTGACTCCCACGACTCCTTCCGGCGCCGGGTCGAGTCCTTCGTCGACGAGCTCACCCCCGGCCGCCACCTGCTCTTCGTCCACGGCGGGGTGATCCGGATCCTGACCCAGGACCTGGGTCTCGACCGCTTCGTGGCCACAGGCTCGCTGGTCGGGCTCGACTGGACCGGCCGACGGCTGCTCTTCGTCAAGGAGCCCCGGCCGCCGGAGCTCTGACCCGCCGGCGGGGAATATCGACACCACGCAGCCGCTTCCTCGCAGTGTGAACCGGATCCGCTTTTCCGCGTTCGGGCTCGCCCTCGCGCTCTCCGTATTGGCCGCCGCCGAGGACAGCCACGTCCGGGCACGCCTGGTGAGCGATCTCGAGGCCCTCAATCCGGGCGCGACCTTCCACGTCGGAGTGGTCCTCGAGCCCGAGCCCGGCTGGCACGTCTACTGGCGAAACCCCGGCGGGGCGGGCCTCGCCACCGAGGTCGCCCTCGAGCTGCCGGACGGGTTCGCCGTCGGCGAGCTCCGCTGGCCGGCGCCGGTGGTCTTCGTTCAGCCGGGCGACATCATCGGCTACGGCTACGAACAGCTGGTGCTCCTCGCCGCCGAGGTCGCGGCGCCGCCCGGCGCCGCCGCCCCGGTGCCTGTCCGGGCGGCCGCCTCCTGGCTGGCCTGCAAGGACGTCTGCGTCCTCGGCTCGGCCGAACTCGAGGCGGAGCTGCCGCTGACCGGCGAGGCGGCGGCCGCGGCCCGGGCGGCGTTCGCAGGGTGGCGGGATCGCCTGCCGCGACCCGCCCGTCCCGACGAGGTTTCGATGTCGGTGACCGGCGGCCCGCTGCCCTCCACAGGGGCGGCCGAGCTCACGGTGTGGCTGAGCTGGCCGGAGCCGCCCGGCGAGGTCGACGTCTTCCCCGACCCGGGCCCCGGTCTCAAGGTCGAGGCGGTGCGGACGCGCAGCCGGGGAGCTCTCACCCGGGTCGACCTCACCGCGACTCGGCTGGCAGGAAGCTCCGCGCCGGCCGCCGTGTTGCCTGTCGTGGTTGTCCGCACCGACGGCGAGGGAGGGCGCACCGCCCTCGAGCTTGACATCGACCTCGACTGACCCGGGCCGCCGAAGCGGTCCGACGAAAGGAGCCCACCGTGACTCACAGCATTCCCCGCGCAGTGTTTCTGACCGCGACCCTCGCCGTGGCGAGCCTCGCGGCGGCCGCCGGCGTCGGCGACCCCGCGCCCGGCTTCACCCTCGCCGACCACGCCGGCAACCAGGTGAGCCTGTCCGACTTCGAGGGCAAGATCGTGGTCCTCGAGTGGCTGAACCCCGACTGCCCCTTCGTCGTGCGGCACTACAAAGAGGGCACCATGAAGGGCCTCGAGGACGCCTACGACGACAAGGGCGTGGTCTGGCTGACCGTCAACTCCACCAACTACATGGACGCCGAGGCCAATGCCGCCTTCGCCGAGAAGGAGGGTGTGGACTGGAAGATCCTGGTCGACCAGGACGGCACCGTCGGCCACGCCTACGGCGCCCAGACCACGCCGCACATGTATGTCATCGATACCAACGGCCGCATCGTCTACGCCGGCGCCATCGACGACGACCCGCGCGGCAGCAAGAAGGCATCGGAGCGCACCGACTACGTCGCGAAGGCCCTGGACGAGGTCCTGGCCGGCAAGGCGGTGTCGACTCCGGAGACCAAGCCCTACGGGTGCTCGGTGAAGTACAAGAAGTAGGTCGTAGGCAGTAGGTAATCGCATGGTTATTGCAAGCGGTTCAGCTGTCAGCTCTGGGCGCATCATGATGTCGGAATGACGGCGGGAGAAAGCGCTCCCGCAACGCCCTCTCGCGCTCGTCGAGCTCCGCCTCGATCTCGCGGACGATGTCCATGAACGCGAGGGTGGCCGGGGAGAGGGTGCGGTTGGGGCGTGAGATGAAGCCGTAGGCGAGCTCCAGCCACGGTGGTGTGAACGGCACCACGGCCAGGTGCCCCTCCTCGAGCTCCCGCTCGGCCATGGTCAAGGTGGCCGCAACCAGAATCTCGGACTCGCGAGCGAGCACCAGGAAGTCCGACACCACGTCCACCTCGAGCGCCGGCGTGAACTCGCCGGTGTCGGGGTCCCAGCGGCCCGCCCGCCTCATGTCGGCTGGCAGCACCAGTGCGATGCGCGACGGGGCTCGAATGGCGGCCCACGGGTAGCCGAGCATGTCGTCGAGGCCACAGCGCGTCCTCGCGAGCAGCGGGTGGCCCGGCCTCGCGACGAAGTGCAGCGGGCGTCGCACGAGGATCTCGGTTTCGAGGCCGCGAGCCGCAGCCGCTTCCAGATCGGCCACGCCGAGGTCGCACCGCCCCGCCGCCACGTCCTCGGCGACGGCGTGGAACCCGGCCACCCGCACCCGAAACTGGAGCTCGGGGTGGCCGGCGAGCAGCCGAGCCACCGCCCGCTGGCCGGAAAGGGCGGAGGGGTAGGGGGCGAGGCTGACCTCGAGCGTGCCCGTTCGCAGGCCCTTCGCCAGCTCGATCTCGTGCTCGAGCTCGGCGACCGCCGACAGGATGCTCCGGGCGTGCTCGAGGAACAACCTCCCGAGCGCCGTGGGCTCGACCGTGCCGTGGCCGCGGTCGAAGAGCCGCGCGCCCAGCGCTGACTCGAGGCTCTGGATGCTGCGGCTGAGGGCGGGCTGGGATAGGTGCAGCGCCTCCGCTGCCTGGCGGAAGTTGCGGTGCTCGGCGAGGGCGGCGGCGTGCTCGAGCTTGTGCGTCGCGATCATGAGTAAAATTTATCAAATCCCAAATAAAAATGCACTTGACATATCATTTTTGAGTCTCAATACTCTCAGTTACCGAAACGGTCAGCCCGCGAGCCGAGGATTCGAGGCTCGCGGTTTCACGTCGTGAGCGATGACCCGAGCAAAGGAGACACTCATGCATCGCGCAGCCTCGATCGCTATCGCCGCCGTTCTCGCGGTGGCCGCCGTCACCGCCCCGGTCTCGGCCCAGGACCAGCCGAACATCCTCGTCATCTGGGGCGACGACATCGGCGGCTTCAACATCAGTGCCTACAACATGGGAATGATGGGCTACCGGACGCCGAACATCGACAGCATCGCCGAGCAGGGGGCGCTGTTCACCGACTGGTACGGTCAGCAGAGCTGCACCGCCGGTCGAGCCGCCTTCGTCACCGGCCAGTCGCCGATCCGCACCGGCCTCACCAAGGTCGGCCTGCCGGGCGCCCCTGAAGGCATGCAGGAGGCGGACCCGACGATCGCGACCCTGCTCAAGGCGCAGGGCTACATGACGGGTCAGTTCGGCAAGAACCACCTCGGCGACCGCGACGAGATGCTGCCCACCAACCACGGGTTCGACGAGTTCTTCGGCAACCTTTACCACCTCAACGCCGAGGAGGAGCCGGAGAACCCGGACTATCCGGAGAACCCGGAGTTCAAAAAGCAGTTCGGCCCGCGTGGCGTCATCCACAGCTTCGCCGACGGGCGCATCACCGACACCGGCCCGCTGACCCGCAAGCGCATGGAGACCATCGACGACGAGGTCACCGTCAAGGCCCTCGACTTCATGGAGCGCGCGGCGAAGGCCGACAAGCCCTTCTTCCTGTGGTGGAACTCCACCCGGATGCACGTCTTCACGCACCTGAAGGCCCAGTCCGAGGGCAGGACCGGCCTCGGGGTCTACGCCGACGGCATGGTCGAGCACGACGGCCACATCGGCCAGGTGCTGGCCAAGCTCGAGGAGCTCGGGCTCGATGAGAACACCATCGTCATGTACTCCACCGACAACGGCGCCGAGACCTTCACCTGGCCGGACGGTGGGACCACGATGTTCCGCGGCGAGAAGAACACCCAGTGGGAGGGCGGCTACCGCGTGCCGACCCTGATCAAGTGGCCGGGTGTCATCGAGCCCGGGACCGTGATCAACGACATCGGCGCCCACGAGGACATGCTGCCCACCCTGCTCGCCGCGGCAGGCGATCCCACCGCCAAGGAGGACCTGCTCGAGGGCCGGACCATCGCCGGCAGGAGCTACAAGGTCCACCTCGACGGCTACAACCTACTGCCGGCGATCAAGGGCGAAGCGGCATGGCCGCGCCATGAGTTCATCTACTGGACCGACGACGGGAGTGTCGCGGCGCTGCGCTACGGCAACTGGAAGATCACCTTCCTGGAGCAGGAGGCCGAGGGCCTCAAGGTCTGGCAGGAGCCGTTCACGGAGCTGCGGGCGCCCAAGATCACCAATCTGCGCATGGACCCCTTCGAGCGTGCCGAGGAAGAGAATGCCATGGGCTACCAGCGCTGGTACATGGACCGCATGTTCATCATCGCTCCCGCCGGCGCCTACGTCGGCCGCTGGCTGCAGAGCTTCCGCGAGTTCCCGCCGCGACAGAAGCCCGGCAGCTTCAACCTCGATCGGGTGATGGAGGCGGTCACGGCCAACGCACAGAACTGACCGGGCCGCGATCGCGAGCCGTGATCGCGAATCCATGGGGCACCGGCATTGCCGGTGCCCCGTTTCTCGTCGCGGCCCGACGGCCGACCACTTCTGGAGGATTCATGGAAAACTCGAATCGAGCCGTGGCACCCGGTTTGGTCATCTTCGCCTTGTTGGCTCTGGCGGGCTGCTCGGCACCGGCGCCGGTCGCCGAGCGGGCTGAGGCGGCCCTCGACCCCCTGCCATCGTGGAACGACAGCGCCTCGAGGACGGCGATCGTCGACTTCGTCGGGCGAGTCACCGACCCCGGATCAGCGGACTTCGTCCTCGAGCCCGAGCGCGTCGCCGTCTTCGACAACGACGGCACCCTGTGGGCCGAGCAGCCCGCCTACTTCCAGCTCTTCTTCGCCATGGATCGCGTCAAAGCGCTGGCGTCCGAGCACCCCGAGTGGGCGAAACGCCAGCCCTTCCAGGCAGTGCTCGAGGGTGACATGGAGGCGCTGGCGGCCGCGGGTCACCACGGACTCCTCGAGATCGTCATGGCGACCCACGCCGGGATGACGACCAACGAGTTCGAGACGGTGGTCGGAGACTGGCTGGCCACGGCAGTCCACCCGACCACCGGCCGACCTTACACCGAGATGGTCTACCAGCCCATGCTCGAGCTGCTCGACTATCTGCGAGCCAACGGGTTCACAACCTACATCGTGTCCGGCGGCGGGATCGAGTTCATGCGGCCGTGGACCGAGAGGGTCTACGGCATCCCGCCCGAGCAGGTGGTGGGCTCGAGCATCGTGACCGCCTACGAGGTCCGCGACGGCGAGCCGGTGCTCGTGCGCCAGCAGGAGATCGACTTCATCGACGACAAGGAGGGCAAGCCGGTCGGCATCAACTCGCACATCGGGCGCCGGCCCATCGCCGCTTTCGGCAACTCGGACGGCGACTTCCAGATGCTCGAGTGGACCACCGCCGGCGACCGCGCGCGCCTCGGGGTGCTCATCCACCACACCGACGCCGAGCGCGAGTGGGCCTACGACCGCGACTCCCACATCGGCCGCCTCGACCGCGGCCTCGACGAGGCCGCCGACCGCGGCTGGGTGGTGGTGGACATGAAGCAGGACTGGAGCACCGTCTACCCGACGGAGTGACCGCGGGGCGATAGGTGTCACACTTCGCATTCGCTCATTGTCGGTCGCGCCATCGCGGGTTCGATCCCCGATGACGTTGGGGCGATGAGTGATCTCGAAGTGTGGCGCCTCTCTTGCTAGTTCACCCGGACGAGTGCGGGCGGCTGCCAGGTTCCCTCGCCCGGCGGGAGGATCGACGGATCCTCGGTCTTCGGCCAATACAGCCGCATGACGAGGTAGATCGTGTCGTCGGGGGCCGGCAGCCAGTTGCTCTTCTTGTCGGAGCCCGGGTCTTCCTTCTGGATGTAGATCGTCAAGGAGCCGTCCGCGTTCTTCTTCATGTCGGGCACCATCGGCGAGTTGATCAGGTAGCGGTCGATCGGGTTCTTGATCAGCAGCTGGGTCTTTGCATCGTACATGGTGACCGACCAGAAGGCGTTGACCGGTGGGAACCGCCCGGCGGCGAAGGTCAGGGTGTAGTCGTGCTTGCTGCAGTCGAGCGGCTGGCCGTCGGTGTAGGTGTCCGCCATCGGGTACATCGCCTCGACGGCGTCGTTGCCGTAGATGCCGGCCTTGGCGCCGGCCGCCCGCTTCAACCAGTCGCCGTTGAAGAACTCACGGTCGCCGAAGAACGAGCTGACCTTCCAACCGTTGATCTTCGTGACGCCATCGGCGAGGTACTTCTCGATCTTGTCCTCGCCCTGCTTCATCCCGAGCGCGATCTCGGCCTTGTGCTCGTCGGACAGGTCTTTGAAGTCGAAGGTCTTGCCGGGGCCGACCCCGATCTTCGCCAGCTTGGCGCGGATCTCGGCCTCCTCGGGCCCGGCGGGGGCGAACTGCAGGGCGAAGTCGAGGTACCCGAAGAAGTCGGTTTTCGCCATCCCGCTGTTGATCTCGGGGAAATCGATCGCCGGCGCCGCGGCGGGGGCGGGCTCGCCGAGGAAGGCAGAGAGCGGTTGCGCCTTGTACCCCTTCTGCACCTCGACGACGTTGGCGATGTCATCCGGGTCGAAGAGCTGGGTCCGGAAGATGGCGATCGAGAACTGGGTCGACGAGTGGAACACCTTGTCGATGCCGTCAGGAGTTTCGCCCTGCCAGTCGGGACCGACCACGAGGTAGTGCCCGGCGTCGTTGCCGGTGGCACGGCTGCCGATGTAGCCGTAGTTGAAGGTGTTGCCGTCTTCCAGCTGCACGGAGTAATACCGCTTCGGGTCGACGGCCGGGACCGACAGCACGATCGGCTCGGTGCGGAGGTCCATCCACAGCATCGAGTAGGGCGTGTCGCTGTTCGGCGTCACCACCGCGGTGTCCTTGTAGGTGAAGACACGTGAGTCGTTGTTGATCTCGTTGAACGGGGCCTTGAACTGGCCCGAGTCCTTGTCGACGACGTACTCGTACATCACGGCGTAGTTCATGACGATCGGCAGACCGTAGATGAAGCCTTCCTCGGCAATGGCTCTGGTTTCCTCGATTCCGGGGACGTCGGTTCCGGCCTTCCCGGCCTTGGAGACGGCGTCGTCGCCGCCGCCGCATCCGGCGAGGAGGCCGGCGGCGACGAGGCCGACGACGGCGATGGTTAGGGTGGTCCGGGCGTTGGAGCTCGTCATGGTTGGTGCCTTTCTGGGCATCCGGAAGCCTTGGTCTCGAGGTCGGACGTCTCTCGACGGGCTGTCGGGGCGGAACACGTCTCGTGGTATGAGACGTCGTTCAAAGTGCCCGCCATCGGTTGAAATTCAACGGCCACGCTAGCACCGGCGAGAACGCGATGCAATCCGGAGCCTTCTGGAGACCGGGTCAGGGGAGCGGCAGCGCCGCGGCGAGGAGGCCGCCGAGCAGGGCGAGGACATCGGTATCGGCCTAGGCGTCGGGTAGACCCGGGCGGTCACCCGCCTGGGTCTACCCGACACCCAACTCAGTCGCGGCCGTCGGCCTGCCGGCGGAGGGTGTGGATCCGCGACGGGTTGAACGCGTGTTGGCGGTGGATGCGGAGGATCCCGGCGGCTGACAGAATCGGCTCGAGGTCGCCGAGGGGGCGGATGTCGACGAGCGGGGTGCGACCGCGGAGCCGGACGTGTGACTCGTCCCGTGGGCCTCGACGAGATAGACGTCCTCGGCGTCGCCGCCGCCAAGCGACTGATCGAGGACTATCTGAGCTGGACCGTGGTCGTCCACGATGGCGCCTCGGTCCTGCGCGCCGTCGACCTCGAGGACCGGTCCTCGCTTTCGTTCTGGGATACGCTGATCATCGACGCGGCCCTCAGCGCCGATGCGACCCTGCTGTGCTCGGAAGACCTCGGCCACGGGCAGCGTTACGCAGGAGTCGAGGTCCGGAATCCCTTTGCCTGAGGGCACCGATCCCAACGCGGCGGGTTCCGAGAAGGGGAGGCGCCGTGCCGCACGTCGTTGAGCGGGCCGAGGGCACCACCGCCCGCGAAATCCGCGTGCCGATCCGGCGGCTGCTGGCGCTGGCTCGACCAGAGTGGCGGCGGCTGGCGGTGGCGACGGTGTTTCTCGTCATCGGCGGCGGTGCCGGGTTGGCCTACCCGAAGTTCATCGGTGTGCTCATCGACGCGGCGGTCGAGGGTGGGGCCGAGGCGATCAACCGGACGGCGCTCATCATGGCGGCGATCTTCGCGGTCCAGGCGGTGGCGGTGGCCCTGCGCTACTACCTGTTCTCGACCGCCGGCGAGCGCATCGTCACCCGGCTGCGCGAGGCGGTCTACCGGTCGATCATCGACCAGGAGATCGCCTTCTTCGACTCCCGCCGCACCGGCGAGCTGACCAGCCGGCTGACCGCCGACGCCACCGTCGTGCAGAACACGGTCAGCGTCAACCTGTCCATGGCCCTGCGCAGCCTGGTGCTGGTGGTCGGCGGCCTCGCCCTGCTGGTGGCGTCGTCGGCGAAGCTGACGATGTTCATGCTGGCGCTGGTGCCGCCGGTGGCCCTCGGCGCGGTGGTGGTGGGCCGGCGGTTGTCCAAGCTCGCCAAGGAGGCCCAGGACGCCCTCGCCCGGGCCAACGAGGCGGCCGAGGAGTCCATCGCGGGCATCCGGACCGTGCGCAGCTTCGCCCGCGAGTCGGCCGAGGCCGAGCGCTATGCCGAGCGGGTCTGGGAGTCCTTCGAGGTGTCGCGCCGGCGGATCCGGGTCGTGGCCCTGTTCGTCGGCGTGATGACCCTGGCCGCCTTCGGCTCGGTGTCGGCGGTGCTGTGGCTCGGCGGCCGGATGGTGATGACCGGCAATCTCACGGTGGGCGAGCTCGCCACCTTCATTCTCTACACCCTGATCGTGGCCATGGCGCTCAGCACCCTGGCCGACCTGTGGTCCGACTTCGCCCGCGCCCGGGGTGCGTCGGAGCGGGTCTTCGAGCTGCTCGACCGGGAGCCGACGGTCAACGCCGGCGACGGGGAAGTGCTCGACGCCGTCACCGGCCGGGTCGACTTCGAGACGGTCGGCTTCGCCTACCCGTCGCGGCCGGAGATCGGGGTGCTTTCCGAGGTCAGCCTGACGCTGGATCCGGGCTCGGTGACCGCCCTGGTCGGGCCGTCGGGCGCCGGCAAGTCGACGATCGCGGCGCTGCTCATGCGGCTCTACGATCCGACCACCGGCGCGATCCGGCTCGACGGCCGCGACCTGCGTTCACTCGACGCCGACTGGCTGCGGCGCAACATCGGCACGGTCGCCCAGGAGCCTGTGCTGTTCTCGACCACGGTGGCGGCCAACATCCGCTACGGCCGGCCCGACGCGGGGGACGACGAGGTCGAGGCCGCGGCGCGGGCCGCCCACGCCCACGACTTCATCGCGGCACTGACGGACGGCTACGCCACCGAGGTCGGCGAGCGTGGGGTCAAGCTGTCGGGCGGTCAGAAGCAGCGGGTCGCGATCGCCCGCGCCCTGCTCAAGGACCCACCCATTCTGATCCTCGACGAGGCGACCTCGTCGCTCGACGCCGAGTCCGAGTCCCTGGTCCAGGATGCCCTGGAGCGGCTCATGACCGACCGCACCAGCCTGGTCATCGCCCACCGGCTGTCCACCGTCAAGAACGCCGACCGGGTCGTCGTCCTCGACGGCGGCCGGGTGGCCGAGACCGGCAGCCACGACCAGCTCATGGCCGCCGACGGCCTCTACCGCCGCCTCGTCAGCCGGCAGCTCGTCGAGGGCTGAGCCAATCCCTGAATGTCTCATTCGCGGGCAGTTTGCGTGATAAAATGCCCGCCATGTATTCACGAAATGCCACAGTGCCGGATCACTCGTTCTTCCTCTTCGGGCCTCGTGGGACAGGAAAGACCACCTGGCTTCGGCATCACCTCGGCGATGCGCTGTGGTTCAACCTGTTGCTCGACGACGACTACCTTCCGCTGCTCGGGTCGTCGAGCCTGTTTCGGGAGCGAGTCGAAGCTCATCCTCCCGGTACGTGGGTCGTGGTCGACGAGGTCCAGCGCCTTCCCGGGCTGCTCAACGAGGTCCACGACCTCATTTCACGCCGCGGCGACAGCTTCAAGTTCGCGCTCAGCGGATCCAGCGCCCGCAGGCTGCGGCGACTCGATGTCAACCTGCTCGCCGGGAGAGTCATCGAACGCGCCATGTTCCCCCTGGTGGCCGGCGAGATCGGCGCCGCCTTCAGCCTCGATGACGCGCTTCGGTTCGGTACGCTGCCGGGGATCTTCAGCGATGAGCGATACCGCGTCGACAAGCTGAGGGCCTACGTTCACACCTACCTTCGCCAGGAAATCCAGCAGGAGGCCCTGGTCAAGGACCTCGGCTCGTTCCACCGCTTTCTCAAGGTGGCGGCCATCATGCACGGGCAGGTCGTCAACCAGGCGGCGATCGCCCGCGATGCCGGGGTCGCGCGCACCACTGTCCAGCGCTTCTTCGACACTCTCGTCGACACGTTGATCGGACACCTGGTTCCGGCGTGGCAGCCGAAGGCGAAGGTGCGCGAGTCAGGCAAGCCCAAGTTCTACTTCTTCGACCCGGGTGTGGTGCGCGCCATCCGCGACGTGGTCGACGAGCCGTTGGCGGATGCCGACTGCGGGGCGCTGCTCGAGGGGTATCTGCTCCACGAGCTTCGCGCCGCCGTTGCCTATCGGGGGCTCGGCGGCGAGATCACCTACTGGAGAACGCCCGGGTCGAAGGAGATCGACTTCGTCTGGACAAAGGGATCGCGATCCGTTGCCATCGAGGTCAAGAGCTCCCGACAGTGGCGGTCGGAGTACGCAAGGACGATCAACGAGTTCCTCGACGCGGGTTTGGTCACGAGGGGTTTCGTCGTCTACCGGGGCAGTCATCGGTATCGAAGCGGCCGAGTCGATGGCCTTCCTGTCGAGGAGTTCCTGTCGATGCTGTATACGAAGGAGTTTCCGGGCGATCCGGCGCCGAAGAAGTAAACGGGGAACGGGCCGGAGCACCCGCAGATTCCACGGCATCCACCCCACGGTCAGCGCGATTCGGACGACCGCGGCGCCGTGTCGATGCCGACGAAGTGACCTTCGAGCGCGGTGACTGAGGCCGGACCTCGCACTCCCCCGAGAAGCCGTTGTACGATCTCCGCGCGTGAGGCTCGACACGACGACCCTGTCCAGGCGTGCCCAGCGGATGCTGGACGGGCAGTCCATGCCCGAGTACCTGGAGCGCCACCTCGTCGGCTCGACGAACCCCCACCACCCCGTCGACAACCCCGACGGCTACATCGGGCTGTGTGTCGCCGAGAACAAGCTGGTGGCGGGCATGGTCGCCGAGCGGTTGAACCGGGTCGACTGCGTGCCGGCAACGGTCTTGGACTACGACGCCATGACGGGCTCGATGCGGTTCCGGGAGTGGCTCGGGCGCTTCATGGGCCGGACCTTCCTCGGCCGCGAGTTCTCCCCCGAGCGGATCTCGGTGCTCGCGGGCGCCGGCAGCGTGCTCGAGATCCTGTTCCACGCCCTGGGCGACCCCGGCGACGGCGTGCTGGTGCCGACGCCGAGCTATGCCGGGTTCTGGATGGACCTCGAGCTGCGCAACGGCTTGAGGGTCGTGCCGGTCCACACGGCGGCCGACCAGGCGTTCCGGCTCACGCCCGAGCTCCTCGACCGAGCCGTCGACGAGGCGGGACGAACGGTCAGGGCGCTGCTCTTCACCAACCCCGACAACCCGCTCGGCAGGGTGGCCTCGGCAACCGAGGTCGACGCGATTCTGGACTGGGCGGAGCACCGCCGCGTGCACGTCGTCGTCGACGAGATCTACGCCCTGTCGGTGTTCGGCGAGCGGAGCTTCGTCAGCTGCGCCGAACGTCGGCCGGTGCTGGGCGATCGGGTCCACATCGTCTGGGCCTTCTCCAAGGACTTCGGCGCCTCGGGGCTGCGTTGCGGCGTGCTGGTGAGCGAGAACCAGGCGGTCAACGCCGCCGTGGACGCCCTCGCGTACTGGGCGTGCTGCTCGGGCCACACCCAGTACCTGCTCGGGGAGGTGATCGCCGACGATGCCTGGGTCGACGGCTACGTCGAGTCCATGCAAAGCCTGCTGGGCGACGCCTACCGCCGCGTGACCGCCGCGCTCGATGCCGGGGACATCGCGTTCGTGCCGGCCGAGGCCGGCTTCTTCGTCCTGCTCGACCTGAGGCGATTCCTGGGCGCGCCGACCTGGGAGGCCGAGCACGAGCTCTGGCAGCGGATGGTCGATGACGCGCGGGTCAACCTGACCCCCGGCGCCGCCTGCCACGTCGGCGAGCCCGGCTTCTTCCGGCTGTGCTACGCGGGGCTTCCGACCGACAGGGTGGAGGTCGGCGTCCGGCGGATCGTCGGGTTGCTCGGCTGAAGCGACGCTTGGCGGTCGGCCGGGGAGACCGAGCACACCCGGCGTCACGGAGCTCGACGAGTTTCTGAGACGTCGTGCCGTGCGCCGACGGGCGCTTTAGGATTCGACCGGATCGGGCTGGAATTCCACGAACGCTCGAGGGGTTTTGGCGTGAGTCCGGACCAACCCCGGGGGGGTCGAGCATGATGCAACGATTCTGTGTGCCGGCTGTCTGCCTGGCGGTAGCGCTTCTCTCTGCCTCCGCCTCGGCGCAGGAATCGGGCCAGGCCTGGCAGCCCGTGGCGCCGGAGGGGATGCCCAGCGACTTCGACTGGATCCGTCTGGGGTCGGGTGAGTGGCTCAAGGGCGAGATCATCTCCATGTACGACGACGAGCTCGAGTTCGACTCCGACGAGCTCGGTGGGCTGAAGTTGGACTTCGGCGACCTCCGGGAGATCCGCTCGTCCCGGGTGGTGCAGGTGGGGTTCGACCGGAGGGAGTCGGTGATCGGTCGGCTGCACCTGGAGGGTTCGACGGTCCGCGTCACCACCGAGGCCGGAGTTGTCGAGTTCCCGCGTCAGGAGATCCTGACCCTCGTCGCCGGCGAGCGCAGAGAGATCAACTTCTGGTCGTTCAGCGTCAGCGTCGGGGGCAACATCCGCAGCGGCAACACCGACCAGGTGGACTACACGGCGCGCCTGGGAGCCCAACGCCGGACGGTGCGCAACCGGATCGGCTTCGACTACCTCGGCAACATCACCGAGATCGACTCCGAGACGACGTCCAACAACCACCGTGTCAACCTCGGGTGGGACCTGTTCCTGACCCGGAGGCTGTTCGTCAACGTGGTCGGCGCGGAGTGGTTCCGCGACCGCTTCCAGAACATCCAGAACCGATGGACCGTGACCGCGGGCCTCGGGTACGAGCTCGTCGACACCTCGAAGACGTCGTGGCGGGCGTCGGCCGGTCCCGCCTGGCAATCGACGCAGTTCGTCAGCGTCGGCGAGGCCGAGGACGACACGTCGGACGGCGCGGCCTTGAGGATCGGCACCCGGCTCGACCAGGAGCTCACCGCCGACATCGACCTCTACGTCGACTACAACGCCTACTTCACCAGCGAGAGAAACGGGACCTACAACCACCACCTCGACACCGGGGTCAGCTTCGACCTCGTCGGCGAGCTCGACGCCAACGTGGCGTGGGTCTGGGACCGGATCCAGGATCCGCGGCCCCTCGAGGACGGAACCGTCCCGGAGCAGGACGACTATCGGCTGATCTTCGGCCTCGGCTGGTCGTTCTAAAAGGGGACTGGCGCTCGCCGGGTGCCGCCCAAGAGCATGGCTGGGGATCGCCGCCGCTTCGACGGTGGCGGGATGACGGTGGAGCCGGTTCGTGTTGGACCGGGCAGGCGAATCGTGCGGAGGTACGGCGATGGCACCGATCTGGCAGTGGTTTCGCGCCTGGCGGCTGCTGAGCTGGCGCTCGGCGCTGGTCGCCGTCGTCGTTCTCTATGCACTCGTCGGGTTCTTCGTGGTTCCGTGGATCGTCAGGGGCCAGATCGAGACCCGATCGCTCGAGATGCTGGGGAGGCAGGCGACCGTGGAGCGGGTGCGGTTCAATCCGTTCACCCTGTCGCTCACCATCGAGGGTTTCTCGCTGCCGGACCGTCCGGGCTCGGTGCTGCTGGCCTGGGACCGGCTCTACGCCAACGCCGAGCTGTCGAGCCTGTTCCGGTGGGCGGCGACGCTCAAGGAGCTGCGGATCGAGAACCCGTACGTGGCGTTGCGCCGCTTCGACGACGGCGCGGTCAACGTTCTCGAGCTGATGGACGACCTGCCCGAGGGCGAGCCCGACGACGAGGGCGGCCTGCCACGCGCTCTGCTGCAGCACGTGCACGTCGTCGACGCTCAGATCGACGTCGAGGATCGGCACCGCCCCGAGCCGCTGCTCTGGGAGCTCGGACCGTCCCAGGTCGAGCTCACCGACATCTCGACCATCCCCGACCGAGAAGGCAGCAACGAGATCGCGGTTCGGACGCCGGATGGCGGAACGTTGTCGGTCGATGGCACCGTGGTGGTCGAGCCGCTCGGGCTCGCCGGCACCCTGTCGTTGGAGAATGCGAGCCTGGCGAGGCTCTGGGAGGCGGTCGGCTACCTGTTCGAGTTCGACCTCCACCGGGGCGACCTCGACCTCGAGCTCGAGTACACGGTGGGCCTCGAGGACGACGGCCTTCACCTGACGGTGGCCGGCCTCGACCTCGGCATGACCGGCTTCGGCCTGCAGTGGAGGGGCCACGACGTCGAGCTGCTCGGCGTGGAGACGATCGACCTTCGCGGGGGCCGGCTCGAGTGGCCGGAGCAGGTCGTCGCCGCCGAGACGGTGATCGTCGACGGCGCGACCGCGTTCGCCTGGCTCAACGAGGACGGTACCGGGAGCTGGGCCGATCTCGTGCCCGAGCCGACCCGCAAGCAGATCGTGGAGGTCTACCGGACCCTCGAGGAACGCCTGCAGGTGCGGGCGGAGCTGGCACGTTTCGAGCTGCGCGGCGTCGCCGCCCGCTTCGAGGACCGGACCTTCGCGACCCCGATCCGGTTTGCGGCCGACGACGTCGACCTCGTGGTCACCGACATCACGACCGAGCACGGAACCACGTGGCCGGTGCAGGCGTCCGCGACCCTGGCCGAGAGCGCCCGGGGGACCGTGAAGGGCGCCTTCGGTGCATCGCCTCTGGCGGTGGACGTCGAGGTCGGCCTCGAGGGCCTCGACCTCGCCAGGTACCAGCCCTACGTGGCCAGGTTCGCACCTTTGGACCTCGGGGCCGGGGTCCTCGAGGTCGCGGGCGTCGCTCGCGCCTCCCAGGAGCCCGGGGGCGCGGGTCTTCAGGCGAGCTTCGAGGGCGGCTTCGGCATCGAGAACCTCACCCTCGACGAGACGGTGACCGGCGGCCGGTTGCTGGGCTGGGGCGACCTCGAGGTCGGCGGCATCGCGGCCCAGCTCGAGCCGATGTCGGCCCGGGTCGAGGAGGCGGACGTCTTCCGCGCCGGGCTCGAGATCACGGTGGCCGAGGACGGCACCATCAATCTTCTCGAGTTCTTCAAGGCGATCTCCCAGGAGGAGAGCGGGGCCGGCGGTGGGTTGCCCCCGGTTGCCATCGCCCGCTTCCGCTTCCACGACTGCTACGGCCGCTACACCGACCGCACCGTGGCCGGCCCCTACGAGATGTCCGTCACACCGGTCAACGGGACGGTCTCGGGCATCACGACCACCGGGACGAGCCCGGCGGAGCTGGACATCGAGGCCGGGATCTCGAGCGGCGGGCTGGTCCGGATCGGTGGCGAGCTCGACCTCTTCGACTACACGAGACTGACGGACCTGTCGATCGACCTGCGCGACGTGGCGCTTCCCGCCATGTCGCCCATGTCGGTCAAGTTCATCGGCCACCCCATCACCGACGGCGACGTCACCCTCGACCTCGACTACGACATCGCCGACCGCTACCTGAAGGCGAGCAACCGCATCGAGGCCGACGACCTGGTCCTCGGAGACAAGGTCGAGGGGGAGGGTCTCGTCAACCTGCCCTTCAAGCTTGGGGTGTCGCTGCTCAAGGACAAGGAGGGGCGGATCACCCTCGACATCCCCTTCGAGGGCAGCTTCGACACCCCCGGCTTCGGGATGGCGACGGCGGCCGCGGCCGCGAGCAAGGAGATCTTCACCGAGCTCGTCACGTCGCCGTTCAAGCTCCTCGGCAAGCTCGGCGGCGGTGGTGCCGAGGAGGACCTGGAGCACGTCGAGTTCGCGGCCGGCAGCGCCGAGCTCGACGACCGGGCCGCGGCCAAGCTCACGACGTTGGCGGCCGGCCTCGCCGAACGGCCGGCGCTCGCCGTGGGTGTCGTCGGCGTCTGGGACGCCGAGGCTGACGGCGCGGCGTTGCGGGCCGAGGCCCTCGACGCCGCCCTCGCGGCCCGGGGCGCGACCCCCGAGCAGCTGGAGACCACGGTGCCCCTCGAGCTCGTCGAGGCGCTCTACAGCGAGACCGTCGCCGAGCCGACTCTCGAGGCTCTGCGCGGCGAGCACACCACAGCCGATCCGGAGAGCCCCGACAGCCCGGGGACCCTCGACGAGGTCGACTACCGGCGCGCCCTGCGCGAGCGGTTGCTGGCCGCCCAACCAGTGGATCCTGCGGCGGTGGAGGCTCTCGCACCGGCCCGGGCGGAGGCCGTCCGGACCCACCTCGTGGATGCCGGCGGTCTCGACGGGTCGCGGGTCAAGGTGCTCGAGCCGTCGCCGTCGGAGACGCCTGGCGACGACTGGGTGCGCTGCCGGCTCGAGGTCGCCGCCGACTGAACCGGAGGGTCACTCGGGTCCGGGTGCGCCGCGGCCCGCGAGCGCCTGCTCGGCGTGGGCCTTGACGCGGTGGCCGATCTCCTCGTTGGGGGCCGCCGCGATCATCCGCTCGGCCACCTCGATCGCCTCGCCGAGCATGCCCCGTCGCAGCAGGTGGTCCGCGAGGGCGAAGAGCAGCTCCAGGTTCTCGGGCTCGAGCGCGACCGCGGCGGCGAGCTCGCGGCGGGCGGCGTCGAGGTTGCCGAGCTGCTGCTCGAGCAGCCCCAGGTTGTAGCGCACCCGGGCCGCCCTCGGCCGCGCGCCGGCCGCGACGCGCAGCCACTGGACCGCCTCGGCCGGGTCGCCCATCTCCACCAGCAGCAGGCCGAGAGAGTACGCCGCGTCGGCGTTGTCGGGGTAGTCGGCCGCGACCTGTCGGAGCAGGGCCGCCGCCTCGTCGTTGCGCCCCTGGGAGCTCAGCAGCACGGCCAGGTTCATCTTCGCCGGGAAGAACAGGTCGTCGACCTCGAGGGCGATCCGGTAGAAGCGCTCGGCGCGGTCCGGGTTGCCGAGCGCCGACTCGAGGTTGCCCAGGTTCATGCCCGACGACGCGAAGTCGAGCGAGTAGGCCATGGTCTCCCGGTACTCGGCGATGCCGCGGTCGAGGGCCTCCCGCTGGTACGGTTTCAGGAGCTCGCGGGGGGCCCCGGCGAGCTGGGAGACCGCGGCCAGGCGGACGGCCTTCACCGGGTCGTCGAGGAGCGGCGCGAGCCGGGCGACCCGCTCCTCGGGATCGGCGAGGACCAGATTGGAAACCGCGGTCCAGCGCAGCAGGGGCTCCGGGGCCAGCAGGTTCTCCCGCAGGGACGCCGCCGACGACCCGCCGCGGAAACCGGCCAGCAGCTCGAGGGCGGTGGCGCGGACGATGGCGGGCTGGAGGCCGTCGGCAACCAGCCGCACCAAGTCCGGCTCCGCCTCCGGGTCCCCGCGCCGCGCCGCCTCCAGCGCGGTCCCGTAATGGGGCCGGCGCGCCTGGCCGTACCACCTGCCGTACGACTCCACCGACCACTCCAGCGGCTTGTCGTCGTGGCACCCGGCCTGGGTGCAGGCATTGGGCGTCCCGAGCTCCCGGCTCAGGTCGGGCCGCGGCGGCCTGAAGCTGTGGTCCGCCCGCCAGTCGATGACCATGAAGGGCTGCTCCACCATGTGGCACTTCACGCACAGTGCCCCGTCCGACGGCCGGCCCTCGTGGACCTTCTTATGGAAGTGGTGGTCCGGGGTGTCGTACACCTCCCGCTGGTGGCACTGCAGGCACAGCTCGTTGCCTTCCCGGTGCAGGGCCAGGCTGTGGCTCGAGTGGCAGTCCCGGCAGCTGACGCCGCGCAGGTACATCTTGCTCTGGAGGAACGACCCGTAGACGTAGACCTCGTCGAGGATCTGCCCGTCGGGGTGGTAGAGGCCCTCGCGCAGCAGGGACGGCAGGTGCCGGTCGAGCATCTCGGTGGTGGTGTGGTCGTAGTCGCCCAGCTCGGCGCGGCGCGCGTGGCACGGCGCGCACAGCTCCACGAGCTGATCCGGGCCGAGGTCGGCGGTGGACACCACGAGCCCGATGTCGGCGAGCTCCGGCCGGCCCATGGGGGGGATCGCGGCCCACGCGAGGTGGTGCGAGCCGGGACCGTGGCACGCCTCGCAGCCGACGTCGATGTCCGACCAGGTGGTGGCGTAGGTCCCGTCGTCGGGGTCGTAGCCCTTGATCAGGTTCGTGGAGTGACACTCGGCGCACATCCCGTTCCAGTTCTGGCCGTTGCGGGTCCAGTGGAGCCAGTCGTCGGGCGGGATCTCCCGATCCGGATAGAGGTGGAACCAGCGCCCCTCGACGCGGTCCCACGCCAGGTGGAGGGCCTGGAGCCTGCCGCCGGGGAAGGGCACCAGGTACTGTTGGAGCGGGTCGTGGCCGAAGACGTACGCCACCTCGAACTCGGCCATGTCGCCGCCCGGCCCCTGGGTCCACACCAGGAAGCGGCCGTCGCGGCGGAAAAACCGCGAGGTGACGCCGTGGACGGTGAGCTCGGCGTCGTCGAAGTCGCCGAGCACGGTCGCCTCGGTGGCCAGGTCCATGGCGAGGTCGTGGTCGCTGCCCCGCCAGTCCTCGTACTGGGTGCGGTGGCAGTCGCGGCACGCCTCGCTGCCGACGAAGGCTGGCGGTGCATCGGACGGCGCCGGCGACGCCCCCCGGTCGCGGCGGAGGAGCGAGAGCGGGATGGTCGTCACGATCACCGCCAGGGCGACCAGCCCCACCAGCTGCCACCGTCGCAGGATCGGATCGGTCACCGCGGAGCGCTCCCCGCGGCGAAGCGGCTCGGCTGCGGCACCAGCGCAGCCGGTCTCACCCGTGCACCGCCTCGGGCGGGGCGGTGGCGTCCTGCCGGAGGCGCCGGGAGGTGTCCACCTTGACGATCCCGTTCTCCACCCGGACCGCGTAGCGGTCCAGCGGGCGCGGCGCCGGCGGGCTCAGGACCCGGCCGGTGATGTCGAAGGACGAGGCGTGGCAGGGGCAGGCGAAGCGCTGCGCCTCCTCCCGCCACGGCACCGTGCACCCGAGGTGGGTGCACTCGCGGTGGAGCGCGAGCAGGCCGCCGTCGCCGAGCCGCACGAGGTAGAAGCGGCCCTCCGGGAAGGCGGTGACCGAGCTCGGGGCGAACAGCTCGAGGGGTCCCGCGACGAACAGGGCGGCGTCGGCGGCCGAGCCCGACGGCCGGGGGCGGAGGAAGGCCGCGGAGATCCAGCCGAGCTCCGCCAGCGCGGCCAGGCCCAGCGCTCCCCACAGCCAGCCGAGCACGCCCCGCCGCGTCGACGGTGCGCCCGGCGTTCCCCGCGATCCCTCCGTGCTCCTCTCGCTCATGCTCCTCCCCTCAGGTGTTCCACGGCCAGGTCAGGGCCATGCCCTCGCCGCGGAACCAGACCCCGACCACCGTCAGCACCGCGAAGGCCACCGCGAGCAGGACCACCACGGCCTGCACGGTCTCGCCCGCGGTGGTCCCGAGCCGACGGCGCAGGCCGAAGGCGAGCGCCAGGGTCGCCGCGACCACGACGGCCAGGGGCACCACGCCGGCTGCGATCCAGCCGCGGCTGGCGGTCCCCAGGTCGTCGAGGACCACCGCCAGCGGAGTCGCGATCATGGCCGCGCCGGCGGCGATCGCCGCCGCTCGCCGACCTCGGCGCGACAGAAACCAGGGTCCGGCGGGCTCGTCATCGGGTGTCAGGTAGGGCAGCAGGATCAAGCCGGCTCCCGCCAGCAGCGGCACAACCACGATCGCGAACAGGGGGTGGAGGTGGATCAGCAGCTCCTGGAAGCCCATGAAGTACCAGGGCGCCTTGGCGGGGTTGGGGCTCATCCCCGGGTTCGCGGCCTCGCCCAGGGGGGCGCCCACCACCGCGCCGAGCACCACGACAACCGCCACCACGACCAGGGCCTGGCTGACCTCCCGCACCAGCAGGTTGGGCAGGAACAGCACCTTCTCCGGCCCGTCCCCATCCTCGCCGTCTTCCGAGGGGCGAGGGTCGACGACCCCTCCCGCCCGCCGCACCCGCCAGAAGTGGAAGCCCATGAGGCCGATCAGCAGCACCGGCACGACCGTTGTGTGCAGGGTGAAGAAGGTCACCAGCGTCGCGGCGCCGATCGCCTCGCCTCCCCGAAGAACCCGCTGCACCGGCTCGCCGACGAGTGGGACGTACTCGAGCATCCCGGTGGAGATGGTGACCGCCCAGTAGGCGAGCTGGTCCCAGGGCAGCAGGTAGCCCGTGAAGGCCGCGGCCAGCACCGACGCCAGGAGGCAGCACCCGATCACCCAGTTGAATTTCCGCGGCCCGTGGTACCCGCCCGTCAGGAAGACCCGGGCCGTGTGGGCGAGCAGGACGACGATGAGGAGGTTGGCGCTCCACCAGTGGACGCCTCGCACCAGGGCCCCGAAGCTCACCTCGCGCTCGAGCTGCCACACCGACCGCCAGGCCGTGTCGGGCGACGGGTGGTAGTGGAGCATCATCAGGATGCCGGTGGCGGCGAGCACCGAGAACAGCACCAGCGACGACCCGCCGAGGCCGAAGGTGTGCGTCCAGCGCAGGGTGGAGGCCGGGAGGCGGACCGGCCGCAGGTGCAGGAGGAAGGTGAAGCGGGTCAGCTGCGCGCGGTCGCGGTCGCTGTTGGCGGCCAGCGGCTGCGGGAAGGCCGACCGCCAGATCCGGCGGGGCAACGATCCGATCGTCCGTCCCTCCTGGGCTCGCCGGGCGAGCTCCGGCGTCTGGGTCGTCATCGACACATTGTACGCTCGCACCCCGTC
>DATHSO010000213.1:0-21472 GCA_035464095.1 Candidatus Methylomirabilota bacterium | reverse complement strand
ACTGCGCCGGCGGGGCGACGCTGGGACGCCAAAGGCGGCCCAGAAGGCCGGTGCCCCGGGACGCACGACCCCGCGCCCAGCGGCAGGGACAGCGGCAGCGCCTGCGGCAGCGGGCAGCGATCAGCGCCTCCGGGACGGCTCCGGCTCCGGCGCCGGATCCGGCGTTCCCGCGGGCGTCCAGGGGCCGCAGCGAATCAACCTCCGCGCCGTCAACCACCCGCCCTTCAGCGCTCCGTGCCGACTGATCACCTCCTCGGCATAGCGGCTGCAGGTGGGGCTGAAGCGGCACTGGCCGCGCGGGACGATGCGGTGGCCCACCGCCTGGTAGGCGTGGACCGACGCAACCAGCAGCCGGGTCATGAGCTGCCGGTCGGGAGGGCGGGTGAGGTCGAGCCCGACCAGAACCGCCAGCGCCGTCAGGGCCGCGGCGAGGCGCAGGCGCAGGCGCACGGCGGCAGCTGCCGTCGGCAGGTCAGAAGCGGTCGACGAGCTCGCTGATGCCCGGGACCAGGAGGCGCTCGCCGTTGACGCCCTTGATGATGCACATCACGTGCAGCACGAGGACCGCGAGCATGAACACCGGCCAGATCAGACCGAGAATGCAGCCGAGCCCGCCGCTGATGGCGCCCACCGCCATGATCACGATCCACAGGGCGATCATGGCGACGAACTCCGCCACCATCAGCACCAGGCCGTGCTTGGCGTGCCACTGCACCTCCCGGTCCTCCTTCTCCACCAGCAGCGGGATCAGGGCGAGCAGCCCCAGGTAGGAGAGCACGATCCAGATGGCGCGGTTGTCCGACGTTCCGCCACCGGACGGGCGGGCCGGCTCGACCGGCGGCGGCGGCGCGGCCGGCGGCGGTGGTGGCGGGGCGTTCGAGCCTGGGGCTTGCGGGGGGGTTCCGTCCATCATGTTCTCGCTCTCCCTTTCATCACGGCCGTGGGAATCGTCGTTGAGCTTCGTTCTTGACCCCCGATGATAGCAGGAGGATCAAGGGGCGCGACCCGGCCGAACGGCGGCCGTCCCCTATGACCTGAGAAAACCTCTGCCATCAACAGATTTTCGACCGCGGGGGTAGGTTGGCAGGGGGGGGTGGGCCGGGGGCAAGCGCGGAAGACCGTACCCTTGGACGACTGGAAGGAGTCATGGTAGCCCGTACGGGATTCGAACCCGTGTTACCGGCGTGAGAGGCCAGCGTCCTAGACCCCTAGACGAACGGGCCACACGAGGACGCACGGTACCACAGGCCGACACGAGGCGCAAGCCCCGGCGCGCTCGAGCCTCGTTTGCTATACTCGCCCGCCGACCGTCTCACTGGAGGACCCCATGACCCTGCGCGTAGGCATCAACGGATTCGGACGCATCGGCCGCCTCGTCGCCCGCCACCTCAAGGCCCGGGACGGGGTCGACCTGGTCGCCGTCAACGACCTGAGCTCACCCGAGATGCTCGGCTACCTGTTCAAGCACGACTCGGTGCACCGCGACTATCGGGGCACGGTCGAGGTCGACGGTCAGAACATCGTCATCGACGGCGACGTCGTGCGGGTGCTCGCGGAGCGCGACCCGGCCAAGCTGCCCTGGGGCGAGCTCGGCGTCGACTACGTCTTCGAGGCCACCGGTCTGTTCCGCGACCGGGACTCCGCCGGCGCCCACCTCACCGCCGGCGCCAAGAAGGTGATCATCACCGCTCCCGGCAAGAAGGTCGACGAGACCTTCGTGGTCGGGGTCAACCACGAGCTCTACGACCCCAACAGCCACCACGTGGTGTCGAACGCGTCCTGCACCACAAACTGCCTCGCACCCATGGCCAAGGTCCTCCACGAGACCGTCGGCATCGAGCACGGCTGGCTCACCACCACCCACGCCTACACCAACGACCAGAAGATCCTCGACGTCCAGCACCCCAAGGACATGCGCCGGGCCCGCGCCGCGGCCATCAACATCATCCCCACCACCACCGGCGCCGCCCGCGCCATCGCCCTCGTCTACCCCGACCTCGCCGGCCGCCTCGACGGCGCCGCCATGCGGGTCCCGGTGGCCGACGGCTCGGTCTGCGACCTGACCTTCGTGTCCGGCCGCGAGGGCACCGTCGACGAGCTCCGCCAGGCCATGATCGACGCCGCCGCGGGGACGCTCAAGGGCATCCTGCGCGCCGCCGACCAGCCCATCGTGTCGTCGGACATCATCGGCGAGAGCCACTCGTCGGTGGTCGACCTCGAGCTCATCTCCCAGGTGGCGCCGACGTTCTTCCGCTGCGTCGCCTGGTACGACAACGAGAACGCCTACGCGCTGCGGTGCGTCGACCTGCTCGAGTACATGGCGGGGAAGGACCAAGCATGAAGCTGCCCACCTTGGCCGAGCTGGACGGGATCGAAGGCGCCCGCGTCCTCGCCCGGCTCGACCTCAACGTGCCGGTGCGCGACGGCGAGGTCGAAGACGACACCCGGATCCAGGCCTCCCTGCCGACCCTGCGCTGGCTGCTCGAGCGGGCGTCGGTGGTGGCGGCGTGCTCGCACCTGGGCAAGGCCAAGGGCTCCCCCGACCCCGCGTTCTCCCTGCGACCGGTGGCGCCGGTCCTCGAGGCCGCCCTCCAGCGGCCGGTGACCTTCGTCGAGGACTGCCTGGACCCTGCCATCGCCGACGCCGAGACGGGCAGCCTGCTGCTGCTCGAGAACCTGCGCTTTCACCGCGGCGAGAAGGCCAACGACGCAGGCTTCGCCGCCCGCCTGGCGGGACCCTTCAGCCACTACGTCAACGACGCCTTCGGCACCGCCCACCGCGACCACGCCTCGGTGTCGGCGGCGGCGCGGCGCTTTCCACCCGGGGCCAAGGCCGCCGGCTTGCTCATGGAGCACGAGGTGGAGGCCCTCGGCCGCCTGGTGCGCGAGCCCGAGCAGCCCTACGTGGCGGTGATCGGCGGCGCCAAGGTGTCGACCAAGACTGCGCCGCTGGAGGCGCTGGTGGCCCGGGTGTCGACCCTTCTCATCGGCGGCGGCATGGCCAACACCTTCTTCAAGACCTGCGGCCTCGAGGTCGGCCGCTCCCTGGTCGAGAACGAGATGCTCGCCACCGCCAGGGCGGTCCTGGACCGGGCCGCGGCCCGCGGCGTCGAGCTCGTGCTACCCAGCGACGTGGTGGTCTCGGACGACCTCTCCTCGCCGACCCGGGTCGAGGTGGTGGCGGTGGACGCCATTCCCCCGGACCTGATGGTGGTGGACATCGGCCCCGACACAAGGGCCCGCTACGTCGAGGTGCTGGCCGACGCCCGCACCGTGTTCTGGAACGGCCCCATGGGCGTGTTCGAGGTCGAGCGCTTCGCCGCCGGCACGGTGGCGGTGGCCGAGGCGCTGGCGAGCTGTCCGGGCTTCACGGTGGTCGGCGGCGGCGAGTCGGTGATGGCGGTCCGCCGCGCCGGGGTCGACGATCGCATCGACCACGTCTCCACCGGCGGCGGCGCCTCACTCGCCCTGGTCTCGGGTGACGAGCTGCCGGCGCTCACCGCGCTCGGGGAGTGACGCCATGCGACGACTGTTCATCGCCGGCAACTGGAAGATGCACAAGGGGGTCGTCGAGACCGCCGAGTTCATCGAGGCGCTGCTCGCCACCCGCCCGAACGGCGCGGTGGACGTCATCGTCAGCCCCCCTTTCACCTCCCTGCCCGCGGCCTCCATGCTGCTCACCGGGTCCGACGTGGGCCTGGCCGCCCAGAACGTCCACTGGCAGAGCGCCGGCGCCTTCACCGGCGAGGTGTCGGCGGCCATGCTCGCCGAGATCGGGGTCGGCTGGGCGATCGTCGGCCACAGCGAGCGCCGGACCCTGTTCGGCGACACCGACCGCACGGTCCGGGACCGGGCGCGGGCGGCCCAACAGGCCGGGCTCGGCGTCATCTACTGCATCGGCGAGACCCTCGAAGAGCGCGAGGCGGACCGCACCTTCGAGATCCTGACCAGCCAGACCGACGGCCTCGGCGCCCTCGACCCGGGCCGGCTGGTGGTGGCCTACGAGCCGGTGTGGGCGATCGGCACCGGTCGCACCGCGTCCCCCGAGCAGGCCCAGGAGGCCCACGCCTTCGTCCGCTCCCGGCTCGAGCGCGCCTTCACGGCCGACGCCGCGGCCGAGCTGCGAATCCTCTACGGCGGCAGCATGAAGCCCGACAACGCCCGGGAGCTGCTGTCGCAACCCGACGTGGACGGCGGCCTGATCGGCGGCGCGAGCCTTGACGTTGACTCGTTTTCCGCTATCATCCGCGCTGCGGCCGACTGCGCCGCGGGAGAGTTGACGTGACGGTTCTGCTTGTCATCGTGTACGTTCTGGTCTGCATCTTCCTGATCCTGGTGGTGCTCCTCCAGCAGGGCAAGGGGGCCGACCTGGCCGGCGCCTTCGGCGGCGGCGGCAGCCAGACCTCCTTCGGACCGCGCTCCGCGTCCAACATCATGCACCGCCTGACCACCGGCTCCTTCGTGCTCTTCGTGGTGCTGTCCCTGGCCCTGGCCATCCTGTCGGGCAAGTCGGGCACCTCGGTGATGGACACCGTCGAGCCGCCGCCGGCCGCCGAGGCCACCCAGGAGGCCACCGAGCCGGCCATGGCGCCCGCCGCCGAGGAGCCGACCACCGACGAGCCGGGCCTCGAGCCCGCTCCTGCCGAGGAGCCGCCCGCCGGGAACGGCGACACCGGCGCCGAGGGGACCGGACAGGGCTCGTGAGGTCTTGCCTTCCGCAGGCGAGATCTCTAGAATCCGCTGTGCTGCCGAAGTGGCGGAATTGGTAGACGCGCACGGTTGAGGGCCGTGTGGAGCGATCCGTGCCGGTTCGAGTCCGGCCTTCGGCACCAATTCGAGGCTGGTCTTCGTGGACGAAGACCAGCCTCGAATTGGTTACTGGGAGTGGCATTTAGAGGCCATCCGGCCGACCGGCGCGGCTGTGACCCCGGTCGCACCCGCGCCACGCGGTCGGGGACCCGAGCGGATATCATGACGTGATGGCGAATCGAACGTCGGTCGTCTCCCTGGTGATGGTGGCCGCTCTCGCCTTCGGGTCGGCCGCGGGGGCAAATCCGCCGGTGGCGCAGCGGGAGGACGAGGCGAGGTCGATCCTCGAGCGGATCAGGCTTTACAGGGAGCGCCACGGGCTCGACGGCGAGGGCGGCTCCGAGCTCATGCTCGCCCGCGCCCGATGGGGCTACGAGCGGTGGCTCGCGGGCGAGCAACAGCGCCTGGTCAAGGGCGGCGCCGGCGACGGCTGGGTGAGCCTGGGCCCGGCCAACGGCGCCGGCCGGATGACCGCGCTGGCGCCCCACCCGATGATCGACGGCACCGTCCTCGCCGGGGCGGCCAGCGGCGGGGTCTGGAAGACCACCGACCACGGGGCGAGCTGGCGGCCCCTCACCGACGGCCTGTCCGACCTGTCGGTCGGCGCTCTCGCCTACGCGCCGTCGGACCCCGAGGTGGTCTACCTGGGCAGCGGCGAGGGCGGTCTCGGCAGCTTCTTCGTGCCCGGCATCGGGCTGCTGCGCTCCGCCGACGGCGGCGAGACCTGGTTCCTGCCCGCCCCCGGCGAGGTGGCGGCGGAGCAGTTCTTCGCCCTGTCGGTGGACCCCCGGGACCCCGACCGGGTGCTCGCCGCCACCGAGCGCGGGCTGCTGGCCACCGCCGACGGCGGCGCGAGCTGGCAGGAGAGCCTCGGCCACCCCGACCTCTACGGGGTCACCGAGGTGCTGCGCTCGCCCGACGACCCCGACCGGGTGTGGGCCGCCCTGTGGTGCTTCAGCCGCTGCCCGGCCGGCCTCGGCCGGGTCATGACCTCGGCCGACGGCGGGCTCAGCTGGCAGCCCGCCGCCGCCGGGCTGCCCGACGCCCTCCACGACAACCCGGTGGCCAACCGCATCGCCCTGGCGGTGGCGCCGTCGGACCCGGACGTGCTCTGGGTCGGCCTCAACACCTCGCGCACCACCCCCCAGGGCCCGGCGGCGGCGATCTACCGGTCGGGCGACGGCGGCGCCAGCTGGACCGCGACCTCGGACCCCGGGCCCTACCTGCTCACCCAGGGTTGGTACGACAACGCGATCACGGTCCACCCGGCGGACCCGGACACGGTGGTGGCGGCGGGGGTCTGGTACGTGCGGACCACCGACGGCGGCGCCACCTGGACGACGCTCGACCCCATCGCCGGCGGCGACTGGATGGGCACCGACACCCTGCCCCACGTCGACGGCCACGCCTTCGCCTGGCAGGGCGAGACCCTGTGGCTGGGCTGCGACGGCGGGGTGTGGGCGTCGTCGGACGCCGGCGCCACCTGGCACGGGCGGAACACGTCCCTGGTCACCCGCCAGTACTACGGCGTCGCCCTCGACCCGATCCGCCCCGACCGGCTGATCGGCGGCACCCAGGACAACAAGACCAACCTCCGGCTCGGGCCGGGCGAGGACGACTGGGAGTGGGTCCTCGACGGCGACGGCTTCGAGACCGCGGTCAACCCCCTGGCCCCCGACCTGGTCTACGGCACCATCTACGGAACTCTGGTCTTCCGCAGCTGGGACGGCGGCCTGAGCTGGGAGGACGTCGCCCCCGGCACCGGCGGCGACCTGACCCCCTTCGCCACCCCCCTGACGTTGCGGCCCGAGACGCCCTGGCAGCTGTTCACCGGCTCGAGCCGGGTCTGGCGCAGCGACGACGCCGGAACCAGCTGGCGGCCCCTGGGCACCGAGGTCGGCAACGGCGCCTGGTCCTTCGAGGTCGTGCGGGCGGTGGCGCTGACCGCCGCCGACCCCGAACGGCTCATGATCGGCAAGGGCGCCGCGGTCTACGCGAGCGGCGACGGCGGCGCCAGCTGGTGGCGGTCGGACATGGCGGCAGCGGTCAACAACGTCGCGATCTCGCCGGTGGACCCGGAGCTGGCCCTGGCCTGCCTGGCCCGCCCGGGCAGCGGCGCGCCCGCCCTGCTGCGCACCACCGACGGCGGCGCCAGCTGGCACCCGGCGGCCGACGGCCTGCCGCCGTTCGCGGTCCAGGTGGCGCGCTGGCACCCACTGGAGCCGAACACGGTCTACGCCGGTACCGACGTCGGCCTCTACGCCTCCTTTGACGGCGGCCTGAGCTGGGCCCCGGTGGGCGACGGTCTGCCCGCGGTTTCGGTCCACGACCTGAGGATCGCCGACGACGGCTCCCGGCTGGTGGCGGCGACCCACGGCCGCGGCATCTGGCAGCTGACCCTCGCCGAGGCGCCGGGCGAGCCGCCGTCGGTGGTTCTGGAGGGCCCAGCGGCCGCGGCCATCGGCGAGTCGGTGACCTACACCGCGGTCGCCACCGACCCCGACGGCGATTCCCTCGCCCTGCGCTGGCTCCTGGGCGACGGCTGGCAACTGGTCGACGGCGGCGCCGGCCCGGGGTCGGTGTCGTCGAGCCTCGACCACGGCTTCGCCTCGGGCGGGCGCTACCTGGTGGCCGCCAACGCCGTCGACGGCACCGGCCGCAGCGGCTTCGCCTCGACCGTGGTCACCGTGTCAGAGCCCGGCAACGACTGCGCGACGCCGCGGGTCATCCCCGGCTCGGGGCCCTTCCCCTTCACCCTGTTGACCGAGAATGTCGATGCCACCATCGGCGCCGCCGACCCGGAGGTGCCGTGCGCCGACCGCACCGGTAACCCGGACGCCGGCCGCTGGCGCTCGATCTGGCTCGAGCTGACCCCGGCGGTGACCGGCAGCTACACGATCTCCACCTGCGGCTCCAAAGACGACACCGTGCTGTCGGCCTGGATCGGACCGGCCTGCGGCCCCTACCAGCCCCTGCCTGGCGGCTGCAACGACAACGACTTCCTGCGCCACTGCGGCGGTCTCGACATCGACGCCTGGCTCTCCCTCGAGCTCGAGGCCGGGACCACCGTGCGGATCATGGTCGGCACCGACGAGTCCACCGACCTGGGCCAGCTCAGGATCACCGTCGACTGCACATCGTGCCGACCGCTCGACGACGGCCGCGCCCTGCTGGTGCCGGCAGCGGCCCGCGGCGCGGGTGCCGGCGCCACCTGGTGGAGCACCCGGCTGCAGCTGGTCAATCCCGGCGACGAGGCCGCCTCCGCCAGGCTCCGGCTGCTGCCCGGTCCGGGCTCGGCGGCCCCGGACCTCGACCTCGAGGTCGCCGCTGGTGCGGCGGTGGACTTCGACGACGTGGTCGGCGAGATGGCCGGCGGCGACGCCAGCGGCGCCCTGCGCCTGGCCGCCTCGGCCCCGCTGCACCTGGCCAGCCGCACCGCCACGTCGGACGGCGCCGGCGGCAGCTACGGCCAGGGCATCCCCCCGGTGGCCCCCGCCGGCGAGGCCGCCCACGGCGCCGCCGTGCGCCTCTTCGGCCTTCACTCCGACGGCGCCTTCCGAACCAACCTCGGGCTGGTCAACCCCGGCGACGACCAGGTCGACCTCCGGGTCCGCCTCTACGACGGGCGGGCCGAGCTCGTCGGCGAGCTCGAGCGCAGTCTGGCCCCGGGGAGCTGGCTCCAGCTCAACCGGGTCTTCGACGGGGTCGGCGCCGGGACCGGGACGATCACCGGCGGCCTCGCCGTGATCCGCCAAACCTCCAGGGAGGGCCGCTTCGTCGCCTATGCCTCGGTGGTGGACGAGCGCACCGGCGACCCCACCTACCTGGCACCCTCCGCACCGGGCGGGGTCGGCAGCCCACTCTGGCTGCCCGCCGCCGCCCACAGCGAGGGCGTTGGCGGCGTCCGGTGGCGCACCGACCTGGCCCTGTTCAACCCGAGCACCGGTGACACCGTGGTCGATGTCGAGCTGATCCAGGCCGGCGGGGTGGTGGCGAGCCGTCCGGTCCACATCCCCAAGGGCTGGACCACGATCCTGCCGGACGTGGTGGCCGAGACCCTCGGCGGCGATGGCGGCGGCGCTCTTCGCCTGACCCCGAGGCGCAACCTCGTGATGGCCACCAGCCGCACCTACGCCGCCGGCGACCACGGCAGCTACGGCCAGGGGATCCCCGGGGTGCTCGGGGAGTCCGCGCTGGCAGAGGGCGAGAGCGGCCTGCTCGCCGGGCTTCGTCAGGACCAGAACTTCAGGACCAACGTTGGCCTGGTCAACACCGCCGCCCGACCGGTGGACGTGACCGTCACCGCCCACGGGCCCGACGGGACCGTGCTCGCGGTGCTGCCGTACCGGCTGACCGCCCTGTCCTGGCGCCAGGCCAACCAGCCCCTGCCCCGGGGGACGGCCTACGCGGTGGTGGTCAGCCCCACCCCCGGCGCCGCCGTCCTCGCCTACGCCTCGGTGGTCGACCGCGCCACGGATGATCCCACGTACATCGCCGCCGTGCCCATCACCGGTCTGAACCGCTAAGACGCAACGAACGCGAAGCGCCGCGCAGGTCCTCTTGGTCCTTCGCGATCTTCGCGTCTTCGCGGTGCCCTACCCGCCCTGGCGCTGGACCTTGGCCCAGGTGTCGCGCAGGGTGACGGTGCGGTTGAAGACCGGCCGGTCGGGAGTCGCGTCGGGATCGACGGCGAAGTAGCCGAGGCGCTCGAACTGGACCCGCTCGCCGGCGGCGAGGCCGGCCAGGCTCGGCTCGACGAGGGCGCCGGTCACCACCTCGAGGGAGGCGGGGTTGAGGTCGGCGATGAAGTCGCCGTCGGCGCCGGGGCTCTCGGTGGTGAACAGGTGGTCATAGAGCCGTACCTCGGCGGCGACGGCGTCCGCCGCCGACACCCAGTGCAGGGTCGCCTTGACCTTGCGGCCGTCGGGGGCGTCGCCGCCGCGGGTGGCGGGGTCGTAGGTGCAGCGCAGCTCGACGATCTCGCCCGAGCCGTCCTTGACGACCTCGTGGCAGGTGACGAAGTAGGCGTAGCGCAGCCGCACCTCGCGGCCCGGGGCGAGGCGGAAGAACTTGCCGGGCGGGTCCTCCATGAAGTCGTCGCGCTCGATGAAGAGCTCGCGGCCGAAGGGGACCGTCCTGGTTCCCGCCTCCGGGTCCTCGGGGTTGTTGACCGCTTCGAGCGCCTCGGTCTCGCCCTCGGGGTAGTTGGTGAGGACCACCTTGAGGGGGCGCAGCACCGCCATCCGGCGCTCGGCCGTGCGGTTGAGGATCTCGCGGACGCAGTGCTCATACAGGGCGACGTCGACCACGCTGTCGCGCTTGGCGACCCCGACCCGCTCGACCAGATTGCGCAGCGCCTCCGGCGGCACGCCGCGGCGGCGGATGCCCGACAGGGTCGGCATGCGGGGGTCGTCCCAGCCGGCGACGTGGCCCTCCTTGACCAGCCGCAGCAGCCGCCGTTTGGAGAGCACGGTGGAGCTCAGGTTGAGGCGGGCGAACTCGATCTGGCGGGGCTCCGACGGCACCGGCAGGTTCCGGATGAACCAGTCATACAGCGGCCGATGGTCCTCGAACTCCAGGGTACACAGGGAGTGGGTGATGTGCTCGATGGCGTCGGACTGGCCGTGGGCGAAGTCGTAGGTCGGGTAGATGCACCAGGCGTCGCCAGTGCGCGGGTGGGAGGCGTGGAGGATCCGGTAGAGCACCGGGTCGCGGAGGTTGATGTTGCCCGAGGCCATGTCGATCCTGGCGCGCAGCACCCGCGAGCCGTCGGGGAACTCGCCGGCGCGCATGCGCCGGAACAGATCCAGGTTCTCGTCGACGCCGCGGTCCCGGTAGGGGCTCGGGGTGCCGGGCTCGGTGAGGGTGCCGCGGTGGGCGCGGATCTCCTCGGCCGACAGGTCGTCGACGTAGGCCTTGCCGGCGCTGACGAGCTCCTCCGCCCACTCGTAGAGGGTCTCGAAGTAGTCCGACGCGTAGTACAGGTGCTCGCCCCAGTCGAAGCCGAGCCAGCGCACGTCGCGCTGGATCGACTCGATGTACTCCATCTCCTCCTTGATCGGGTTGGTGTCGTCGAAGCGCAGGTGGCAGCGGCCCCCGGTCTCGCGGGCGATCCCGAAGTTGAGGCAGATCGACTTGGAGTGGCCGATGTGGAGGTAGCCGTTGGGCTCGGGGGGAAACCGGGTGACGACGGTCTCGTGCTTGCCCGAGGCCAGGTCGGCGCGGACGATGTCGCGGATGAAGTCGGTGGTGGTGTCCGGGGTGTCGCCGTTGCTCATGTCGTGCCTCGCTCAGCCCTTCATGGTCCGCAGCAGCTCCACCGCCAGGCGCAGCCTGCGGCGGCAGATCTCCTTGCCCAGCACCGCCATGGTGTCGAACAGGGGCGGGGTGGCGGGGCGGCCGGTGACCGCCACCCTGATCGGCATGAACAGCGCCTTGGGGCTGACCTCGTGGCGCTCGCAGAACTCCCGCAGCGCGGTCTCCAAGGCCTCGGCGGTCCACTCCAGCATCGGGTCCAGGCTCTCCTCGAGAAGGAGCCGGAAGAGCTTCGCGGTCTGGGGCGGGGTGTGGTCCCTGGCCACCATCTTGGCAGCCGCCGCCTCGTCCCAGCCGAGGTCGCCCGAGAAGAAGAACTCGGCGTAGGGGACGAAGTCGGCCAGGGTCTCGACCCGCTCGTGGGCGAGCTTCACCACCTCGAGCAGGTAGGGGTCGCCGAGGAGGTCCGAGCGCAGCCGCGCCAGCAGCTCCTCGGCGCTCAGGGCCCGGACGTGCTTGCCGTTGAGCCAGATCAGCTTGTCGAGGTCGAAGACCGGCCCGCCGAGGCTGATCGTCGCCAGGTCGAAGGCGGCCACGAACTCGTCGAGGCCGAACTGGTCGCGCTCGTCGGGCATCGCCCAGCCCATCAGGGCCAGGTAGTTGAGCAGCGCCTCGGGCAGGATGCCGGCCCGGCGGAAGTAGTTGAGGCTCACCGGGTTCTTGCGCTTGGAGATCTTGGAGGTGTCGGCGTTTCGCAGCAGCGGCAGGTGGCAGAACACCGGCTCCGACCAGCCGAAGGCCCGGTAGAGCTGGTGGTGCTTGGGCAGCGACGAGATCCACTCCTCGGCCCGGATGACGTGGGTGATCCCCATCAGGTGGTCGTCGACCACGTTGGCCAGGTGGTAGGTGGGGTGGCCGTCGGACTTGACGAGCACCTGGTCGTCGACCTGCTCGGCGGCGAAGGAGATCTCGCGGCGCAGCAGGTCGTGGACCACGATCTCGCCCTCGGTCGGCAGCGCGAGTCGGATCACGTGGGGCTCGCCGGCGGCCGCTCGACGCGCCGCCTCCTCGGAGTCGAGGCCACGGCACAGCCGGTCGTAGCCGAGCCGGGCCTTGGCCGCCTTCTGCTCGGCGCGCAGGGCCTCCAGCCGCTCCGCGGTGCAGAAGCAGGGGTAGGCGTGGCCGGACGCCACCAGCCGCTCGGCGTGCTCGCGGTAGATCTCGGTGCGCTCGCTCTGGCGGTACGGCCCGTGGGGGCCGCCCACGTCTGGGCCCTCGTCCCAGTCGAGGCCGAGCCAGCGCAGGGCTTCGAAGATCATCCGCTCGGACTCCACCGAGCTGCGCTGCCGGTCGGTGTCCTCGACCCGCAGCACGAACTGCCCCCCGGTCTTCCGGGCCAGGGCGTAGTTGAAGAGCGCGACGTAGGCGGTGCCGACGTGAGGGTCGCCGGTGGGGCTGGGCGCGATTCGGGTTCTCACAGCGTCGGCCATGGCGTCCTCGTCTCAGGGGTGGTGATACGGAACGCCGCCTCTAGGGGCGGCGGGGAGTGCAACTGGCGGAGAGGGCGGGATTCGAACCCGCGGTCCAGGTAAACCCCGGACAACTGCTTAGCAGGCAGCCCTGTTCAGCCACTCCAGCACCTCTCCGGCCGGGAGGGACATTGTACGCACTGCCCTCTCGACTGTAAAGCAGCGCTCTCGCCCCGCGCCCGCGTCCGCGTCCGCGTCCGCGTCCGACTGCAGCGGCAGCGGCAGCGACAGCGGCAGCGACAGCGACAGCGGCAGCGACAGCGGCAGCGACAGCGGCAGCGAACAGGCCCCCTCCCCCGTGACTGCCTCCGGCCTCGCCCCCTGCCGCTTCCCCCGCGCACTCGAGTAGAATCCCCCCTGACCCACCCCATCTCCGGAGGGATGGCCGAGCGGTCGAAGGCGCCGGTCTTGAAAACCGGTGAGGCGCAAGCCTCCGTGGGTTCGAATCCCACTCCCTCCGCCAGCAATTCCGCCGGACGCCATCGGATGGCGTCCGGCGGAATTGCTCTGGAAGAGCATTTCTCACGCGGCAAGAACAAGGAAACCGCGGTGCTCATGGACGAGGTCCTTGCGGCTCGTAGGTGCTACACGTATACTCTACGTGGAGACGTCGAACCATGCAGAAGAAGCTCACCATCACCGTCGACGAGAAGGTCTACGCCGGGTTGCATCGGGTGATCGGCCGGCGCCGGATCAGCTCGTTCATCGAGTCGCTCGTGCGGCCTCACGTCATCGGGGAGGAGCTACTCGCCGCCTACGAAGAGATGGCCCAGGACGAGGTCCGCGAGGCCGAGGCCCTCGAGTGGGCGGAGTCCACGCTCGGGGACGTGGCCGATGAGACGCGGTGAGGTCTGGTGGGTGAGCTTCGACCCGTCCCTGGGCGGTGAAATCCGGAAGCGACGCCCGGCCGTGATCGTCAGCAACGACGCCTCGAATGTCCACCTCAACCGCGTCCAGGTGGTGCCGCTCACCAGCAACGTGGCCCGGCTCTATCCCAGCGAGGCCTATGTCCGGGTCAACGGCGAGACCCGCAAGGCCATGGCGGACCAGCTCACCACGGTCAGCAGGCAGCGCCTCACCGAGCGCCTCGCAGCCCTCTCCGACGCCGACGCTCGCGCCGTCGACCGCGCCCTCCGCGTCCAGCTCGCCCTCGGCGACTGAGCGGCAGCCGACACCGATAGTGACAGCGGCAGCGGCAGCGGCAGCGGCAGCGGCAGCGGCAGCGGCAGCGAACAGCCTCCGCCTTCCGTGCCCGCCGGGCTGCGGACTTGGAGCGCCAGGCATCCCTGCCTGGCGTCACGGCGGTGCCTGCCTGGCGCGCGCACCCGACCGTCAGAACCGGTGACGGCAAGCTGGCACGCCCGCCGCTCCAAGCGCCCCCCAGGGGCGCTGTCCACTTGGCGCGTCCGACGCGCCACCACAATTCGTCCGACGAATTGTCTCCGACGAATTGCTCCGACGAATTGCTCCGACGAACCGTCTACCCCCCCCCCAGGCTCCCCTTGATCTCGGGCAGCGACCCGATCCCCTTGAGCTCGATGACGATCCGGAAGTCGCGGGTCGGAAACAGGCCGAGCTGGAGGTCGCGGTACTCGGCGGAGATCGACCAGCAGCTGCCGACCCAGCCGAGGACGTAGCGCTGCTGCTGGAGCTCGGCCTGCTCCAGGTCGTAGGCGATGTGGACCTGGGCGGAGAGGGGGAAGTTGGGCTTGCGGAAGCTGATCAGGGTGCGCACCTGGGACGAGACCCGCTCGCCGGTGAGGGGGTTGTGGCCGGCGTACCACGTCAGGGCCAGGGAACCGTAGGGCCGCCGGCCGGTGGCGCTGAGGGAGGTCGAGGCGAGGTTGGAGTTGAAGGTGTCGTAGCTCGCCCGGGCGTCGAAGCTGGCGCCCAGGGTCGGGGTCAGGCGCAGCGAGGCCGTCAGCAGCCCCCAACCGCTGGTTTCGCCGCCGAGGCCGAAGCTCAGGGGCCGCGAGAAGGAGTAGTCCTGGAAGAGCTCGAAGGAGGCGAGCTCGCGGGAGCTCAGGCTGGCCTCGGAGCGGCCGAACAGGCGGTTGGCCAGGGACACGCGGACCCGGTTGTCGAGGGGGGTGCTGTCGACCTCGTCGAAGATCGGGATCTGCGAGGTGTCCTCGGTGCCCTGGAGGTAGGCGTACTCGATCCGCGGCTCGATCAGGTGCTTGAACTTGGAAAAGCCCCACCTCGGCGTCGTGAAGACCCGGGAGATCGAGGGCCCGCCGATGTCGACGCCGCCGGCGATGAAGTAACGGTCGATGGGCTCCTCGACGAAGGCGGTGGGGGTGGCGGGAACCGTGGGCTCGGAGTAGCTGGCCGAGTAGTAGGTGTAGCGGCCGCCGAGGCGCGGCGTCACGGTCAGCCACGGCGGGCCCGGCAGGGTGTAGTTGAGGGTCGGGAAGACGTCGGCGCGCCCGTAGGTGCCGACCAGGCCGGTGCCGTCGCGGACCTGCTTGGGCGTCCGCTTGTCGATGGAGAAGAGGTTGACCGACGAGATCAGATTCCAGTAGAGCTCGGAGCGGCCGAGCCGGGTCGAGCGCACCCGGAGCTCGACCTCGGGAACGCGGGCCAGAACGGTGTCGTAGGTGGTGGTCCGGTCGGGGTCGCCCGGCGGCAGATCCGGGTCGGTGAAGCTGAAGAAGGTGCGCCGGTGGTCAGCCAGGAGGTTGAGGGAGTAGGGCCCCCAGCTGCGGGTCATGAAACCGAAGGAGTAGACGTCGCGTCGGGTGTTGGCCTCGAAGCTGCGGTCGAACTCCTGCCAGAAGTCGGAGTCCGACAGGTTCTCGAGCTGGGCCTGGAGCCGGAAGCCCAGGACGTCGGCCTGGTCGTGGCGACCGTCGACGCGCCACTGCCACTCGCCCGCGGTCTCGTCGTAGACGGTGTAGGTGTCGAGCTGCCCGGCCGCATTCTGGACCGGCGCCCAGCGCAGCTCGTTGCCGAGGCCCCAGAACCCTGCGGAGTAGTAGTCCACGTGGAAGGTGGTGTCCCAGCTGCGGCCGAAGGGGATGTAGACCGGCAGGCCCACCGAGGTGCCGAGGCGGTCGGAGTAGCCGAATGTGGGCATGAGCAGGCCGGGGGCGCGTTCCCGCTTGATGGGCCAGACCATGTACGGCAGGTAGAAGACCGGCACCCCCTGGATCTTGATCGCCGCGCTCGTGAAGCGGCCGTAGCCCTCCTCCTCGAGGAGGGCCCGGTGGAGGTGGAGGCTCCAGGGCGGGTGGCGGTCGGTGACCTCGCAGGTGGTGAAGACGGCGCGGTCGACCCGGTACCGGGTCTCGTCGAGCTTCTCGATGGTGCGGCCCGAGAAGGTGTACATGGGCGACAGGTAGCCGGTGGCTTCAACGAACAGACCGGTCTTGTCGCGCAGGTTGAAGCTCGCCTCCTCGGCAGTGAAGCGGCTCGGCCCCTGGTCGACCACGACCTTCCCGGTGGCCCACAGGTCCATGGTGTCGCGGTTGTAGACCACCTCGTCGGCGCTGACGACGATGTCCTGGTAGTAGACCTTGACGTCGCCGGTCCACCGGCACAGGGTCTCGTCGCAGTCGGTGCGGTCGGCGGTCATGCGCAGCGCCCCGTCCCCGGCGGGGGCGCTGGCGGTGGGCGGCACTTCCTGGCCGGCGGCCGGCGCCGCGGCGAGGACGAGCGCCGCCGACAGCGCCGCGGCGAGGACACCGGGGGCCCGGCCGAGGCCCCGGCGAGGGGCCCGCGGAAGACGACGGTCCCGCCTGCGTCGCGCGTGCTGGCTGTCCACGGGCTCCTCTCCGGCCCCGCCGGTGGCGCGGCTCGGGCCATTGTAGTCGGTGCCCCGTACAATGAGGCCATGCGCATTCTCGCCGTCGACCCCGGCGGCCGCCGCCTCGGACTCGCGGTGGCCGACGCCCTGACCGGCCTCGCCACCCCCCTCGAGGTGCTGGCCCACCACGGCCTCGAGGCGGCCGCCCGCAGCATCGTCGAGATCGCCCGCCGGCAGGGGGCGGAGCGGGTGGTGATCGGCCTGCCCACCGACGCCGAGGGACGGGAGACCCCGGCCTGCGCCCGCTCCCACGCCCTGGCCCGCGAGATCGCCCGGCTCGGCGTCGCCACCGAGCTCCAGCCTGAGCACCTGAGCAGCGACGAGGCCAGGCGGCGGGCGCGGGCGGCCGGGCGCGCCGCGGCGCGGCCAGTGGACGACCTCGCCGCCCAGGTCATCGCCGAGGACTGGCTGGCGCGTGCCGGGTCGGCGCCGGGGGACCCGTGCTGACGGCCCGGCGGGTCGCGGCGGTCGTGGCGGTGGCGCTGCTGGTGGCCGCCGCCACGGCGGGCTGGCTGTGGTCGGCCCTGTGGCGGCCACAGACGACGGCGCCGGTGGAGCTCGTGATCGAGGAGGGTAGCTCGGGGCGCCGGGTGCTGGAGCGGCTCGCCTCCGCTGGGCTCGTGCCGTCGCGCCTCGCCGGCCGCCTCTACCTGCGGGCCGCCGGGCGCGGCCGGAGCCTCCACTTCGGGCACTACCGCTTCGCCTCCGGCGCCCGCCCGGTGGACGCCCTCGAGCGGATCCTCGACGGCCGGGTCGAGATGACGACCGTGACCGTCCTCGAGGGCTCGGACGTGGCCGACGTGGCGCGCCAGATGGCGGCGGCCGGGCTCGGCAGCGAGGCCGAGTGGCTGGCGGTCGCCGGACGGACGGACTGGATCGCCGAGGTGGCCCCGGAGGCGACCAGCCTGGAGGGCTTCCTGTTCCCCGACACCTACAGCTTCGCCGTCGGCACCGGGGTCGAGACCGCCGCCCGCCACCTGGTGGAGAGCTTCCGGAATGTCTGGCACGAGGAGCGGGCACGCCTCGCCGCCGAGCCTTGGGGCAGCCCCTTCGAGGTCGTGGTCCTGGCCTCCCTGGTCGAGGCCGAGACCCCGGTGGCCGGTGAGCGCGAGCGGGTCGCCGGGGTCTACCTCAACCGGCTGCGGCGCGGCATGCTGCTCCAGTGCGACCCGACGGTGGTCTACGCCCTCAAGCGGCAGGGCGCCTGGACCGGCCGCCTGCTGCGGGTGCACTGGGGCTTCGACGACCCCTACAACACCTACCGTTACCCCGGCCTGCCGCCGGGCCCCATCAACTCCCCCGGGAGGGCGTCGATCCGGGCCGCTCTCGACCCGGAGGCCCACGAGTACCTCTACTTCGTCGCCGCGCCCGGCGGCGGCCACGCCTTCTCTCGCACCCTGGCCGAGCACAACCGGGCGGTGGCGGTCTGGCAGCGCTCCCGTCGTTGACCCTCCCCGGACCCCGGTGTAACGTGGATTTTCGGAGGGGGAGATGGCGCCAGTCTACCGGCCCTTCGGTTCGCTGATCGTGCTCGGCGAGGTCTTCACCGACGACCTCGGCCACCTGTTCCGGGCCGGCGAGGTGGGCGACGGCGGCGTCGGAGCCATCCTCTGGTTGCGGATCCTCGACGGCCGCGGCCTGCCGGCCGCGGCCATCCGGGAGGCCTTCCCGGTCGCCCGGGCGGTGGCGGAAGCGGTCAGCAGCGGCTACCTGCCGCCGGACCCGCGCTTCCTGGAGGACGGCGGCGTGCCCGCCATCGGCTGGCCGCACGAGCCCGGTCAACCCCTCAACCGGGTCCTCGCCCGCGCCCGGGACGAGGCCTTCCCCATGCAGCCCGACAACGCGCTGCTGATCACCGACAAGCTCGCCGTCGCCCTGAGCGCGAGCCTGGCGGTGGAGGTCCGTGGCCAGGCCCTGAGCCACGGCTTCCTCCACCCCGGCCTGGTCCACATCAGCCTCGACGGCGAAGCGGTGGTGGCCGGCTTCGGGCTCGGCGACGCCCTCCTGGACGCCCTCGAGGACCCGGCCGCGGTGCGCGGGGCCCGTCCCTACCTGGCGCCCGAGGTCCTGGCGAGCCGGTCGCCGTCCAAGCGGGGCGACGTCTACTCCCTGGGGGCGGTCCTGTTCCACCTCCTCACCGGCACCGCCCTGCCGACCGCGGTCGACGAACGCCCCGCCGCCCTCGACGCCGCCCGCCTCGCGGACACCGGCGACCCCCTTCCCGAGGACATCCGCACCCTGCTCGGTCGAGCGCTGGCGCCGGCCGCCGGCCAGCGCTTCAGCTCGGCGGTGGACCTGCGGTCCCAGCTCGAGCGCCTGATCTACGGCGGCGTCTACAGCCCCACCACCTTCAACCTCGCCCTGTTCATGGATCGCCTGTTCCGGGACGAAATCGAGGCCGAGGAGATCGCCCTGGCCGAGGAGCGCGCCCTCGACCCGACGCCCTACCTGGCGCCGCCGCCCGAGCCCGAGGCCGCGCCGGAGGCGGTCGCCGGCGCGCAGGCGCCGCCGGGTCGCAGCCGCCCGCGGTGGCTCGCCATCGCCGGCGCCGCGCTCGCGGTGGCGGTGGTGGCAGCCGGCCTGTGGTGGCTTTGGGGCAGCCGGACGGCCCAGCCGCCCCCGAACCCGACGCCCACCGCCGAGGAGATCGCCGCCCGCCGCCAGGCCCAGGAGGACCGGCTCACCACCCTCACCCAGGAGCTGGTCAAGCAGATGATGGCGGAGCGCGAGGAGGAGATCCGACAGGAGCTCATCGCCGGCCAAACCCGAATCGACGAGCTCCAGCGGCGGCTCGCGGCGAGCGAGCGGCGGGCCGCACAGGACGCCGCCGCCTCCCGGCAGGAGGTCGAGGTCCAGCAGGCCCTCAAGCGCGAGCTCGCCGCGGCCGAGGAGGCCCAGCGCGTCCAGCAGGAGGAGCTGGAGGCAGAGCGCCAGGAGGCCGTTCGGGCGTCGAATCAGGAGGCTGTTCAGGAGCAGGACGGGCAGGCTCCCGAGGAGGCCTCGTCGACGGCTGCCGGGAAGGCTCAGCCCGAAGGGGTGCCCGCGGCGGCCGGCGAGATCGGTAGCCCGGCGGTGGGGATCGCCGCCCCCGAGCTGGTCCCGACCGCGATCCCGCCGACCCCGGTGCCGAGCTCCGCGCCCGCGACCGTGCGCCCCGGGGACTTCGTCCCGCCGGACGGGGTCGACGCGGCGCCGGTGGTGATCAAGACCCAGCCGCTGGAGTGGCCGCGCAGCGCCATGCGCTCCCAGGGCAGGGGCGTGGTTGTGGTCCAGGTCACCGTCAACCCGTCGGGCGGGGTCGATGAGGTCAGCGTGCTTCGCGCCGACCACTCCGGCCACGGTATCCCGGAGGCTGCGGCGGCCGCGGCGGCGGGCTACCGCTTCAAGCCCGGGGTCAAGGACGGGGTGCCGGTCACCACCCACGCCTTCATCACCTGGCGCTACGACTTCACCGAACGGTGACGGCCGAGACGAGACGAGGCCGAGCAGTCAGCTCGGCCTCATCAGATCGACGCTCGCCCCCCCGTCACTGCGGGAGGTGACGCCGCCGGGGGCGCGCTGCGGGCTCGGTGCTACTTCTCGACCCGCTCGCGCAGGGTCTTGCCGGGCTTGAAGTGCACGTACTTCTTGGCCTTGATGGTGATGGTGGCGCCGGTGGCCGGGTTGCGCCCCTGGCGCTCGCCGCGACTCTTGGTGGCGAAGGTGCCGAAGCCGGGAATGGTGACCTTCTCGCCGGCGTCGAGGGCGGTGGCGATGATCCCCTTGCGCGGCTGCGCGGAGAACATCACGTCGACGATTTCCGCCGCCTTGCCCTGGCTGAGACCGGTTTTCTTCGCAAGCTTCATGGCCATTTCAGTCTTGTTCATGCAAACCTCCGAACTGTGGTGTGGTTTCATATTGGATGCGAAAAACCCTGCTGTCAAGCGCAAATCGAGGGAATCGGGGTGAACGCGACCGCTTGATTTTCGTTCGGCCGACGGGGTAGCGTGGGTCCGAGAGGTGAGTATGGATCTCAGACTCCGTGGCAAGAGGGCCCTGGTGACCGGATCGTCGCGCGGCATCGGCCGGGCCATCGCCCTGTCCCTGGCCGACCTCGGCGTCGACGTCGCCATCAACTACCTGCGCAACCGGGCCGGCGCCGAAGCGACGGTGGCCGAGCTCGAGAGCCGGGGGGTGCGGGCCCTGCTCCTCAAGGGCAACGTCGCCAACCCCGACCACGTGAGCCGGATGTTCGCAGCCATCGAGGAGCGCTGGGGCGGCCTGGAGATCGTCGTCTCCAACGCCGCCTCGGGGGTGCTCAAGTCGGCCAAGGAGCTGACCCTGCACCACTTCGACTGGGCCATGCACATCAACGCGGCGGCCCTGCTGCCCATCACCCAGAGCTTCGTGGCCCTGCCGAGCGCGGGCGACAAGGTCCTGGTGGCGGTGTCGTCCCTGGGGGCGGTGCGGGCGATCCCCAACTACACCGCTGTCGGCGCCTCCAAGGCGGCGCTCGAGTCCATGGTGCGTCACCTGGCAGCCGAGCTCGCTCCCGAGGGGTTGCGGATCAACGCCGTGTCCGCGGGCACCGTCGACACCGACGCCCTGCACCACTTCCCCAACCGCCAGGAGCTCCTCGACGGCGCCCGGAGCCGCACCCCCGCCGGCCGCCTGCTCGACCCCCAGGACGTGGCCAATGTGGTGATCTTCCTGTGCACCGAGTACGCGTCGATGATCCACGGGCAGATCCTCACCGTGGACGGGGGCTACTCGATCCTCGCGTAGCCCCGCGTCCGCGTCCGCGTCCGCGTCCGCGTCCGATTGCAATTCGTCGGACGAATTGCGGCGGCGCGTCGGACGCGCCGACCGGCCCGGAGGCGCCGTTGCGTCGCTGCCGCTCCGGATCGGGTCCGGCTCCGGGTGTGGGTCCGGGTCCGGGTGCGGGTCCGGGTGCGGGTGCGCGTCCGGATTGTGGCGCCGGCGGCTCGCCGGCGTTGCCCTGGCGTCCCGGTGGCTACGGTCGTGACCGGGTCCCGTGCCCGGTGGCCCCGGCCTTCCGGGCCTCGCGGCTCGGCCCGGCGTGCAGGGAAGA
>DATHSO010000212.1:0-18734 GCA_035464095.1 Candidatus Methylomirabilota bacterium | reverse complement strand
CCCGGGCGCCGTCACGACGTGCTCGTTGCACCGGCAGCGGTACTTCTGCCGCCGGTGCTTGAGGATCTTGTACTCGACGCCGACGACGGTGATCTCCTCGGACTCCTCGACCTGGTCGCCCATCGCGACCAGCGTCTTGCCGCAGATCGGGCAGGCCCGGTCTTCCTCCGCGAGCGTGTGCATCACCTGCTCGACGGGGAGCTTCGGCTGGCTCTTGGGCCCGTGACCACGCTGAGGAGCCTTCGGCTCGGCGGCGTCGGCAGTCGTCTCGCGCGGCCGTCTCTCCGACGAGGGACCGAAGACCTCGCGCTGCATGGCCGCGAGCTGCTCTTTGAGGAGTTCGAGCTCCAGCTGAGGATCGGCGTTGCCGCACTTCAGCCGAGCGTTTTCAGCCCTCAGCCGGGCGATGACTTTCGACTGTCGGATGGTGGTCTTTTCAAGGTGGGAGGCGACCTGCTGGAGGGTCGTGACGTCGGTGATTTCCTCCAGCCTCGGCATGCTCTATTTTCTCAATAAGACGATTATCTGTCAAGCACTTAAGACAGAGTTTACCGGGAGAAACCGCGACTTTTCCGACCAGCCGGCTGCCCTCCAAAAAGAGCTGCAGCTCCGACATCGTCAGCTCGATCGACGTCGTGTCCTCGCCTCCCCACAGCTTGGCAAACTGGCCCTTCTCGAGCCGCTTCGCGTACAGGCACAGACCCGTCCCGTCCCACATCAGCACCTTCGCCCGCTTGAGGTTCCGCGCGACGAACAAGTACATGTCCCCCGACAGCGGCTCGCGCTCCATAAGCGTCGACACCATCCCGTACAGCCCGTCGAATCCCTTGCGCATGTCCGTCGGCAGCGTGTACGCGAAGACCCGGACCGACCGCGTCGAGCCGATCACCCGACCACCCGCAGCAGAAACGCCAGCGTCTGGGCGTCCAGGCCCTCGACCATGTAGCCCGCCGGCGTCGTCAGGCGGAGCGCCCCGCCCGCCTCGTCGTGGACATGCGCATCACCGACGGCGACCGACACAGATCGAAACCCGGGCGCCAAGGCGAGCGCTCTGCGGTCCGCCTTCAGCCACCGCGCCAGCGTCGACTCCACGAGGCCCAGCCGGCTCGATATCTGGTGCAGCGGCTCGCCCTGCTCCCGGCAGACCCTCGCGTACGAGACGATCCGGGACCGAAGCAGCACCGGGCATCGCCACCGCCTCCCCGGCCGGCTCTCCAGCTCCGCTGCTATCTCCCGACTCAGCTGCTCACAGACCTCGTCCAGGCTTCGGGCTTCCATCCTTCAAGCCTGGGCGATCCGAACTCATCGCTCAAGACGGGGCAGGGCGAGGAGTTACCTTTCAATCATCTCGAAGGTACCATGCTCTCCATCCCCGAAACCTCCACGCCGCGCCTGACGAACCGGCTCGATTGGGTGCCCCGGGGGCCGAGTCCGCCGAGCACGGGGCTCGTGACGTCAGGGCGCCGCTATGCCAGGTCGCTCGACACCAGATTCGCGGGTTTCGCGCACACCTCTCCGGCGCACGCATCGGTGCCAGGAGAAACAAAGTTAACAAAGTTGAGGACGGGCATCAGATACTTGAGTCTGCCCAGAACGTGGTTGGTCGGCCTAAGCGCATCCTAGCCGCCCAACGGCAGCGACTTTGTTAACTTTGTTTCTCCTGGCACGGTTACTGGTGACGCAAGGCCGCTTCGAGCTGGTGTCGGTCCAGGCCGTGGACATGATGCCCCAGACCGCCCAGATCGAGGCGCTGGCGCTGCTGCGCCGCTGATCGCCTTCGGGTGGTATCCTCCTGCCGTGACCGCCGCACCGGCGCCGCAGGTCTCGGACCGACCGACCGACGAGCATGCGAGTGCCGTGCGTCCACCCCGGCGGTCGTTGACCCGGACCCTGGCAGTCTCGCTGCTGCTGGTGGCGCTGGTGCCCTTTCTCCCCCTGGGCCTCTTGACCTGGTCCGGCTATCTCGGTGACGTCGAGCGGGTGGAGGCCGAGATCCGCGGCGCCAACCGCCACATCGCCATGCTCGCCGGCACCTACCTCGACACCCTGGTCCGACAGATTCGCGACGAGGCCGGGGTGGCCGCCGAGCTCAGGCCCGAGGTGCCGCCGCCCCCGCTGACCGGCGTCGCCTGGGAGATCGTGTCCGCCGACGGCACCGTCACCGCGACCCAGCTCGATCCCGGACGGGTCGGCCGGGACAGCGGCTACGCCGGGGTGCTCGGGCGCAGGCCCGGCCTGACCGGGGTCGGAACGTGGCTCGACGGCGAGCCGCCGACCGTCCTCTACCTCGGACCGGCGGCCGCCACCGGACGCATCGTCGCGGTGCTCCGGCCGGCCGTCCTCCACGGCCAGCTGCAGGCCTGGTCGCGCCAGGGCCTCGACCGCCACCTCTACGTGGTCGACGCGACCGGCAGCCTGCTCTTCTACTCCGACCTAGAGCTCTCGCAGCGCGGCGCCGACCTCAGTGGCAACCCGCCGATCAGGGCCTTCGTGGCCGGCGCGGCCGGCGACCTGAGGTACGTCAGCATGGTGTCGGGCAAGGAGCGCCTCGGCTTCGTGCACCGGATGACCGAGGCGGACTGGGGCGTGGTGGTGAGCGCCGACGTCGGCGAGCGGCTGCTCGGCCTCCAGGGCCGCTACCGGCTCCTCGGCTGGTCGATCGCCTTCGCCCTGGCCGCCGCGGTGGCGATCCTCCTGCTGACATCGCGCCGCCTGACGCGACCGCTCCTCGACCTGCGCCGGGCGCTGCGCGACCCCGACCGGGCTCCCCACGAGCCCCTGGAGGTCGCACCGGGAACGCGAAGGCTGGCCGAGGTCGACGACCTGGTGGAGGCCGTCAACGAGCTCGGCGCCGACCTCGCAGCGGTGGAGCGGGAGCTCCTCCAGGCCGAGAAGGCCTCGCTCCTGGGCCAGCTCGCCTCGGGCCTGGCCCACGAGATGGGCACCCCGCTCAACGTCATCACCGGCAACGCCCAGTACCTGCTGCGCCGAGGCAACCTCGACCAGGCCCAGGCGCAGACCCTCGAGCAGATCGTCAGCCAGGCCCAGCGGATCGCGGCCATGATCCGGCGCCTGCTCGACGTGTCCCGGCCGGCCGAGGCCCGGTTGACGCCGGTGGACCTCTCGGCGGTGATCCGCCAGAGCCTCGACATCGTGCCCCGGGTCGGCCGCGGCGTCGAGATCAGCTGCGACCTGGACGACGACATCGGGCCGGTGCTCGCCGACCCGAAGCTCATCGAGCACGCCCTCATGAACCTCATCGTCAACGCCTGCCAGGCGATGCCCGAAGGCGGCCGCCTCGCCCTGGTCGCCGGGGTGGAGTCGGCGGTGACCACCGCCGGCGGGCCCTTCGTCCTGCTCATGGTCAGCGACACCGGATGCGGCATCCCGGCCGAGAACCTGCCGCGCCTCTTCGAGCCCTTCTTCACCACCAAGCCGCACCCCGAGGGCACCGGCCTCGGGCTCGCCATCGTCGAGCGCATCGTCCGCCAGCACGGCGGGCGGGTGGACATCGTCAGCACCGCGGGCCGCGGCACGGTGGTGCTGCTCCGGCTGCGACCGGTGCCCCCGGCCGGCGGCGGACGCCGCCGGGTGAGGAAGGAGGCGCCATGACCCCGATCGACCCCGGGTCCGACACGCCGATCTCGGTGTTGGTGGCCGAGGACGAACCCGAGATGCGCAACCTGCTCGAGCGGGTGCTCGCCGACGAGGGCTACCTCGTCCGCACGGCTCGGGACGGCCACGAGACACTGCAGCTCATCGAGGACGGCGGATTCGACCTGATCCTCAGCGACATCCGGATGCCGGGGCCCGACGGCATGGAGGTGCTGCATCGCTCCATGGCCCGCCGCCTCCACCAGCCGATCATCCTCATGACCGCCTTCGGCAGCATCTCGTCGGCGGTGGACGCCATACGCGCCGGCGCCTACCACTACCTGACCAAGCCCTTCAGCCTCGACGACCTGCTCGAGATCGTGGGCCAGGCGGCCGCGCAGATCCGCCAGCTGCGGTCGATCCACGCCGACGGGGGCGACCTCGCCTTTCCCATCGTCTTCCGGTCCCGGGCCATGGCGCGGCTGCTGGCGATGGCCAGGGACGTGGCCGCGAGCTCGGCGTCGGTGCACATCACGGGCGCCTCGGGCACCGGCAAGGAGCTGCTGGCGCGGGCCATCCACACCCTCGGCGGTACCAGCCGCGGGCCCTTCGTGCCGGTGGACTGCGGCGCGATCCCCGAGGGCCTGCTCGAGAGCGAGCTCTTCGGGCACCGCCGCGGCGCCTTCACCGGCGCGGTCGCCGACAAGACCGGCATCGTCGAGGAGGCCGACGGCGGCACCCTGTTCCTGGACGAGGTCGGCAACCTGCCGGCGCCGATGCAGGCCAAGCTGCTGCGGTTCCTCCAGGACCGCCGCTTCCGCCGGGTCGGCGACACGGTCGAGCGGTCGGTGGAGGTTCGCCTGGTGTCGGCGAGCAACCGCGACCTCAGGGCGATGGTGCGGGACGGCAGCTTCCGGGAGGACCTGTACTACCGGCTGGCGGTGATCTGTCTGGAGATCCCGCCCCTTCGCGAACGCCGGGAGGACATCCCCCCGCTGGTCTACCACTTCATCCGCCGCTTCAACGCCAGCGGCGGCTACGCGGTGGAAGGGGTCCGCCAGGACGCCCTGGATGTCCTCGTGGACCACCTCTGGGAGGGCAACGTCCGGCAGCTCGAGAACGTCATCGAGCGCGCCGTGATCCTGCGCAAGGCCGGCCTCGTCCAGCCCGCCGACCTGCCGCCCGAGCTCACCTCCGCGCCGGCCTCCGGCTCGGCTCGCTCCCTCGAGGAGCTGGAGCGGGCCCACATCCTGCAGCTCCTCGAGGAGTGCGGCGGCAACCGGTCGCGGGTGGCGCGCATCCTCGGCATCAGCCGCCGGACCGTCCACCGCAAGCTCCAGCAGTACGGCATCGACGCCGAAGAGTGAGCCGGTGGCGCTGCGGCGCATTCTGTCCCAGGTCGGCCTGGCAGACGCAAGCATCCTGTTTGCGTCCACTTGACCGTCGACCGCCCGATCCACCCGCGGCAGCTGGGACAAACTGTCCCACAGGAGATGGTCTCGTGGACGTCGGGTCAAGCTCGACGTAAATCTCCCCTCTTCCGAACGATAGGCACCTGACACCGAGCCTGCCATCGGCTGGCACGGGGCTTGCGCTGCCCGGCTGGCGATGACGCCGTACCAGCGCCCCCCGGAGCCACCCATCACCGCGGCGGTCGCCTCCCGCGATCGGGTCTGGCTCGACAGCCTGGCGGCCTCCCTGAGCCGGTTCTCCATCCTGGTCCGTGCCCTGGACCCCGACGACGCCGGCCCGCCGCGGTCCCTGGCCGGGATCGACGTCCTGGTCCTGGACACCGACAGCCTCAGCGGCACCGACCTGGCCTGGGTCGACACCCTCCACGCCGACCACCCCTTGGTCGAGGTCCTGGCGATCGCCGGCGGATCGTCGGTGGCGGACGCGGTCAGGGCGCTGCGGGAGGGCGCGTTCACCGTGCTCCAGCACCCGGTGGCGGACGCCCGGCTGGCCGAGGCGCTGCTCGCCGCCGGCCGGCGCCACCGCCACGCCCGGATCCGCCTCGAGGCCCTCAACGGAGCCACGGGCGGCGGTCCCTGCGCCCAGGTCGACGGGCCGCTCACCGGGGCCGAGCGGCTGCGGAAGGACGGGAGATGAGCTCGACGAGGCACCGGATCCGGACCTTTGCTCTGCACCTGCTCGCGGCCTCGGCGGCGGCCCTTTTCGCGGGGGCTGCGATCGCCGACGAGTCCGCCCCCGAGTCCTCCCCACCCTCGGACCCAGACCGGCTCCAGGGGACCTTCAAGAACGGTTTCACCTTCGCCACCGCCGACGGGAAGGACTCGCTGCGCGTCGCCGCCAGCTTCCACCTCGACCTGCGGACCTTCGGCGGCGACTCCGAGGCTCCGACCTCCTTCGACATCCGCCGCGCCCGCATCGACCTCCGGGGCCGCCTGCGGGGTTGGATGAGCTACCGGATCCAGGCCTCCTTCGAGAACGAGCCCTACATCCGCAACGCCTGGGTCGACCTCAAGCTCGACGACGCCCTCCACGTCACCGTCGGCCAGATGAAGGTCCCGTTCTCGACCTCGTGGATGACCTTCGACAACCAGGTCAACTTCGTCGAGCGCGGCACCGCGGCGCCGGTTTACCCCTTCTTCGACCGCGGGGTGACGCTGTGGGGCGAGATCGCCGACCGCCGCCTCACCTACCAGCTCGGCGCCTTCACCGGCACCGGCGTCGATTTGGACTCGCCGCGCGGCGACATCGACGACCACAAGGACGCCACGCTCCGGCTCTTCGCCCAGCCCTTCCGAAAATCGGCCGGCGCCCTCGAGGGCCTCTACGTCGTCGGCCAGGGCACCTACGGCCCCCAGTCGGTGGCCACCAAGCGCTTCGAGTCGGGCGGCCTGACCGGCGCCGACTTCGCGTCCCGCCTCTGGCGCTGGCGCCTCGAGCAGGTGATCGGCAGCAACGGGCGCTCGAGCGACATCGTCACCGCCGAGATCGGCTCGCGTAACCGCTGGGGTTTCGAGGCGCACTGGCTGCATGGGCCCGTCACCGCCAGCCTCGAGGTCCTCGAGCTCCAGTACGACGACGTCGAGATCTACCACGACTACCTCCAAGGGTCGACGCTGCTGATCCGCGAGCCTCTGCTGAGCCGGGACGGCAGCGTCCGCTCCTCGTCGCTGTGGCTGAGCTGGTTCGTCACCGGCGAGGGCAAGAGCGTCGACGCCTTCGGCTGGCGCCAGCCCGACCCGAAGCGGCCCTTCAGCCCCGGCAAGGGCGGCATCGGCGCCTGGGAGCTCCTGGCCCGGATCTCGACCACGACCACCGACCTCCGGCTCTTCGACTCGGTGGTGGTTCCGGGCTTCACCGCCGCCGATCTCGACGGCTCGGCGGTCCCGGTCGGCGAAGGCGAGTCGGTCCGCGCCGCCGTGCTCGACGGCGCCGCCGAGGTCTGGGAGGCCACCCTCGGCGTCAACTGGACGGTCAACAGCAACCTCCGCTTCCAGCTCAACCTCACGTCCATGTGGGTCCCGGACCCCGAGACCAACGGCGGCATCCTGTCGGCGGCCAACTCCGGCCTCGCCGACCCCGCGCTCAGGAACCGCAAGGTGGACGACGTTCTGAGCGCCGCCCTGCGGCTCATCTTCAGGTTCTGAGATGGTCGAGCGGGAGCCCCGAGCCACGGCCTCGAGCGGCGCCTACCAGGGCCTTCGCCGCCGGATCCTGGCGGCCATGATCCTCGCCCCGTCGGTGCCCTTCGCCATCGTCCTGCTGGTGGGAACCTGGAACTTCAACGCCGCCACCCGCGACGCCACGGTGGCCAAGATGGTCCGCATCGCCGAGGACCACCGCAATGCCATCCAGACCTATCTCGACGAGCGCCACGCCGACCTCGGCTTCGTGGCCCACGTGTGGACCTTCGAGGGGCTGCGCCAGCCTCAGGTTCTCGCGACCGTCCTCGACGATCTCCGCCTCTACGCGCCCGCCTTCGTCGACCTCGGGGTCTTCGACGCCGAGGGGACCCTGGTGGCTTACGAGGGGCCCTACGCCCTCACCGGCAAGATCTACACCGACGCCGAGTGGTTCCGTCGGACGGTGGAACGCGGCACCTACGTCAGCGACGTCTTCCTGGGCTACCGGAACTCGCCCCACTTCGTCATCGCCCTGGCGGTCGGCGAGGGCGCCGAGCGCTGGGTGCTGCGGGCCACCATCGACCCCGACCTGTTCACCCGCAAGGTGGAGAGCGTGCACTCCGGCAGGACCGGCGAGGCCTACGTCCTCAACCGCGAGGGGGTGTTCCAGACCGCGCGCCGGTCGGGCGGGGCGCTCCTCGAGGTGTCGCCAGAGCGGATCGGCCTCGACCAGGCCGGTCACGGCGTGGCGACCACGGTGGCGCGCGGCGCCGACGGCGCCAAGTTCGTGTGGGCCACGACCTGGCTCAACGACGGCAAGTGGCTGCTGGTGGTGCGCCAGGAGGTGGGCGACGCCTTCTGGCCGGTCCGACGGGCGACCTCCACCGGCCTGGTGATCCTGGTCATCGGCGGCTCGGCCATCATGCTGCTCGCGGTCTCCCTGACCAACGGCCTGGTCCGCCGCCTGCAGCGGGTGGACGAGGAGAAGCAGGGCCTCAACCAGCAGCTGATCGTCGCCGGCCGGCTCGCCGAGATCGGCGAGATGTCGGCGGGCTTCGCCCACGAGATCAACAACCCGCTCCAGATCATCCGCTCCGAGCAGGCCCTGATCGAGGCCATCGTCGACGACCTGGCGGCGAAGCGGCAGCTGCCCCAGACCGCCGACACCGCCGACCTGGTCGACTCGGTGCGCCAGATCCGCACCCAGATCGACCGCTGTGCGGCGGTCACCCAGGGCATCCTCAAGTTCGCCCGCCAGACCGACCCGGTGGTCCGGGAGCTGGCTCTCGCCGACTTCCTGCCCGAGGTGGCGGCCATGGTCGCCACCAAGGCCGCGGTCAGCGGCATCGCCCTGAGCATCGACATCGCCCCGGATCTGCCGAGGGTCAGCGCCGACCGCGCCCAGCTCCAGCAGGTGATCCTCAACCTGCTCAACAACGCCTTCGACGCCGTCGAGCAGCAGCACCCCTCGGGGAGCGGCGAGGTCGCGATCGAGGCGTCGGCGGTCGGCGACCGGGTCGAGGTCTCGGTTCGGGACAACGGCGCCGGCATCAGCGCGGCCGACCTCGACAAGATCTTCACCCCGTTCTTCAGCACCAAACCGGTGGGTAAGGGCACCGGCCTGGGGCTGTCCATCTGCTTCGGGATCGTCGAGTCCATGGGGGGCACGATCCGGGTCTCGAGCGAGGTGTCGGTCGGCACCACGTTCACCGTCAGCCTGCCGGTAACGGCCTGAACCGAGCGATCGGAGGAATCGATCATGAACGCCCTCAACCTGATGCTGGTCGACGACGAGGAGCGCTTCCTGGCGACCACCACCAAGCTGCTCGAGCGCCAGGGCCACCGCGTGGCCACCGCGACGAGCGGCCAGGAGGCCCTCGACAAGCTGGAGCGACAGGAGGTCGAGGTGGTGATCCTCGACGTCAAGATGCCGGGGATGGACGGCCTCGCCGTGCTGCGCGAGATCCGCGTCCGCTTCCCCCTGGTGAGCGTCATCATGCTCACCGGCCACGGCACCATCGAGTCGGCGGTGGACGGCATGAAGCTGGGCGCCTTCGACTTCGTCACCAAGCCGTGCGACATCGACGACCTGGTGGCCAAGGCGGAGGAGGCCGCGGCCCGCCGGCGCGCCCTCGAGGAGAAGATCCGCCAGGCCCGGCTGATGACCGCGATCCGGTCGCCCCGCGAGCTGGTGCGCGAAGCCGACGGCAAGCGGGAGAAGTGATGGACGCCGGCGACGCCCGCGTCCACGACCTCGGACCGGATGGTGGCAGCGAGGTCCGCCGGCCTCCGGGCGTGACGGTGATCCCGCACGCCCTGGAGCGACGGCTCTACTTCCTGGCATTCCTGGTTCTCTCCGGCTGGTTCCTGCTGGACCGCCTTCTCTGACCGTTCACGGAGGACTCGACAAGGGGGAGCGCACGCCGATGACCGCCACGACCAAAGACAGCAAGCCCACCGGGTACGACCGCACCATCGACTGGCGCCTGTTCGCCATTCCGCTCGGTCTGTTCATCCTCATCATGCTGATGCCGACGCCGCGCAGCATGCTCAGGGTCGGGGCCGAGGTCAGCCTCGGCCCGACCGTGGTCCGGGAGCACTTCGCCCTGGAGGTCTTCGGCACGGACTACGCCGAGCTCAACCAGTGGCAGATCCAGATGGTGCAGATGATGAAGGTGAGCACGGACCGCTCGTCCTTCTCCCACGCGGTGTTCATGAACCGCAACCGAAAGTGGTGCGAGAAGAACGAGATCGCCACCTCCGAGGCGAGCCTCGCCGCGGTCCGGGAGGCCGCAGCCGCCATCGACCCGGCGCGCTTCGAGGAGCTGCTGCGCTCGGGCCACCGCCTCAAGACCTCGGGGATCGACCTCGACGCCCTGAGCGACGCCCAGGCGGCCCGGGTCGAGCGCGCCGGCTTCCACGTCAAGACCGCGGTCGCCATCGTCGCCTTCGTGGTCGGCTGCTTCGTCACCGAGGCGATCCCGCTGCCCATGGTGGCCTTCTGCATCGGGGTCATCGCCCTGCTGACCGGGATCTTCGACCGCGAGGTCATGCCCTCGCTCTACTGGTCGGACGCCACCTGGTTCATCATGGGCAGCCTCATGTTCGCGGCAGCCTTCGTCAAGACCGGGGTCGACCGGCGCATCGGCGTCATGATGTTCGGCAAGCTCAAAAAGCCCAGCGTCAAGTGGGTGACCTTCGTCATCATCGTGATCATCGCGCCGCTGACCATGTTCATGTCGGACCACGCCCTGGCCGCCATGTTCCTGCCCATCGGCATCCTGCTCTACACCACGGCGACCGCCGCGGCCGGCGACGACGACCCCGAGCTCGCCAAGATGCTCATGATCACCATCGCCATGGCCTGCAACCTGGGCGGCTCGCTGGCGCCCTCGGGGGCGGCCCGCAACATCATCATGATGACCTACGCCGAGGACATGTTCGGGATCTCCATCGGCTTCGCCCAGTGGATGCTCTACTGCGTCCCCTTCCTGTTCTTCGTGATCCCGCTGACCTGGTTCGTCGTCAACTGGCGCTTCAAGCCGCAGATCACCGACCTCGGGCCGTCGATCCGGGTGGTCCGCGAGCAGATCCAGCGCGAGGGCGGCCGCTGGTCCCGGACCCAGATCGTCGCACTGGTCATCTTCCTGGTCATGCTGGCGAGCTGGATCACCGAGAACAACCTGCTCTACCAGCTCACCGGCATCCGCATCGGCATCGGCGTGCTGGCGGTGATGGGCGCCATCGCCTACATGCTGGCCGGCATCGTCAGCTGGCGCGACTACCAGACCCGGGTCGACTGGGGCGTGGTGTGGCTGTACGCGGGCGCCATCATCTTCGGCCGGATCCTGATCTCCACGGGCGGCGCCTACTGGATCGCGAGCTCGATCGTCGAGGTCATGGTGCCGCTGGGGCTCGGCGCGGGCCTCGGGCTCCTGCTGTCGGGCAACATCATGGTCGGGCTGTTGACGCAGATCATGGCCGACGGACCGGCCTGCGCCGCGGTCGGCCCGGTGACCCTGGCCATGGCGGGCATCGTCCACCCCGGGACCGCCATGATCCCCTTCGTGGCCATGAGCACCTCCATCGCCTCGTCCCTCGCCTACTGCCTGGTCATCGGCACCCCGCCCAACGCCATCGTCTACGCCAGCGGCTACCTCACCCAGCGCGACTACCTGCGCGTGGGGTGCATCCTGTTCGTCACCAACCTGAGCGTGCTCCTCCTCATGGCCGCCACCTACTGGCGGTGGCTGGGGTGGAGCGGGCTGCCGATGTTCTGAGGCCGGAGGAGGAGATGAGTACCACAAGCCACACCGTGCTGCTGGTCGACGACGAACCCCGCTTCCGATCGGCCACCGCCAAGGTCCTCGACCGCCGCGGCTTCGTCACGATCACCGCGGCCACCGGCTCCGAGGCGCTGCAGCGGCTGACCGAGAACCCCGACGTCATCATCCTCGACATCAAGATGCCGGGCATGGACGGGCTCGCCGCCCTGCGCGAGCTCAAGCGGCGGGCGCCCGACATACCGGTCATCATGCTCTCGGGCCACGGCTCCGAGGAAGCCGCCCGGACCGCCCTGCGCGAGGGCGCCTTCGACTTCCTGGCCAAGCCGTGCGACATCGACCTGCTGGCGGCCAAGATCCAGGAGGCCTGCCGCGGCCACCACGATCCGGTCGGCATCGCCGAGGCCCGGGTCGTCGACGTCATGATCCCGATCCGGGGGTACACCACCGTGGGTGCCGACGAGACCGTGGAGGACGCCCTCGACAGGCTCCGCGAGTCGTTCCGGCTGCGGTCGGCGAGCGACAGCATCATGGAGACCGGCCACCGGTCGCTGCTCGTGCTCGACGCAGACGGCAAGGTCCAGGGTGCGGTGGCCATCGTCGACCTGCTGCGCGCGATCATGCCGCGCTACCTGTCGGCCCCGAAGCCGACCCTGGCCGACTCCATCCAGTACTCGCCCATGTTCTGGGTCGGCATGTTCACCCGCGAGGTTCGGGCGATCCGGTCGGCCCCGATCCGCGACGTGATGTCGGCGGGCCCGCCCGCGATCGCCGCCGACGCCACCCTCATGGAGGCCGCCTACGTCATGGTCCAGCAGGGCGCCCGACGGCTGGCGGTGGAACGGGACGGCCGGACGGTCGGGGTCATCCGGGAGCAGGAGCTGTTCTTCGAGATGGACCGCATCGTCGGCGGCCGCAGGAAGGAGCACCCGTCATGACCCGACCGAAGAGCCGGAACATCTCGAAGGTCCACCTCCAGGTCACCCGCGCCGAGCGCGAGACCGCCCTCGGCCAGCGCGGGGTCACCGTGTGGTTCACGGGCCTCAGCGCCTCGGGCAAGTCCACCATCGCGACCCGGGTCGACCAGCTGCTCACCGAGCGCGGCCGCCACTGCTACGTGCTGGACGGCGACAACATCCGCTTTGGCCTCAACCGCGACCTCGGCTTCAGCCCCGAGGACCGCAATGAGAACATCCGCCGCATCGGCGAGGTTGCCAAGCTCTTCACCCAGGCGGGAATCATCAACCTGACCGCCTTCATCTCGCCCTACCGGGCCGACCGCGACCGCAACCGCGACATCCAGGAGCCCCGCGACTTCGTCGAGGTCTTCGTCGACTGCCCCCTGGAGGTGTGCGAGCGGCGCGACCCGAAGGGCCTCTACGCCCGGGCCCGCGCCGGTCTGATCCCCGAGTTCACCGGCATCTCGGCGCCCTACGAGCCGCCGGCCGAGCCGGAGCTCGTGCTCCACACCGACCGCGAGACCGAGGAGGAGAGCGCCATGACGGTCGTGACCTACCTCGCCGATCGCGGCTACCTCGACCGGAGCCGCCCGGTGACCCTCGAGCAACCGGCACCGGTCCCCGCGGGGTAGCCGGGGCGGGAATCCGCGGGCGCCGCCCCGCCGACTCGTATAATGGGACCGCGCCGTCCACCCGGTCGCCGTCGGCCGCGAGCCGACGGTGGGAGGCCGACCCGGACCACGAACCACCGCCGCGGGTCGAAAGGGGCTGCATGAGGCGCGCGATCCTCATCGTCATCGGCGTGATCGGCGCGGTGCTGCTGGCCATCCAGCTGGTGCCGGTGGAGCGCTCGAACCCGCCGGTGGTGGCCGACTTCGACGGCCCGCCCGCGGTCGAGGCCGTGCTCCGGGCCTCGTGCTACGACTGCCACTCCAACGAGACCGCGTGGCCCTGGTACAGCCGGGTGGCGCCGGTGTCCTGGCTGGTGGCCCGCGATGTCGAGGAGGGCCGCAGCCGGCTCAACCTGTCCTCGTGGGGACACCAGGAGCCGAAGCGGCAGGCGAAGCTCGCCGAGGAGATCTGGGAGGAGGTGGCGGAGGGCGAGATGCCACTGCGCGCCTACCGCCTCGCCCACCCGGACGCCCGCCTCGACGAGGCTGGCATGGCCACCCTTCGGGTCTGGGCGGAGGCGATGGAATCGCGCTTCGACTGACCGCCCCCGGCGGCGCCGATCTCCGCTATCCTGAGCCCGACGCGATCGCGCACCCCTGGTGAGGTGGCATGACGGTCTTCGTTGCGGGATGCGTTCTCCTGTTCCTCGGGTACGTCGGGTACGGCCGGTTGGTGGAGGCCGCGGTGCGGCCCGACCCGGCGCGGCCGACCCCGGCGGTCCGGCTCGCCGACGGCATGGACTACGTGGTCATGCCGACCTGGCGCGTCTACCTGATCCAGCTCCTCAACATCGCCGGCCTGGGCCCGGTCTTCGGACCGATCATGGGCGCCCTGTGGGGCCCCCAGGTCTTCCTGTGGGTGGTCTTCGGCTGCGTCCTGGGCGGCGCGGTCCACGACCTGCTGTCGGGCGCCATGTCGATCCGCAACGACGGCGCCGGACTGCCCGACCTCATCGGCCACTACCTCGGCCAACCGGCCCGCCACCTGGCGACGGTGTTCCTGTTGGTGCTCATGGTCCTGGTGGGCACCGTGTTCGTCAAGGGGCCGGCCATGCTGCTGGCCCAGCTGCTCCCCGCCGAGACGGTCGGCGGCTGGCTCGGCTCTGACGCAGCCGCGTTTCTGACCGGCACGGCCGCCGGCGAGCAGGTGTGGCTGTGGGTCATCATGGTCGCCATCTTCGTCTACTACCTCCTCGCCACCCTGCTGCCCATCGACGTCATCATCGGCCGGGTGTACCCCTTCCTGGCCCTCGCCCTGCTGGTCATGGTGGCGGGGCTCGGGTTCGCCTTGCTCACCGGCCGCCTGCCGGCGCCGGACTTCACGCTGGCCAACCTCCACCCGTCGTCGGCGCCGGCCTGGCCGATCATCTTCATCACCGTCAGCTGCGGCGCGGTGAGCGGCTTCCACGCCACCCAGAGCCCGTTGATGGCGCGCTGCCTGGGCAGCGAGCGCCACCTGCGGCCGGTCTTCTACGGGGCCATGATCGCCGAAGGCTTCATCGCGCTGGTGTGGGCGGGCGCGGCCCAGGGCTTCTACGGCTCCACCGGCGCCCTCGGCGCCGCCCTGGCCGCCGGCGGGCCCGGCGAGGTGGTGTACGAGGTGTGCACCACCACCATGGGCGCCATCGGCGGCGTGCTCGCGGTGCTCGGCGTCGTGGTCCTGCCCATCACCTCCGGCGACACCGCCTTCCGGGTCGCCCGACTCATCGTCGGCGACTACCTGGGGCTGTCCCAGCGCCTGGTCCGCAACCGCTACCTGGTGGCCCTGCCCATCTTCGCGATCGCGATGGCCCTCAACTTCGTCAACTTCACCATCGTCTGGCGCTATTTCGGCTGGGCCAACCAGACCCTGGCCGCGGTCACCCTGTGGACCGGCGCCGTGTTCCTCGCCAAGCGGGGGCGCCGGTGGTGGCTGTCCGCGGTTCCGGCGGTCTTCATGACCGTGGTCACCGTCAGCTACATCATGGTCGAGAAGGTCGGCTTCGGCCTCGGCGTGGGCACCGGGACCGCCGTCGGCCTGGCGGTGGCCGGCGCCTGCTCGGCCGCCTTCCTCGTCGCCCTGCCCCGCCTGGCCCCGGAGCCGGACGAGCCCGCGGTCGAGGCAAGGCCGAGCGACGCCGAGCGCGCCGGCGACAGCCTCGCCTGTTGATTCTGAGAAACAGTTGCATATTTGTTCAACAGAGTTGACAACACCCGCGCCCCTCGCGGTATCCTCGACTGGAGACGACGGGGCCCGCCCCGCGCCAACCGCCGAATCCGGCCTCGGACCGGGAGGTTCTCCATGTCGGGATTCTCGCACCGTCTCGCGGTCACGGCCCTGGTCACGATCGGTGCCGCCACACTGCTCGGCCTCGGTCCCGTCGCCGCCGACGTCGTCGAGGAGTACGAGCCCATCGACAGCTCGGCCTGCGCCGACTGCCACGAGGCCAGCCTTCACGGCACCCTCTACGCCAAGGACCTGGCCCACTCGGTTCACGAGGGCCTCGACTGCCTCGACTGCCACACCGACCGCGACACGGTGCCCCACCGCCAGCTCACCTCCTGCGCGGTCTGCGACTCGTGCAGCACCTGTCACGACGACGAGGCGGCCGAGTACACGGTGCACGGCCGCGGCGTGGTCGGGGTCTCCGAGGACGCGCCCCACTGCTCGGACTGCCACGGCGACCACGACGTCCTGCCGTCCTCCGTCAAGCACTCGAAGACCCACCCCGTCAACCTGCCGGAGACCTGCGGCACCTGCCACCAGAACATCGACCTCACCACCAAGTACGAGATCCTGATCGACAACCCCATCGAGATCTACGAGTCGTCTGTCCACAGCCGGGCGACCCGGGGCGGCATCTACCTGGCGGCGAGCTGCAACGACTGCCACTCCACGGAGGGCACGGCCCACAAGATCCTGTCGCCGGGCCACCCCGACTCGAGCATCAACCACTTCAACATCCCCAACACCTGCGGCGTCTGCCACAAGGCGATCGCCGCCGACTTCTGGGAGGGCATCCACGGCAAGCTGGTGGCGCGGGGCGAGACCGACGCGCCGGTGTGCACCGACTGCCACGGTGAGCACGGGATCCTGTCCCCGGACGATCCGCTGTCGCCGGTGTCGCGGGCCAAGGTCGCCGAGCTCACCTGCTCGCCGTGCCACGAGTCGGCGGTGCTCAACGAGAAGTACGGCGTCGAGACCGAGCGGCTGACCACGTTCATCGACTCCTACCACGGCCTCAAGTCCAAGGCCGGGGACACCCACGTCGCCAACTGCGCCTCGTGCCACGGCGTCCACCGCATCCTGCCGAGCTCGGACCCGACCTCCACCGTCCACCCCGACAACCTCCAGCACACCTGCGGCGAGTGCCACCCCGGGATCTCGGAGAAGATGGCCGCGGCCCCGATCCACGGCGTCGGCGGCCAGGGCCTGCGCACCCACGCGGCCGAGATCGTCGAGGACATCTACATCGTGGCGATCGCGGTGATCATCGGCCTGATGGTGCTGCACTGGGTCATCGACCTCGTCCGCCACTTGATCCACATCTCGACCACGCGGCCCCAGGTGCGGCGCATGCGCCCCGACGAGGTCGCCCAGCACGCCTTCCTGGCGGCCTCCTTCATCACCCTGGTGATCTCGGGCTTCGCCCTGGTGTACGACCAGGGCTTCGTCACCCGCTTCTTCTTCGGCTGGGAGGGCGGCTTCGCGCTGCGCGGCGCCATCCACCGGGTCGCCGCGGTGATCTTCATGGTCACCGTGCTCTGGCACGTGGTCTACCTCACCACGCCGCGCGGCCGCAGGTACTTCAAGGACATGCTGCCGGTCGAGCGGGACTTCCGCTTCTTCGTGCGCCGGATCCTCTACAACCTGGGCCTTGGCGAGCGGATGGTCTGCATCCAGCGCTTCAGCTACGTGGAGAAGGCCGAGTACTGGGCCCTGGTCTGGGGCACGGCGGTCATGGTCGTCACCGGCCTCCTGCTGTGGTTCGACAACTGGTTCATCCACTACCTGCCCAAGGGCGTCCTCGACGTCGCGCTCGTGGTGCACTTCTGGGAGGCCTGGCTGGCGACCCTGGCGATCTTCATCTGGCACTTCTACTCGGTGATCTTCCACCCCCACGTCTACCCCATGAACCCGAGCTGGATCACCGGCACGATGCCCGAGAAGATGTACGCCCACGAGCACCCCGGCCACCTCGAGCAGGCGCGGCGCGAGGAGCGGGAGCACCTGGAGCGCCAGTTCGAGCGGACCAGGCGGGCCACCGAGGCGGACGGCGACGCGCCGTCCTCCGGCGCTGGCGAGAGAGACGAGGAGCCCGCCGATCGCGGCTGACACGACCCGAAGGCGGCGTCAGTCGGTACGCTGGGTCTCGCGGATGTGGGCGTAGTTGAGCACCGCCACGAAGAAGCTGCCGCCGATCAGGTTGCCGACCAGGGCGAGGCTGGTGAAACGCGCCGCCTGAGCCAAGCCGAACTCATCGCTCGCGAGGATCGCGGCGAACATCTCGACCGAGCCGGCGATGGAGTGGTGCAGCCCGCCGAGGCCGATCAGGAAGGTGACGATGTAGATCGACACGATCTGGCTGAGGCCGGGCTGGGTGGCGACGACGAGCCAGGCGCCGAGAGCCATCAGCCAACCGGCGAGAATCGCACTGATGAGGAGGCTGAGCGCCGACGGCGTCACCAGGTGGCGGCCGAGCTCGATGTAGCCCTCGCGGGCCCCGATGACCGGCTCGGCCAGGGTCAGCAGGCCGGCACTGAAGAAAGCCCCGACCAGGTTGCCGGCCGCGACGATGGCCCACAGCCGCAGCAGGCGGGCGAAGCTCGACTTGCGGTCCAGCACCGGGTAGACCGCGGTCGCGGTGTGCTCGGTGAACAGCTCGGCGCCGCTGGTCACGCAGATCACGAAGCCCAGGGGATAGGCCACGGCCACCAGCAGCCGGCCGACCATGGGCCACTGCTCGAGCGGCGCCACCGCCACCGTGGCGATGCCCACCGCCATGGCGGTGAAGCCCAGGATGAGGCCGGCCGCGATCGACGACAGGCCCAGCGACAGGGTCGGCCGGTTGAGCTGCTCGAGACCGACCTCGATGGCGGACACCAGGACGTCGTCGGGGTGGCGGGTGGACTGGTCGGTGCGCTTGACGATCACCGGCACCCAGGCGCGGTCCTCCTCGCGGCGCCGGCGAGGACGGTCCACCACCTCGTCCGCCGGCTCGTCCAGGGAGGGCGGGGCATCCATTCCTTCGCAGAACGGCTCGGTGTTCGGGCGGCGGTCTCGCTCGTCGTCCATGCGGCTCCCTTCGCGCCGGCCGCCCGACACGAACACAGAGCGCCTCGATGCGCCGCTGCCGGATGGTCGACTGGCTTCTGTCGTCCTTCAACAATCCCGCCGGGTCGCAGTTCATTCCGGCGGCGCCCGCGCCTCCGGTCACCTCCGGACCGGCGCGGTTCCCGCTCGGGCAGCGCAGCGCCCGAGCCGGGGGGATGGTGTAAAAACCTCCCCTACGAGGGGCACCCGGTTTCGGGTCGCCGCGCCGGGTGCGGGTCAGTGGCAGTGGCAGGGGCAGTGGCAGCGACAGTGGCAGTGGCAGTGGCAGTGGCAGTGGCAGTGGCAGTGGCAGTGAACAGTCGCCCACGCCGCTGCGGTCG
>DATHSO010000211.1:0-9090 GCA_035464095.1 Candidatus Methylomirabilota bacterium | reverse complement strand
CCAGCGGGCGAGACTGACGAGGATGTCCTGGTTCACTTGCTTCACGGTTGGGTAACACGGCTCGACCGCCGGGTTCATCCATCCTCGACCAAGCAGGTCCCCGAAGGTGTTATTCAGGGGGGTCAGTGATCAGCGATCAGCCACCAGCGACCAGCGATCAGCGGCAGCAACCAGCGACAGCGATCAGCGACCAGCAATCAGGGACAGCAAGCAGCGACAGCAACCGGCGGCAGCGATCAGGCCCCCACCCTCGTTGTCCCGGGAGACAGCGGGGAAGTGACACGACACTGGTTCCAGCAAAACTCCCCGGCCAAGTCCCCGAGGATGTTACGTAGGAGCCGTCGAGGTCGACCGAACCGCGCTCGCGGCCGCTCCCGCACGCCGCCCGCGTCACCGGCTATCATGGCAGTCGTGGACCACAGGAAAACCAAGATCGTCTGCACCCTCGGCCCGGCGTCGGACTCGGCGGCGGGCATCGCCGCCCTGCTCGACGCCGGCATGGACGTGGCGCGACTCAACTTCTCCCACGGCAGCCGCGAGGACCACCGGGCCACCATCCGCCGCATCCGGGAGGTCGCCGCCGGGCGCGGCCGCGAGGTCGGCATTCTCCAGGACCTGTGCGGGCCGAAGATCCGCCTCGGGGTCCTGCCCGACGACGGGATCCGGCTCGAAACCGGCGACGAGGTCGCTTTGGCGCCAGCGGGCGGCACGGCCGAGGGCGTCCTGCCGGTGGACTACGACCACCTGCTGGAGGACGTGGCGGCCGGCGAGACCATCCTGCTGGCCGACGGCGCCGCCGAGCTCGAGGTCCTCGAGGTCCTCGCCGACCGTCTGCGCTGCCGGGTCGTCAACGGCGGCTCGGTGACCTCGCGCAAGGGGGTCAACCTCCCTCACGCCAAGCTGCGGGTCCCGGCGGTCACCGACAAGGACTTCGCCGATCTCGAGGTGGGCCTCGCCGAGGGCGTCGACTTCGTCGCCCTGTCCTTCGTCCGCCACGAGGACGACCTGGCGCCGATCCGGGCCCGGCTCGCGGACTGCGAACACCCGCCGATGCTGGTCGCCAAGATCGAGAAGCCCCAGGCGGTGGACCGGCTCGGCCCGATCATCGAGGCGGTGGACGCGCTCATGGTGGCCCGCGGCGACCTCGGGGTCGAGATGCCGCCCGAGAAGGTCCCGGTCATCCAGAAACGGATCATCGCCGCCGCGCGACACGCCGGGCGACCGGTGATCACGGCGACCCAGATGCTGCGCTCCATGGTCGACAGCCCGCGGCCCCTGCGCGCCGAGGCCTCGGACGTGGCCAACGCCGTCTTCGACGGCACCGACGCCCTCATGCTGTCCGAGGAGACCGCGGTCGGCTCCTTCCCCACCGAGGCGGTGCGGATGCTCGACCGCATCGCCCGCGAGACCGAAGCGTACCTGGAGCGCGGCGGCATGGCGGTCGAGGCGGACCCTTCGGCGGCACCCGACGTCACCGGCGCCATCAGCCGCGCCGCCTGCGGCCTCGCCGAGACCATCGACGCAGCGGCCATCGTCACCACCACGAGCTCGGGCAGCACTGCCCGCCTCATCGCCCGCCACCGGCCCGCGGCGCCGGTGCTCGGGGTCACCACGTCGGTGACGGTGGCCCGCCAGCTCCACCTGTCCTGGGGCGTGATCCCGAGCACCGTCGAGGCGATCGCAGACCCCCAGGCCCTCGGAGCGGCCCTGGTCCGTGATCTCACCGAACGCGGCATCGCCCGCTCCGGCGACCTGGTCGTGCTCGCCGCCGGGCTGCCGCTCGGCTTCTCCGACGCCGCCAACGGCATCCGGATCCTGCGCGTCGAGTGACGACCCTCTCAGTGGCAGTGGCAGTGGCAGCAATTCGTCGGACGAATTGCGGCGGCGCGTCGGACGTGCCGACCGATCCGGGAGCGCCGTCGCGTCGCTGTCGCTGCCACCGTCGCTGTCACTGTCGCTGTCACTGAATCTGCCACTGTCACTGTCCGTCGGACACGGGCAGGGTTTCGGGTCCGCTTTCCGGCCCGTCGAGGAAAGCAACCGGGCCGATCCCGCGTTATCTTCTGCGGCCCGCCCATGTGGAGGGCCCTCTTCGATGCACCACCTCGACGACCGACCCGCACCTTTCGGCACCATCCTGGGCCTGGCCCCGGGCGGGGTCCCGGTCTACTCCTCGGACTACGCCACCGCCGACGACCGCGAGCTGCCCGACCGCAGCGCCTACCGGAGCGTGCTCGACGGCATCTACATGGGCTACAAGTGGCAGTGCGTCGAGTTCGCCCGACGGTGGATGTACCTCAACCGCGGCTGGATCTTCGACGACGTCGCCATGGCCCACGAGATCTTCCGCCTGCGCGCGATCCGCGACCTGCGCAACGACCAGGTGCTGCCCCTGCGCGCCTTCCGCAACGGCTCCCGGCGCCACCCCGAGCCTGGCTGCCTGCTGGTCTGGGACGCGGGCGGCGAGTTCGACCGCACCGGCCATGTCGCGGTCGTCACCGAGGTCCTCCCGGACCGGCTGCGGCTCGCCGAGCAGAACGTCGTCCACCGGCCCTGGCCCGACGGGCGCACCTGGGCGCGCGAGATCCGGGCACAGATCACCGACGACGGCGGCTACTGGCTGCGCTGCTCCTTCCGCGACGCCGCCATCCTCGGCTGGGTCGTCCAGACCGACGACGACCGCGACGCCGAGGTCCTCGGCGAGCCCGACCCCGGACTGCTCGCGGTCCGATCGGCGCGGGTCCCGGCCGGCGGTCCCGTCACCGGCTCGTGGCTCAACGTCGCCAACCCGGACGAGGCCGCCTACGTCGCCATGATGGGCGGCCACCGGCTCGCCGCACGGGAAGCCAACCAGGACCGGTACGTGGCCATCTCCGAGACCGCCGAGGCCGAGCTCAGGCGCGCCACCGAGGAGCTGCACGCGCTCTTCCTGCACGCCACCGAGCGGGTGCTCCACGACGACGCTCTCCTGGAGCGCTTCAACCTGCCGCGGGTGATCTGGCCGCGGCTCCGGCAGTCGTGGGCGAACCGGCGCAACCAGATGATCACCGGCCGTTTCGACTTCGCCCTGTCGGAGCGCGGCCTCAAGGTCTACGAGTACAACTGCGACTCGGCCTCCTGCCACATGGAGGCGGGCAAGGTCCAGGGCAGGTGGGCGCTGCACGCCGGCTGCGACCTCGGCCGGGACGCCGGCGAGCGCCTGCTGCCCGAGCTCGAGTCGGCGTGGCGGAAGCGCGGCGTCGGCGGGGTGCTCCACCTGATGATCGACCACGACCTCGAGGAGACCTACCACGCCCTGTTCATGAAGGAGGCGATCGAGGCCTCGGGAATCACCTGCAAGGTCCTGCGCGGCGTCGACGGCCTCCGGTGGACCGGCGACGGCGACATCGTCGACGGCGACGGGGTGCCCATCCGGTGGGTCTGGAAGACCTGGGCGTGGGAGACCGCCCTCGATCAGCTCCGCGCCGAGTGCGGCGAGGACGAGGACCGGCCCACCGGCTCGCCGCGCCTGGTCGACGTGCTCCTGCGCCCCGAGGTCACGGTCTTCGAGCCGCTGTGGACGCTGATCCCGAGCAACAAGGCGATCCTGCCGGTGGTCTGGCAGTCCTTCACCCAGCAGCGATACCTGCTCGAGGCGTCCTACGACCCGGGCGACGAGCTGCGCCGATCCGGCTACGTCCGCAAGCCCATCGTCGGACGCTGCGGCGCCAACATCAGCGTGTTCGCACCCGGCGACGGCCTCATCGAGCAGACCGGCGGCCGCTTCGACGACCGCCACCAGGTCTGCCACGCGCTGTGGCCGCTGCCCCTGGCCGACGGCGAGTCGGTCCAGGTCAGCACCTTCACCGTGGCCGGCGGCTACGCCGGCGCCTGCGTCCGCCTCGACCCGTCCATGGTGATCACCGCGGCGAGCGACATGGTCGCCCTGCGCGTGGTCCCCGACCGGATCTTCCTCGAGCTCTTCCACGGGACGGCTGCCGACCGAGCGCGGTTCGGGTAGGCTGGTCGCCGTGAGCTCCGCCGGCCCCGGCCCTGTCGTCCGCTGCCCGCACGGCGAGGAGTGCGGGGCCTGTGCCCTGCTCGACCGGCCCTACGGTGAGCAGCTCGAGGTCAAGCGGCGCCGCCTCGTGGATGCGCTCGGGCGGGAGCTGCGGCTCGACCGCCGGATGGTGCTGGCCACCCTGGCGTCGCCCCGCATCGAGGGCTACCGCAACCGAGCCAAGATGACCATCGCCACCGACCGCGGCGGCCGCTCGGTCCTCGGCTACTTCCAGCGCGGCACCCGGGTCGTGGTCGACGCGCCGAGCTGCCGGGTGCTCGTCCCCGAGCTGCTCGACACCACGCAGCAGCTGCGGCGCCTGCTCAACTCCCGCACCCGCTTCCCCTTCAGCCTGCGCCACGTCGACCTGCGCTGCGGCAGCGATCCCGCGCGGCAGCACCTGACCCTCGTGGTCCGGGCCGACGAGCTGCCGCCCCTGCCCGTGGACGCCGTCGCCCAGGCCTGTCGGCACGTCGCCGGTATCGGGGTCAACCTGAACCGCAGCGGCGGCGCCCAGGTACTGAAGGGCCCGATCCAACCGGTGGTCGGGGTGCGAGAGGTGGTGGTCGACGTCGCCGGCCTGAAGCTGCGGGTGTCACCGGGGTCGTTCTTCCAGGTCAACCTGGGGATCCTGCCCCTGATCCACGCCCGCATGGCGGAGTTCCTCGGCCGCGGTGAGGTGCTCGCCGACCTCTACGCCGGGGTCGGCACCCACGGACTCGCCCTGCGCCGGAGCTTCCGGCGGGTGCTGTGCGTGGAGGGTGTCCGGGCCGCCGCCGCCGACGCCAAGGCCTCGATCAAGGCCGGCCGGGTCGACAACGTCGAGGTCGTGGCGAGCCCGCTGCACCGCGCCCTCGACCGGCTGCGCGAGGCGCGACCCGACGCGGTGATCCTGAACCCATCGGCGACGGGCGCCGAGGCTCGGGTCCTCGAGGCCATCGCCGCTGCCCCGACCAGGTCGGTGGCCTACCTGTCCTGCGACCCGGCCACCCTGGCGCGCGACCTTGGGTTGCTGGTGACGCGAGGCCGCTTCGAGCTGGTGTCGGTCCAGGCCGTGGACATGATGCCCCAGACCGCCCAGATCGAGGCGCTGGCGCTGCTCCGCCGAAGATGACGGGAGCGCCCGGGCGGGCCGGCGCCCGCCCGGGCCGGAACGGATCTTCATCTCCGAGCCGCACGACGGGCACACCAACGGGTCGACCTCGTAGACCCGCTTGATCAGCTGCGCCCAGCTTCGCCGCATGGCGCGGGCATCCCGGGCCTCGGCACGAGCCGCGCGGGAGTCCGGGCCGGCGTCCACACCCCCGACATCCCCGTTCTCGGCTGCGGCCTTCAGCCGCTTGCCCCGCGACACATTCGAGTACCACCCGTAGTACCGCACCAGGTGCCGCCTCGGCTCCGGGATGTGCATGATCACCTGCGCCAGGAACTCTCCCGGGTCGAACGCCTCCACCTCCCGCTCTCCCAACCCCGAGCTCTCGTGCCCTCGCTTTCGCCGGTAGCTCACCTCCCCCACCCCGTCCCACGCCATTCGCTCCAGGCTGATCGCTCGTACCTCTCCTCCCACTGCCCCCTCACCTCGTCGAAGTGCGCGTCGAACAGGCGGTACAGGGGAGTCGCCCGGGGGTTCCGGGCCCGATAGCGAGTCGCGCAGAGCGGCGCCACGGCAACGTCTCGGGTCTGCCGCAGCGTGGACGAGTCCTCTCAGCGTGGCCCGAACGGGCGCGAGAGTAAATGAGGACCGGCGGATGGTACCTTTGGTGCATGGACCGTGATGAGGTCGTCCGCGTGCTGCGTGCCTTCGAGGAGGTGGGGCTCGAGTACGTCCGCTGCGGGAGGTCCGGCCCGACGCGGTGATCCTGAACCCATCGGCGACGGGCGCCGAGGCTCGGGTCCTCGAGGCCATCGCCGCTGCTCCGACCAGGTCGGCTGATGGAAGGGGTAGTTGTTACGTACGTCGCCGCCCACTTCTTCCAGTAGTTAGTGCTCTTGGCGGTCGGCAGATCAAGGACTACCCACCGGTCAGCGCTCGATTCGGATGTGGAAATAGCGCGCGTGGATGATTTGGTAGAAGCCGTAGGCGACGAAACCTGCTGCTGTCACGCCGAGAAGCCAGCGGCCCACCCCTCCCGGTTGTGCGGCGAGGATGCGCAACGACGACGCCGTGGTGCCGACCTCAGACGCATCGCGGAGCCAACCCGCGACGACGATGCCCCACCCCAGCAGCGCAAAGACGATAGCACGTGCCGCCACACCGAACCGGCTGAGGGCGACCGCCCACTCGCCGGCTTCGCGGCGCATCTTTGCGACATCGAGATCGCGTTCCAGGCGGCAGGTAATCGCCGCGTAGATCTGCTGCACGGCAAAACCGATGACGCCGAGCCCTGCGAGCACGACGAGCCAATCACCGAGCGGCCACGCGAACGCTTCGGTGGCAACCGCGCGCTCGCTGATTCCGGACGCTGCCGACAGCCCGCGATAGACGCGGAATGCCTGCAGGCCCAGCGCCGCGTGCACAACCCCGAGCGCGACGAAGCTCACACGGAGTGCGAGGCCGCGCCAGCCGTGCCCGAGGCGGTCTGGATCCAAGAAACCCTGGAGGAGGCGCCAGGCGGCGTAGCCGAGAAGCCCAACGGCGACGACGAGCAGTAGGGTGCGACCGAACGGTTGTGCGAGGACCGTTGTGAAGGCGCCGCGCGTCCCCATCACTCGTCCGCCGAGATGGGCCGCGACCTGGAGGGCCAACGCGCCGACGACGATGTAGACCACACCCTTCACGAGGAAGCCCGCGCGGGCGAGCAGTTCGAGCGCGCCGAACCCGGTCATGGATCCATGGTATGCCACGGCGACGTCCACAGCTTCCCAGCCTGCAACGGTTGACGCGAGGCTTCGCGCTGGACGACGTCGAGCGCCGAGCACCGATGATGGGAGCCGTGGAAGTGAAGTCGCCAGACTCGTGCTGCTGGTCGCGGGAAACGGGAGGTAGCGGGTCGGTTCAAGATGACCTACGACCAATGGAAAGCGGTCGTGCCGCGAAGCCGGCGGCCTCCGCGGTGTCGGAGATTGGAGGACGCGGCATCTCCAGGAGGCCGCCAAAGTAATTGCGACTCTCGATCAACAGCGAGGCGACGTGATCGGCGCCAGCGTCCAGGAGCGTTTGCGAGCTCTCGTCCGCCAGCGCCGGCGGTGCCCATCGTCCCACCGCGATTCGCAACTCGGGCAGCGTCGCGCGAAGTCTCCTCACGAGATACCGTGTTTTCGACGACGAGCTGGGTGGGAGATCAGCGAAGCAGACGACAGAGAACTCTCGGTCTCTCAGTAACGACGCTAACTCCACCGCCTGCATGCGCGCAGCGGTGATCTCCATCTCGATCGGCAGATCGTCGATCAGATGTGCCAGCATCGCGAGCGCCACTTCATCGGCGGCACCGTTGACCGCGTAGCCCAGGACGCGCAGCGGCTCGCGCGGTCCCAAGGGCGAGGGATCGGCGGCCGTGGCGGGTGGCTCCGTCTCCGCGTGGCGGCGGATCTCGGCCGCGTCCGCGACCAACTCCCGGGTGGCATCGATGACCGCCGCTTCTTCTTCCCTCGAGAGCCGGTGCTTTAAACGGTCATGCTCGGCATAACTGAGTGCCGGCAGCAGCAGCGCGTCGTAGACCGACGCGGGCGACCCGGTCTTGATGTGGCTGTCGATCAGTTCGGCCGCTTCGCTCTGGTCGCGAGCAACGAGCCGCTGATAGAAGCCGTACTCAGCTGCTAGCGCTGCCGTGTCGTCCATCAGCAGACCGACGAACGCAAGGCCGGGCACGTGCTTGCCGAGCACGACGACGCAGACGGTCAGCGGTGACGCCATCAGCAGCCCGAGCGGTCCCCACAGCCACGTCCAAAATGCGACGGACGCAAGCAGCACCAAACGCGACACGCCGACCGCCCCGGCATACAGCACCGTTTCGAGCACGAGATTCGTGAACAGTTCGAGGATGACGAACATGGCGAGGACGATCGCTGGACCAGTCCATCCCTCCAGGGCCGCGAGACTGACGAGGATCGGGGCGCCGGCCGCGAGCACGGGGCCGATGTACGGGATGAATCGAAACGCCGCACCCAGCGTCCCCCAGACCAATGCGTAAGGGACGTGGAGGAAGTACAGGCCGAGGAAGGCCGCGACACCCCACAGCAGACTCACGAGGGACTGCATCAACAGCTGCCGGCTGACGCGACGTCCGGCCTCGTCGAATGCCTTCGTCGTCGTGGCGAGCTGTCCGTACCCTATCAGCCCGATCAGGCGATCCCGCAGAGCGCGGCGTTCGAGCAGCATGAAGATGACCATCGCCCCGACGAGCCCCGCAGTGGTCAGCGGCCCGACGACGGGCCCGAGCCACGCGAAGCCCAAAAAACCCGTCACCTGGTTGGAGGTCACCACGAGGGGCCGCGACACGGTTCCTTTCGGTGCCTCCGGAGTTTCCAAGTCAGTCTTGATGCCCTCCAACGTTTCCTGCAGCTTCTCGACCCCGCTTCCCCTGCCAGCAAGGCGCACGTCGGCAATCTTCGTTCGGATGTTGGCACGATATCCGGGCAGGTCTTCGACCAGATGGTTCATCTGCCAGGTCAGACCAGCGCCGGCGAGACCGAGAGCCGCGAACACCAGCGTGACGACGAACAGCACGGCAGGCACCCGACCGACCCACCGTTGAAGCCAGTTGACGGGCGGCGTCAGGACGAACGTGAGCAGGATAGCGAGCGCGAACGGCACGAGAATGGCCCGTGCCCAGTACAGAACGGCGACGACGAGCACGCCGCCGGCGAACATCAACCAGAGCTTCACGGATTTCAACGTGTCGTCCACGTTCGTGCTCCGTTTCTCCGCCGGGTTGCAGTCGACGCTGCAATGCTGTTGAGGGGATAGGAGGTTCCTTTCAACCATCTCGAAGGTACCATGCTCTCCATCCCCGAAACCTCCACCCCGCGCCTGACGAACCGGCTCGATTGGGTGCCCCGGGGGCCGAGTCCGCCGAGCACGGGGCTCGTGACGTCAGGGCGCCGCTCTGCCA
>DATHSO010000210.1:0-15013 GCA_035464095.1 Candidatus Methylomirabilota bacterium | reverse complement strand
CCGGCCCCGATGCTGCCCAAGACCGGCAGCCAGCTGCCGCTGGTCGGTCTCGCCGGCCTGCTCGCCCTCGCCCTCGGCCTCGGCCTCGGCCTCGCCGTCGCCCGCCGCTTCTGATTTCGGCTCGAACCGTATCACCCGACGCCACCGGGCAACCGGTGGCGTCGCTGTTCAGGCGGGTGCCGAGACGGTGCAAGGTCCGCAGGCTCGCACATTCAGCGAGGGCCAGTGGGGGCGGGTTCACCGCTCGGAACGCGTCAGCCATGCTCGCGGTCCAGAGGACCCGGCACCCATGATCGACCACAGTCGGACGCTGGACCGTCCGGGTCCCGCCCCGGCGAGCCGTCCAGGCGAAGCCGGTGTAGACTCCGGCGTGATCGGACCCGGATGGGAGGCGAGATGAACCTGGCGCGGATCGCTGTCGGAGTGCTGGCTGTGATGAGCTGTGCCGTTGCAACGGCTGCTGCCGGCGACCCACCCGGCCGCGAGTTCACCGGCACCGCGGTGGTCAACGGGCCCCAGGGGACCCGCAGCATGCCCGTGACCCTCGTGGTCCGCCGGTTCACCCCGGTGACCGAGGTTCAGCAGCTCGGCGCCCTGCTCGAGCAGGGCGGCCAGGGCAGGTTGGTGGCCGCCCTGCGCGGCCGCGCCGACGGCGAGCTGCGGCTCGGCGCCCTGACCACCTCGATCGCCCTGGTGGCGGCCGAGGAGACCTCCGGCGGCCACCGCTTCCTGTTCCTCAGCCCGCGCCGGATCCAGGTCAACGAGCGGCAGCTCGGCACGGAGTCCCTGGACTACCCCTTCGGCATCGCGGTCATCGAGGTCGCCCGCTTCTCGGGCCGCGGCCAGGGCAGCCTGCACGTGGCGGCCGCGCTCTCGATCGACGCCGACGGCCACATCGAGATCAACGACCACGACGGCCGCGACGGCCACTTCCGCAACCTGCGCCGGGTCCGATAGCGCCGGAGAGAAGGTTGCCCGGTTCGCAGACAGCCGTCCTGCGCTGACGTCGAACGCTCCACCGGAGGCTTCGCGCCCGGTCTCGGTCCGTCGAGGTCATCGTCGTGCGACGCGACATCTCTACAGCACCGGAGCGAGCAGCCGCGCGACGCGGACAGCCAGCCTGAACCACAAAGGCTTGGCCTCCAGCTCGCCGAGCACCATCAGGCGCGAGCTCTGGAAGTCGCGCTCGAACATGCGTCGCACGTCGTCGGCGAAGAGCTCGTCCAGGACCAGGGCCGTGATCTCGAAGTTCAACCGGAAGGACCGGTTGTCGAAGTTGGCGGTCCCGACGGTCGCGACGTTGTCGTCGATCAACATGAACTTGCCGTGGAGGAACCCGGCCTGATAGCGGTAGAAGGCGGCGCCGGCCGCCTTGACGTCGTTGAAGTACGAGTAGGCCGCGAGGGTCACCCACCGGCTGTCCGCCTTCTCGGGAATGAGAATTCGCACGTCGACGCCGCGCAGTGACGCGAGCTGGAGCGCCTGCACGATGGCGTCGTCGGGGACGAAGTAGGGGCTGGCGATCCAGATCCGCTCGGTCGCGGAGTTGATCGCGTGCATGAACATGAGCAGGGCGGTTTCCATCGGATCGGCGGGACCGCTGGCGATGACCAGCACCTCGGCGCGCGCGTCCTCGATCCGGGGCTTCCAGCTCAAGCCACTCAGCTCGCTGTCCGTCGCCCAACGCCAGTCTTCCAGGAAGGCGAGCTGTGCCCCGATGACAGCAGGCCCTTCGAGGCGCACGTGCACGTCGTGCCAGTGGCCGATGTCCGGGTCCTGGCCCAGGTACTCCACTCCCACGTTGTGGCCGCCCACCCAGGCGACCTGGCCGTCCACCACCACGGTCTTCCGGTGGTTCCTGAAGTTGAGCTGGAAGCGGTTGCCGATCCCCTTTCGGCTGTGAAACGGCGTCACCTCCACGCCGGCCGCTCGCAGCCCCGCGAGATACGAACCGGACAAGGCGAAGCTGCCGATCTCATCGTAGAGGAAGTGGACGGGGACGCCGCTTCGCGCCTTGCCGGCCAGCTCGGACGCCAGCCGATGTCCCAGCTCGTCGTCCCGGACGATGTAGAACTGGACGAGGACGTAGCTTCGCGCCGCGCGGATGCCGTCGAGAATGCTCGAGAACGTCGCCTCGCCGTCGACGAGCAGGTCGACGCGGTTGCCCCCGGTGAACGGCACTCGGGCCAGCTTCTCGGCCGCAGCAACCACCCCGGGGCTCGCCTCGCCAAGGGTTGAACACGCCGCCAGCTGCTCGTTGGCCCGGCGGATGGCGTCTTCGAGCCGTTCGAGCTTCTGCCGACGGGCGCGGACATACCCCTTGAACTTGTTACGGCCGAACACCCAGTAGGCGGGCACCGCCACGAACGGGGCGGCGACCAGCACGACCGCCCAGGCGATCGTGCCCTGGGGGGTCCTCACGCTCATCACCGCATGTGCGGCAGACAGAATCCCGACGATCTCCAGGAGGCCTATCAGAACGGTCCACAGCACAGGTTGGGTCACGCCTGATCACCGGCTAGGAAGTTCGTTTCACCCACCTTGAAGGTACCACGCCTTTCCGCTCCTGAACCTGCGCCTCATTGCGCCCGAGGTGCCTGAGGATCGCCCTGACCCCGACCGTCGACTCTGACTCACGTCATCCCCAGCCTTGACCCAGGCGCAGACCTGGCACGCTCTGCGAGCCACGCCGACCAGACCTCCTCGAGCTCGGGCCACGCGCCGAGGGCGCCCACGCGCAGCGCCCGCGGCCCCCTCGGCTCGTAGCGGCGGTGGTCGGTGTCGCCGAAGACGGTCAGGGTCGGGAGGCCCAGCGCCGCGGCCAGGTGGGCCGGGCCGGTGTCGTTGCTGATCATCGCCTCGGCCAGGGAGACCATGCCGACCAAACAGCCCATCCCGACGTCCTCGAGGACCCGGACGCCGCCGGGGATGTCGCGGTACCAGGCGGTCTCGCCGCGGCCCGGGCAGGCGACCACCTCGGTGCCGGCGTCGACCATGCGGCGCAGCATCGCCGGGAAGCCCGGCCACAGCTTGAACTGGCTCCCGTCCGGGTGGTTGGCGGTCGGGCAGGCCATCACGAAGGGGGGGCGAACACCCTCCGCTTCGAGGCGCCGTACGGCCTCGTCGCGCTGATCGCCCGTGGCCACGATCCTCGGCGCCGCCGGCCGATCCCGGACCGGTCCGCGGCGGCCGAGCGCCGCCTCCACCGTCGCCAGGCCGAGCTCCAGGTAGCCGTCGATCCGGTGGCCCCGAAACCTCCTGGACAGCGCCCGAGCCAGCAGCGGGGAGCGCAGGTTGCCCCGCCGGCCGACAACCCGCAGGCCGGCGAGCCGCATCGCGGCAGCGGTGGTGAAGGAGCTGCGGGTCGTCACCGCCCAGCGCGCCCGCGCTCGACGGTAGCCGCCAAGCTCGGCGAACGCGCCGTCGATGCCCTCGACCTCGACCCCGACCCCGGCGAACAGGTCCCGGCACCACGGCCGTCCGAACGCCTCGACCCTCAGGCCGGCGTCGGCGAGCGCCCGCAGCATGGGCTCCGCCATCACTGCCTCGCCGAGAAAGTCGGGCAGCCTGACGACGACCGCCCGCGGCGCCGCCCCGGCCTCGGTGCGGGGCCCGCGCTCCCCCGAGTTTCCCCGACGCGCGGTCACGTCGACGGCTCCGGCCTGCATTCGCCTCCTCGGCTCACTCTACTCGCCCCGCGAGCCGCGGGGTCGTTCATCGAGGCAGCGCGAATGCAGGAACCCCCAGACCCTTGGATCAGGGTCTGGGAGTGCAGCGGCCGGAGGCGGTCCGGTGGTCAGGGCGCGGTGTCGGACCAGCGCGAGGTGGTACCGCTCTCGAAGCTGTCGGAGAACATGTCGCCGGGGTGGGCCTCGTAGGCGCCGCGGTCGCAGCGGAGCACGCCGTCGCCGTTGCCGTCCTCGGGCCGGAGCGACGCGCGCTGGTCCTCCTCCAGCAGCTCGCCGTAGGCCGTCAGACACGCGATCCCGTCGGCCACGTCGAGCGCCGGGCTGCCGGGCTGGAGCCGATAGAGGGGCCCGCCGCTCCCGAGCCCGCCGAGGGGGCCGAGGAGCGGGTTGGTCCCGGTCAGGTTGCCGGACCCCGAGAACGAGCAGCTGCCGTCGCTCGAGAGGTTGAAGTCGCCGGTAACGGTCCCGGTGCCCGAGCAGTTGGCGCCGTTCCCCGACAGGATCGTCCAGCTCGCCCGCACCACCGGGCTGGAGGCGCCGGAGATGCCGCCGCCCGAGGGCGCGACGTTGTCGGCGATGGTGCACGACGACAGGGCGAGCTCGCCACCGACCTGGTGGATGGCGCCCCCGCTCGCCGTCGCGGAGTTGCCCGAGAAGGTGCAGTCGACGAGGTGGAGGTGGGTGGTGGTGGCGATGATCGCGCCCCCTCTGAAGTTGAGGCTCGCCGTGACCCGGTTGGCGATGAAGCTCGAGCGCTCGATGCGCGCGGTAGCGACGTCGCCGGCGGTCGAGAGAAGCTCGATCGCGCCGCCGTGCCCAAGCTCGACCTCGTTGTGGCTGAAGACGCTGTCGGTGATCAGGACGTCCCAGAAGGTGTTGCGGACGGAGATGGCGCCGCCGTTGGCCTCCCCGGAGCCGGCGGTGTTGCCGTCGAAGGTGCAGGAGCGGACCTCCAGCGTGTCGCGCTGGTCGGTGGTCGCCCCGCCGATGTAGATCGCCGCGCCGTTGCCTTCGGCGACGTTGTCCTCGAAATCGCAGCGGTCGAACAGGAGGTGCCCGCCGTAGGTCGTGACCGCCACCGCGCCGCTGCCGTCCGCGTAGCCGCCGGCGAAGCGGCAGTCGGTGAAGGTGACGTCGTCCGCGGTGTCGAGCTCGACCAGGCTGCCGTTGAAGCCCCACCCGTCGACCAGGTCGAGGCGCTCGAAGGTGACGTCCGGGTACGCACCGTCGACGACGAACACCCGGGTCGAGCCGTTGCCGGTGATGCGCGCCCTCCGGCCGAGCCCGGAGCGGACGGTCAGGTTGCCGGTGATGAGGATGCTGCTCGCCACGCTGATGGAGTCGGGGGTGGCGATGGTGACGATGTCCGCGTTGGCGAGGGCGTTGGCCTCGCCGACGGCCGCCCGGAGCGTGCACTCGCCGGCCGAGGTCGCACACACACCGTTGCCGGGGTTGGCGTCGGCGCCGTCCCCGGCGGAGGTGACCGTGAACTCCAGGCCGGGGGGCATGACGACGGTGGTCGTCTCGACCGCGTGGTTGTTGCCGAAGTCCGGGTCCTGGCTCGAGGTGGTCACGGTCGCGTCGAGCGCCACCACTCCCGCCGCGGCGGGAGTGGCCCGGACCAGCACCGTGACCGCGGCGCCGGAGCTCAGGTTGCCGAAGCTGCACTGCACGGACGGCGAGGTGACGCAGCTGCCGGTGGAGGGGGTAAGGTTGAGGGCGGGAAGGGTGGTGACCGAACCGGCGAGAGCGAGGACCACGCTCGCGGCAGGTTGGGGCCCCAGATTGGTGACGGTGACCAGGTCCTCGAGCGTGCTGCCCGCCACGACCGGGTCGGAGGTGTCGTCGACGACGACCTCGAGGTCCGCCGGGAGCGTGGTCGCGGTGCGCAGGTCGGCCTCGTTCCAGCCCCCGACCGGCCGGGTCCGCCACGGCCCGTGCGGCTGGAGGGGCAACGACGAGGTCTGGTGGAGCAGCCGCGTCCGCCAGTGGTAGAGGGTCGACGCGGCGAGACCGGTCACCTCGTGGAACGCCGTGGGCACGACACCCGAGGCCACCCAGCTCGACCCCTGCTGGAGGCCGGCGCCGTTGAACGGGGTCAGGATCGGCTTGGCCTCGGTCTGGAGGCGGACCAGGCCCCGCCCGAAGATGGTGTCCGTGGCGAGGGCGACGGTGAAGCCGTCGTCCGAGGCGGCCGCGCCGAGATGGGGGATCGGCGGCACGCCGGCGGCGTCGAGCTGCCGCGGCCGGGCCGTGGGGCCGAACTTCCGGCTCCAAAGGGTGACCCGCCCGGTGCCGGAATCCCGCCCCGGCGAGCACAGCGCCACCTCGGCCGAGCCGTCGCCGTTGACGTCGCCGGCCGGACCGACCGCCCGCCCCCGCGCTGCGCCGGCGAGGAAGTGGTCGGCGGTGACCAGGTCGGCGCCGAGCCCGGCGCTGCCACCGAAGGCCAGCACCACCCGGCCGCCGTCCACGAAGGCGCCGCCGGCCCCGGTGTCCATCCCCGGCGCACCGACCACGAGATCGGCGTAGCCGTCGCCGTTGACGTCCCCCGCCGAGCTCACCGAGTAGCCGTAGAGGGCGCCGGCCTGGTCGCCGGTCAGGTGCCAGCTCGCGGTGGTCGAGACCCCGGCCCCGGAGCCCAGGAACACCGACGCCCGGCCGGCGTTGGCGTACGACGTCGTGGCGCGGTATGGCGCACCGACGACCACGTCAGCGTAGCCGTCGCCGTTGACGTCGCCCGCCGAGGCGACGCTGTGGCCGAACAGGCCGAAGGCCTGGTCGCCGAGCAGGGTGCGCGCGGCCGTGGTCAGCGGCGGCAGCGCGATGCGCCCGTGGTAGACGTAGGCGGTGCCCGCGTTGGTCATGCCGCCCTGGTCGTGCGCGCGGGCGCCGATGACGAGGTCCGAGGCTCCGTCCCGGTTGACGTCGCCCGCACCGGCCACCGAGGTGCCGAAGCCGCCGTTGACCTGGCTGCCGAGGAAGGTCACGTCCGGCTCGCCGCCGACGAGGTCGGCGCCGCCCAGCCAGAGGTAGGCCGCGCCGACGCGGTTGGCCCCCTCCCTGTGACCCGGCGCGCCGACGAGGAGGTCGGCGAAGCCGTCGCCGTTGACGTCGCCGACGACCGCGACCGACGTCCCGAGGTCGTCCCCGACCGCGCCGGCGAGGGTCGCGCACGGAATCGACGACGGGAACAGGTTCGGGCGGCCGCAGTAGATCCGCGCCTCGCCCCCGACGCCGGCGCCCGGCGCCCCGGCCACGACGTCGTACAGCCCGTCGCCGTCGAGGTCGCCGGCCGACACCGCGGTCCCGAGCCCATCGCCGGGCGACGAGCCCATGGCGACCCAGCACGGGTACGTGTCCGGCAGCTCGTCCGTTCTGCCGCAGTACGCCCTCACGTGGCCGCGCCCCTCCCGGAAGCCGGGGGCCCCGACCAGGAGGTCGTCGTAGCCGTCGTTGTCGGCGTCGGTCCAGCTCGCCGCCGAGCCCAGGGCCTCGCCGACCTCGATCCAGTCGAGGTCGACCGACGCCTCCGCCGCGTCGGCCGGGCCCGAGCGGTCGGCGTCGCGGCCGTAGCGGACGAAGGCCACGCCCTCGTTGGCGCCGGCGGCGCCGTCGGCGTAGGGTGCGCCGCCGACGAGGTCGGAGAGGCCGTCGCCGTTGACGTCGCCGGCCAGCGACACGGCCCAGCCGGTGGAAGGGTAGCCGGGGTCGACGACGAGCTCGGTGGTGTAGCCGTCGGGGCCGCCCAGGCGCACGACGACGGTGCCGACCAACTCCGGGGCGTCCGGGTCGTGGGCGCCGAGCACGAGGTCGGCGTATCCGTCGCCGTTGACGTCGCCGGCGGTGAACAGGGACGCGCCGAGCCCGTCGCGGCCGGTCACGGTGACGTTCGACCCGAGCAGCTCGGTCTCGTACACCGCGCCGCTCGCCGAGCCGCGGAGCACCCGGACGTGTCCCCAGGACTCGTCGTCGCCGTCCATGGTCTCCCAGTCGTTGCAGTCGACCGGGCCGCCGAAGCCGAAGTCGGCGTATCCGTCGCCGTCGAGGTCGCCGAGCGGGGCGAGAGACCTTCCCAGGTAGCAGTAGAAGCTCGACCAGCGGGAAGGACGCGCCGCGTCCGCCGAGTCGTACAGCACGTCGCCCACCCCCGTGGGCGAGCCGCGCCGGCAGATCACGCGACCGTCGTAGCAGGACACGCTGGCGAAGATCCCGCATCCGAATCCGCCGGGGGACTCCGTGGACGAGAACAGGATGTCGGAGTAGCCGTCGCCGTTGACGTCGCCGGCCAGGGCGACCCGGTAACCGTAGTCGTACTCTGACGTACCGAGGGCGAGGTACTGCCACGCGAACGTGCTCCCCAGGCCACCGCCCGATCCGTGGTACACGAACACGTCGGGGCGGCCGGGCGCGCCGACGAGGACGTCGGAGTAGCCGTCGCCGTTGACGTCGCCGGCGCTCGACACGCTGAAGCCGAAGTTCGCAGCCGCTTCCGGGAAGGTGAGGGTGGTGGCGGGTGCGGCCGCGAGGCCCGAGGCCGAGCCGTGGAACACGTGCGCCGCGCCCTGATCGGCGTAGGCGCCGTCGGCATACGGCGCGCCGACGATCAGGTCGGAGTAGCCGTCGCCGTTGACGTCGCCGGCCGTCGCGACCGAGGTCCCCGCCTGGGCGCCGGCCTGGTTGGGCTCCCAGCTCCAGGCCGGGGAGGCGGCGAGACCGGTCGCCGAGCCGTGGTACACGCGCACCCGGCCCTCGTCGGTCTGGCCGCCGTCCCACAGGGGCGAGCCGACGACGACGTCGGAGTAGCCGTCGCCGTTGACGTCGCCCGCCGTCGCCACCGCCCAGCCCGCCCGGCCGCCCGCCTGGCCGCCCCAGACCACCCAGCTCGGGGGCTCGACGAGGAGCTTGAGGCGCAACGGGAACGCCGCCGTGGCCGCGTCCAGGCGCACCAGCACCCGTCCCTCGGCAGCGACCAGCGTCGCGTCCACGCCGGCGCCGTCGGCGTCCCAGGCCAGGTCGACGCGCAGGTCGGCCACCGCTTCCCCGAGCTCACCGTCGAGGAGCTGTACGGTGTGCTCGCCGAAGGGGCGGGCTGTGCAGCCGTCGAGCAGCTCAAGCTCGAGCTCGAGTGGGGAGACGCCGTCCCACCCGACGGGCGGCTCCGACACCGACAGGCGCTGGACGACCCGTCCCGCGTCGCTCGCGAGGCTCTCGAAGGCGCCGTCCCGCTCGATCCGGAGCCGGCTGCCCTCGGCTCGGGCGGCGAGCGCCGGGAACGGCCGGCCGTAGCCTTCCGGGCCCCAGCCCACGAGCCGCAGGCCCGCCTGCCGTGGGCGTTCCTCGTCGCCGAGCGAGCGGAGGCGTACCGCGCCGTCCTCGGCAAGGGCCACCGTCACCCCGAGACCCGGGTTGGCTGCCACCCAGACCGGCGTCCCGTCGAGGTCCGCCGGCTCGAGGCGGCCGGGCCCGTCGATGTTCACGATCTGGGCATCGGCGACACCGGTCAAGGTCGAGATCAGGAACAGGAAAGTCACCGAAAGCCGAGTCACCACGTGTACCTCCATCCTCACGGATCGGAATTGCGACCTCGAGCAACAGTGCGAGCTCATCCTCCGCATCGCCGGACAGGGGCTGCGGAGGGGAATGTCCCCTCGTTCACGCCGAACATACCACTGTCCTGCGACTTTTGTACCTGGGAGCTCGAAGCGTTGCGATCCGCCATCCGAATCGCCTGGGAAGGTCCGTCACACCGCCCCGCGCGAGCCCTCCTAGCAGGTCACGGGACCCGGCACGGAACGGTGCCAAGGTCGCATGTTCGTGCAGTCAGCAGACGCTCGATCGACCCGGCCCGAGGCGCGATCTCGCCGGCTCCGGGGCCGGCGGACCGCGGCGCCCCGCCCCACTTGACGGGGCGGCCCCACCTGCGCCACAGTTGTGGGCGCGGTAATCAGCTTCAGCGAGCCGGGAGCCGAGTTCGGGGGGACGGCACGGGGTCGGCTCGAGAACACGGCGCGCGGCTCGCGGCACCCGGAAGGAGGGTGGCCCCATGGTCAGGAACCCGAGTCGGCTCGCGATCTTCACCCTGGCAGCGCTGGCGGCGGCGACGTGGGCCCAGGCCGCGGAGGGCCCGGAGTGGGGCGGGACCTGGCAGAGCGGCCCCCCCACCGGCTTCAACCTCACGCGGCTCGACGGCGCCTACTCGCCCGGCACGGGCCTCGTCTACTTCCTCGGCGGCCGTCTTGACACCGCCACGCTGGGCGACGTCTGGTCATTCAACCCCGCGACCAACGCCTACGCCAACACCGGCGTCGACCTGGTGACCCCGATCTCGAACTACACGGTCAACGTGCTCACGGACGCCACCGGCGAGGGGCTCTACGTCTTCTGCGGCCGCAACTCGGCGGGCGGCCAGAACCCCGGCGTCCAGGTCTACTACCCGGCCTCCAACACCGCCGTCCAGCTGCCGGCCGCGGACAACTTCCCCGGCTCGCTGAGCTGCACGAGCGCGCTCAACGTGGTGGTCGGCAACAAGGTCTACGTCGCCGGCGGCCTCGACACGGCCGTCGCGCCGTACAACGCGGTCGAGACCTGGGTCTTCGACCCGATGGCGGCCTCGGGCAGCCGGTGGACCAGGCTCGTCAGCGCCGACCTCGGCCAGGGGCGCGCCTACACCATGGGCGCGGCGGTGGACGGCAAGGTCTACATCGTCGGCGGCGCCTGGTTCGACGGTTCGGTGCTCAACAACGTCACCACCGTGCAGGTGCTCGACCCGGCGGCCCCCAGCCCGTCGTGGACCACTCTCGCTCCCCTGCCGGAGGAGTGCTCGAGCTCCCGAGCGTGGGGTTTCGACTCCACGAGCCTCTACCAGGACCCAGCCGACGGCACGCCGTTGGCGGGCAAGATCGTCAGCGGTTGCGGCTGGTGGTCGACGGAGAACGAGCGGGTCTACGCCTACACCGTGGCCACCAACACCTGGGAGGCCTTCCCCTCCCTCCAGATCGTCCGTCGCGACATGGCCGGCGAGTTCCTGCCCCTCGCCGGGTCGCCGGCCCTGTGGATCTGGGGCGGGAGATCCGGCAGCGACGTGACACCCGCGAACTCGTCGGAGTACTACTCCCTTGGCCTGGTCCCGGTGGAGCTGCAGAGCTTCACCATCGAGTAGCGTTCTACTCCCCCGCCACCTCCAGCCGGTGGCCCGCCGAGTAGGCGGTGAACTCGGGCGCGTACATGCTCTGCAGGGTGGCGGGGCCGACCTTGAACGAGCCGGCCATGTTCGCCCGCAGGCGGTACTTGAAGGAGTACTCGCCGGCCGGCAACCACTCGAAGAAGAAGTTGGTGCCCGAGTCGCGGACCTCCTCGTACCAGCCGATGCCGAGGTCCCACTTGTACTGGGAGTGCAGAGTCTCGGGCTCGAAGCCGGCACCCCGCGGGTCCCTGAGGTGGACGTACTCGGCGGCGTGCTTCGCCCGGATCGACAGCCGGACCTCGACCTGGTCGCCGGGTGACAGCCGCTCGCCGTCGGCCAAGGGCCGCAGCACCCAGCGGTCGCCGTCGTTGAAGCGGCGGAAGTACTCCCTCGTCACCGAGAACAGGTCGCCCCGCGCCTCCTCCGGCAGTCGCTCGGTGGAGAAGTGCCAGGTCGCCGAGGCGAAGGCGAAGCCCGGGGTCTCCTTCTCGACCACAACGGTGGACATGGTTTCGGCCTCGACCTCGGGGCCCGGGACGACGATCCGGTTGCGGGCGCCGGTGTACTCGTCCGGTGAGAACACGAACTCCCGGGTCCGCGGGCCGACCTCGACGGTGATCGCCTCCCGCGTACCCAGGGTGTCCTCCCGCTTCAGGTAGTGGACCAGGGACGAGATCACCTCGGCGGTTGACCTGGTGGACTTCCAGTGGTTGAGCTTCTTGTTGAGGAACAGCCACTGCACCAGGCCGTGGCGGCGCTCGTCGTCGGGCTCGAGCTCGCCCAGCACCCGGAGCGCGAAGGCGTGGGTCTCGATGGTGTCGTTGTACCAGAGCCAGGCCCGGTCCTCGGGCGCCCAGTAGGTGCCCAGGTCGCGCTCGGTCTTCGCCGAGTCCATGACCGAGTCCCAGACCAGCACCGCGTCTTCGTGACGGCCGGCCCGCTCGAGGGTCAGGGCCAGGTAGCCCTTGAGCAGCGGCGAGTGCTCCCGCCAGTGGCGGAAGCCGTGCTCGAGCATGTCGGCGCGGTCGTCGGCGGTGAACACGCCCCCGGTCCAGCTGTCGTCGGGGTAGCTCGAGAGCACGAAGTTGAGGAAGGTGACGAGCTCCCAGCAGCAGTCGCGGCGCAGCATCTCGTCGACGATCTCGTCGACCCAGTGGCGGTGCATGTAGGCCCAGGCCCGCTGGACCACGTCCTTGGGGGCCTCGACACCGAACTCCAGGCCCTTGGAGAAGCCGTAGAGGATGTAGAGGGTCATGTAGGGCGACGGCGGCCCGCCCGGCATCCACGGGAAGGCGCCGACGGAGGTCTGGGCCTTGACCAGCTCGGCCAGGGCAGCGTCCCGCTGGGCCCGGGCGACCCGCGGGTCGAGGATCTTGATCAGGGTCGAGGGGTCGTCCTCGCCGCCGCGCGAGGTCTGCAGCCAGGGCGTCTCCTCGAGGGCCATCTTCCGGTTGGGGTCGCCGGCGTCCCAGGGTTCGGTGCGGACGTCGCGCTCGGCGAGCTTCGCCGCCATCTCCGCCACCGCCGGGTGCGAGTCGAAGACGCTGGCCACGATCCCCGTCGACAGGAAACGGTTCAGCGTCTGCTCGGTGCACTCGTAGGGGTACTCCACCAGGTAGGGCAGGGCGTTGAGCACCGAGTAGAAGAGCTGGGCGTCGACCGACACCACCAGTTGGTTGTGGATCAGGCTGGGGTCGTCGCCGGCCGCCATGTCGGCGAAGTGGAGCTCGCGCCGGTCGGCGTCGCGCAGGGTGACGAAGCGCGACTGGGCCAGGTGCATGCGCCCGGGCAGCACCGGCAGGGAGCGCAGCTCGCCGTCCGAGAAGTCGCCGGCCCGGGCGGTGACCTTGAAGGCGACGGGGCCCACGCGGGGCGGCACCGTGACCGGGAAGCCGAGGTCGACGCCGCCCCCCGGCTCGACGGTGAAGGCCACGCCGGTGGTCTGCTCGGCGCTGAGTCCGAACAGCGGCCGCAGGTCCTCCTCGGTGTCGGGATCGAAGACCTCGAAGTCGAGAATGCCTGCGAGCGCCTCCTCGCCGGCGTTGTTGACCACCACCTTGAGCTCGGCGCGGTCGCCCTCGCGCAGGAAGCGCGGCAGGTAGGGACGGACCATGAGCTCCTTGACGCTGCGGGTGGTGCGGTGGGCGGACCCGCCCCGCAGGTCCCGGGTCAGGGCGTGCACCCAGACGTTCCACTCGGTGACCGAGTCCGGCACCTGGAACTCGATGACCGCGGCGCCGTCGTCGTCGAGCAGCAGGTGGGGCCGCCAGAAGGCGGTCTCGGCGAAGTCGGAGCGCAGCTCCATGGGCGGCTCCTCGGCGGCGCCGGCGCCGCCGGTGGCGACGGTCTCCTCCCGGGGCATGCCCTGGCGCATCTCGAGGGCGTCCGCCTCGCCGACCTCGTCGGCCATCGCCCGGTCGGCGGCCTGAGGCGCGGCCATCGCCATCACCTCGCCGCCTTCCGCCATCGCCATCTTCGAGCGGTAGAGCGGGCCCCGGCGGCCCGGACCGCCGATCCCGTAGCCCGAGATCCACCGCAGCTGGTCGCCGCGCAGGTGCGGGAACGAGGGCACCCGGACGAAGTCGCGGCCGCTGCTCCACACCGTCCCGGCCTGGCCCAGGGAGGCCCGGGCGTGGTCGACGGCGGTACGGGTCGGGTACAAGGAGGCGACCCCGGGCGGGTTGTGGGGGGCGAAGATGTCCAGCGACCGGTCGTACATGTAGGCCAGCAGCTCGGCCGAGGCGGTTTCCACCAGCGCCTGGTCGGCGCCCCGGACCGTGACCCGGAAGGTCTCCGAGGTCCCCGGCCGCAGCCGGTCCCGGAAGGTGGCGAAATCGACCTCGAGCTCGCGGTCGGTCCAGGGGACCATCACGGTGGCGGTCTGCTCGACCAGCTGGAAGTCCCGGAGCAGGCGCAGGGTGACCCCGAAGCCGCCACGGTCGGCCATCGCCACCGGCAGCTCCACGACCCCGCTGCGGCCGGGGCCGAGGTCGCGGCGCTCGATGCGGTGGCCGTCCCGGTAGATCTCGAGCACCATCTCCTGGGCCGTCAGCCCGGTGTGGACCAGCAGCCGTGCGGTCCCGCCCACCTCGACCGAGGACCGCTCGAAGCGGAGCACGGCGGGCAGCGCCAGGGGGGTGCGGCGGTCGCCGGCCACGATCAGCTGCTCGGCGGTGTCGAAGGTGGCGCCGAAAGGGTCCTCGGTTGTGTAGAGCACGCGGTAGGCGCCGGGCTCGAGGCCCGGCAGGTCGATCTCGGCGAGGCCGTCGTCGCCGTGGCGCAGCGTCCCCGCCGCCAGCTCGCGGCCCTCGGGCCAGCCGGCGAGCACCCGGCGCGGGTCGGAGTCGGTCTGCCAGCGCGGCCGCAGCCGGTCGCCCGGCGAGGCGAAGGGCTCGGCCTCGGGCGAGACCGGGATCGGCAGGTCCGCCGGGAGCGGGGTCTCGGCGGGCTGCTCGAGGGCCACGAGCCGCCAGGCCCCGGCGCCGGCGCGCGGGGCGCCGTCGAGGTCGGTCCTGACCACGGTGAGGGTCGCCGGCTCGCCCTCGGCGAGGAAGCCGAGGTCGCTGCGGATGGCGGCCTCCACGGCCACGAAGCCGAGGCGGAAGGTCCGCTCCGCCGAGCGGGTCTCGCCGCCGGGGTCGGTGACGTCCACCGACAGCCGGAAGCGGTAGCTGACGCCGTCGGCCGCCTCGCGCTCGTCGGCAGCGGGTGTGAACACGACCTGGAAGCGGCCCTCCTCGTCGAGGCCACCCTCGCCCGAGGCCACGACCTGGGCGTCGGCCGCCGGCGAGGGGTTCCACCAGAACCACCACCACGGGTAGACCGGCTCGCGGGTCACGCGCCAGCGCACGTCCCCGGTCACCACCGGCAGGCCGAAGTAGTAGCGGACCTCGCCTTGAAGCCGCGCCTCCCGGTTGAGGCGCAGGGCGTCGGGCGGGTCGCTCACCGTGACCTCGAAGGTCGGCCGCTTGTACTCCTCGACCCGGACCCCGGCGCCGCCGCCGAGGGAGGTCTGGAGGTTCCAGCTGCCGAGCAGGCGGCCGGGGGGAAGCTCGAAGCTGCCCGACGCCGAGCCGAAGCCGTTGGTGGTGACGACGGTCTGGGCGACCTCCTCGTGGTTGGCGTCGCGCAGGGTCAC
>DATHSO010000209.1:0-18460 GCA_035464095.1 Candidatus Methylomirabilota bacterium | reverse complement strand
CCGGTCCTCGTCGATGCTCGTCATCCAGCAATTCGTTGAGTGAAGATCGATGCCGCAGTACAGTGCCATTGGCTCCTCCTTCTCCCGCTGCTATCCACAGCGAGGTGTTTCCCAACAACGAGCGTAACCGCTCATTGAAGGGGGAGCCTTCTAGAGGATTCTCAGGTCCGGCAACTTGACAAACTGGGCGGGTCGGCCGACCTGTAAGGTGCGGGGAGTTTGTCAAGTCGCCGTACCTGGCACGGTGTGAGCGGAGTTTGTCAAGTCGGGGCGAGGGATCGGGTCGGTGCCGAGGGCGCGGAGGACCGGGCCAGTGCTGCGATCCGCCGCCGGGCCGAAGGCGAGGCCAGCAGCTCGAGGGCGTGGCTCAGGGCGTCCCCCTTCAGATCGCCCCGGCGGGCCAGGGCGGCCAGGCACCAGCGCCGGTCCAGGGGACGGTCGAGCTCGCTCTCGACGAGGCGCACGGCCGAGGCGGGATCGGCGGGGATCCCGGCCTCGAGCAGCGCCAGCATCGCCCGCCGGCGCGCCCACGGCTCGGTGAGCTCCGCCAGCGCCGCCCCGAGCTCCGTCAGAGACGCACTCCTGAGCCGCGGGATTGAGACCCTGAAGCGTCGCAGGCGCTCCAGAACCGTCCCCGAGCTGTCCGTGGTTGTCGACGACACAAATCGCGGTGACGCCGGCTGCTCGACATCGGTCGCGGTCGTCGGCGCCGACGGCGATGTGGCGCGGTCCCACATCGACGGCTCTGCCGCCGCGAGCTCCGTTCCGGGAGGCGCCTGAAGAGGCTTCCGGACTGGAACCGGCTGCGTGACACCGGCCCGACCGCGGCCCGAATGCGGCGCCTCCCCGGACGAGACGCCCCGCCCCATCGCCGGTTCGGGGCCCGGCCGCCCCGGTCGAGGCTTCGGCGGGGGCGGCACCCTCGGCGCCTCCGCCCCACCGCCGAGGTCGCGATCAGCCTCGGACGCCGACGCGTCGTCCTTGTGCGACCCGGGCACTGCTGCCGCGGGAAAGCGGGCGGGCTCTGTCGAGCCCGGGATGCCCCCGTCCGCCGACTCCTCGACGAGCTGCGCGGCCAGGTCCACGCCCCGCGCCGCCAGCTCGTCGCGCCGTCCCGGATCGCGGAGGGCGTCCACCAGGGAACGCATGGACAGGCCCTCGTCCCGGCGGGCCCGGTTGAGCGCCTCGAGCACGGCGGCCGGGGCGAGGCCGCCGGCGCCGCGGCCCGCCAGACCCTCGAGGAGCTCCTCGGCGCCGTCGAAGCCGACCTCGCGGGCGAGCAGCCGCCGCTCCACGGCGTCCAGGCCGCGGATCGTCCGCCAGGCCCGCGCCAGTACCCTCGCCCGCTCCACCGGCGACCGGGTACGCTGGAGCTCGAAGACCAGGGCGGCGATGTCAGCGGTCTTCACGGCCCGGCTCACTCACCGACGACCTTCTCCGAGGTCCCGGTGCCGGGATCCGTCGTGCCGTCGAGCCTCGCCGCCACCGCGCCGGGCAGGCTCGAGACATCGCGCAGGAGCTTCTCCAGGTCGACCCCGGAGAGCTGCTTCATGATCGGCCCCAGCTGGGTCAGCACCTGGATCACGTCGTCGGTGAGGCGGGCGGCGCCGGTGCCGTCGCCGGGCCGTCCGCCGTTGGAGATGATGGTGGTCTCGCCGGCCCGCGACAGCGGCTCGGCGACCGCGGCCGCGATCTCGGGCAGCACCTTGAGGGCCTCGATGGACAGGCCGGCCTCGTTGTAAAGCTTGAGGGCCTCGGCGAGCTTGCGCCGGGCCTCGGCTTCGGCCTCGCCCCGGGCCAGGATCGCCTCCGCTTCGGCGAGCCCGATCTGCCGCCGCTGGGCGGACTCCGCCTCCGCCCGGGCGATACCTTCGGCCTTCACGGCCATCGCCGCCTGCTCGCGCCGCATGCGCTCGGCCGCCGCCTCCTGCTCGACGCTGTACTTCTTGGCGTCGGCGAGGCGCTCGGCCTCGTACTTCTTGGCGTCGGCCTGCTCGCGGATGGAGGCGTTGAGCTCGAGCTTCTGGCGCTGCACCTCCTGGTCGGCGATCCGGATGTCCTGGACCTTGAGCTCCATCTCGCCGGCCTTGACCGCCTGGGCGTCGGCGACGTCGACCTCCTTCTTGATCGAGGCCTTCTTGAGGCTGAGGGCCTTGTCGGCCTCGGCGATCTCGGTGTCGACGCCGATCCGCTTCTGCTCCTTCTGCTGCCGGGCCTGCTCCTCCTCGATGGCGGCGTCGCGGTCGGCGGCGGCGGTGGCGATGCGGGCGTTCTTGAGCGCCTCCTGGATCTTGGGCTGGCCGAGGGCGTTGAGGTAGCCCTGGTCGTCCTGGATCGCCTGGAAGACGAAGGAGCGGAACTCGAAGCCCATCCCCTCCAGGTCAACGTGGGCCTCGTCCCGGACCTTCTCCTGGAAGCGCCTCTGGTCCCGGTACAGCTCCTCGACGGTCAGGGTGCCCACGATGCCCCGCAGGTGGCCGGCCACGGTCTCCTTGATGGTCGCCTGGACCGTGTCCACCGGCACTCCCAGGAAGCCCTCGGCGGCCCGCCGGATGTGGTCGATGTTCCCCTGGACCTTCACCTGGGCGACCGCTCTGACGTTGATGGGGATGCCCTGGATCGTGTAGACGTGGCGGAGGTCGATCTCGAGGGTCATCATGCGCAGGGAGAGGATCTCGTGCTGCTCCCACGCCGGCCACACGAAGGTGCCGCCGCCCCGGATGATCCGGAAGCCCTCGATTTCGCCCTTCTCGGAGCGGACCTTCGTGCCGAACAGCTTGCGCCGCCCGAACACGATGAGCGCCTCGTCGGGACCGGCCTTCTTGTACCGGACCCGGATCACCAGGTAGGCGAAGAAGAGCAGGGCGGGAACCAGGATCACGGCCAGCAGCAGAAACGTCGTACCCACGGCGACACCCCCCATCGAGCTGAGAACATCCAATAAAGAGCGAGTCTCTGTTGAGATCTCCGATTCCGAGCCCGAACGTGTTTCAGCCACCTGTCACGGTGCTGCCATCATAGCCCGTCCGCTGGGGCCGCGCCACGCGCCGGAACTCCGGAGCGCAGCGTCCGGTCCCGGCTCGGGTCGGATTCCGGCCGGAGGCCGGGCCGCCGATGTCACGCGAGCACGGTGACACCGGTGACCGCGCAGCGCAGGCCCCGATCCGCCCTCTCGAAGGGGATCGCCACCAGGCTCCGGGCGAGCTCGTCGATGTCGACGATCACCGAGGCCAGCAGGTCCGACCGCCGCACCTCGTCGCCGATGAGCAGGTGGCGGGCCAGGGTCACGGCGTCCTCGGCCGACAGGGTCCCGCCGCGGATCGGCTCGCGGGGCACCTCCGTGGTGGTCTCGGCGATCTCGGTCAGGGCGCGCGCGAGCCGGGTCAGGTCGTCCAGACCGAGCTCGAAGGCGGGGATGAAGAACCGCCGGCGCCCCTCCCAGCCCTCGGTCTGCCGGCCGTCGGCCCGGAACCTCTGGTGAACCCGCACCTGGAGGTCCAGCCGCCACGCCGGCCGCCAGAGCTCGGCCCGCCTGCCCGGCGTCGGCAGCAGCGCCGTGTTGTCGACGAGCTCGACGCCGCTTTCGCCGAGGACCGCGGCGGCACCGCAGTGGCCGCAGAAGAACAGGGTGTCGAGGCCCTCCCCGCGAAGGGCCGAGCCGCACGAGGGGCAGTCCAGGTCGACCAGCCGCAGGCTCACTGGAAGCGCTCCACGACGCCCTTGACCGTCGCTGCGAGGTCGGCCCCGCTCCGATCGTCGGCGAGCCCGCTCCCCTCCTCGACGACGCCGCCGTGGCGGAACTGCCGGTAGCCCCAGTACACCGTGCCGGCGAGCACCAGGCCGACCATCGCCAGCGCCTGGAGGGCGTTGTCCGATCGAAACAGCACGTCGAGGTGCTGCAGCAGGCTGGTGCCCACGAAGGCGGCACCGGCACACGCGGCGACCAGGCAGGCGGCGCGGTAGAGGTGGTTGCCCGGCGCCTTGCCGTAGGCCAGGCTGCCGTCCTCGGCGTCCACGAGGACCTGGTAGGTGCGGCCGCGGAAACCGTAGCGCACCACCCACAGGGGGTAGAAGACCAGGCCGACCCGGCGTCGGACCGAGGTCAGCCAGGAGAAGGTGACGCGGTCGAGCCCGGCGCCCCGGCGGGCCTCCTCGAGGGCGCGCTCCCGCAGCCGGCCCGCCATCTCCTCGAGGGAGCGACTCGGCCGGAACACCATCCCTCGGGAGCGCAGCGCCTCCTCGTCCAGGGGCAGGATCTCGTCGCCCGCCAGGCTCACCCGGTGAACGCCGAACTCGGCCATGTCGGCGGCCGGCACCGTGAGGTCCACCTCCCGCTCCACGGCCCGCTCCACCGGAACCGTCACGGTCTCCGAGCGGTTGCCGCGCTTGCGGCGCTCGCTCCTGGTCCCGAGCACCCAGCCGATGGCGTCGAGGCGCGCCCGTACGAAGGGGAACCAGGCCAGGAAGGCCTCCTCGAGCTTCGCCTCCCGGCGCAGGGCCGGGTCCTTGCGGATGCCGCGGCCGAGCCAGTCGCGAACTGCCTCGGTGGCCTGCCGCCGCTCGACCCGGTCGAGGACCATCAGCCGGACGACCCCGCGCTCGCCCACCACCGCCTGGGGTGTTCCGCAGAAACGGCACTCGACGTTGGTCCGCCCCTCCGCGACGTCCACCGTGCCGCCGCACGAGGCGCAGCTCAGCCCGGTGAGGACCCGCGGCCGGGCTCGGGTGGGCCGGCTCGCCCGGGTCTCGGCCGGCGGCGGCGGGGGCGGCGGGGGCGGGACGGCTCCGGACGCCACGGCTCACACCTTGCGGCTGATCAGCCAGGCGACGCCGAGGATCGGCACCGCCGACACCAGGTAGACCACCGCCTTGAGAGCGAGGTTGGAGATCACGAGGCCCTCGATGCCGAAGACGACCAGCGCCAGCACCGCCACCCCCACGTAGGGCGCCTCCGCCTTGGACGGGTAGTCGGCCGGGAAGACCTTGCCCGAAACCGCATCCACCGCCGCCTGGTAGGTCCGTCCCCGCCAGCTGTAGGGGGTCCGGAAGACGGGCAGGTGGTAGAGCACCGTGCGCCGAACCGCGGCGCTCTCTCCGAAGCGCGACTCCAACCAACCCCGGGCGGTCTCCGCGGGCACCTCCGGGTCGATCACCGGCGCGTCGCCCGCCGCCTCGGGGGTCATGGGACGCGTGGTGCCCGACGGCAGCTCGAGCCCCTGCAGGCCCTGCAGCGACGACGGCGCCGCCGGCTCGAGGATCACCCGCTCCGCCCCGCCGGTGGCTACCGTGAAGGCCCAGAACGGGAAGTACTCCAGCCGCGGCGCCTCGACCCGGGCCTCGCGGTCGAGGCCGGCCACCGTGTCCCGGCCGCCGAGGAACCGGCGCAGGTGGGCCGACGCGCCCGACGCATCGACGGTGGGCAGCATCATCTCGTGGAACAGGGTCGCCGAGCCGTCGACCACCAGCGAGGTCGAGCAGAACGGGCACTCGACGAGCCGCTCGTCGGCCCGCGGCTCCAGCGCCGCCCCGCACTGCGTACACGTCACCGCCATCTACGCCCTCGGCGTTGCCTGACTCATCTCGGCCACCGTCCTCCCTGGCGAGTGCGATGAAGCTGATCGCTGATGGCTGAAAGCTGACAGCTACTCCCCCTGCTTGGTGCCGCAGTTGGGGCAGAACTTGGCGCCCTCGGGCACCGGCTGGCCACAGCCGGGGCAGCCGGTCGCCGCCTGGGGCTTGCCGCAGCCCGGGCAGAACTTGGCCCCCTGGGGAACCCTGGTGCCGCAGTCCGGGCAGAAGCCGCCGCCCGCCGCTGCCGCGGCGCCGCCGGCGGCCGCCGCTCCCGGCTGCGGCTGGCCGCCCTGGCCGGCCTGCTGCATGGCGTTGGCGATCATGCCCGGCATCATGGCTCCGAAGCCGGCCCCGAGACCCAGGCCCATGCCGGCGCCCGCCGCGCCGCCCTCGGCGCCGCCGCCGCCCTGGGCCGCGTCCTGGATCGCCTGGGCGGCCTTGAAGCGCATGTAGGTGTTCATGTCACCCACGGCGCCCATGGCGGCCCGCTCGTCCATCTTCTCCTGCACCTCGTCGGGCGGGGTGATGGAGTTCACGTAGAAGTCGGTGAGGTCGACACCGTACTTGCCGAAGTCCTCGGCCAGGCGCGCCTTGGCCGCGGCCCCGATCTCGTCGTAGTAGCGGGGCAGGTCGAAGATGGTCTTCAGGGTCTCGCCGAGAAGGTCGTTGAGGCGGGAGACGATGACGTCCCGGTAGAAGTCCTTGAGCCGGTCGGTGTCGAACAGCCCCTGGGAGCCGACCACGGTGTTGACGAAGAGCTGGCTGTCGGCGATCCGGTAGGCGTAGTTGCCGAAGGCGCGGAGCCGCACCATGCCGAGCTCCGAGTCCCGGAAGACCACCGGCTCGCGGGTGCCCCACTTCTGGTCGATGAAGGTGCGCCGGTTGACGAAGACCACCGCCACCCGGAACGGCGAGGTGCCGCCGAAGGGCAGGGACAGGAGCTTGGTCAGCAGCGGGATGTTCTGGGTCGAGAGGGTGTGCCGGCCCGGCCCGAAGACGTCCAGGGCCCTGCCGTCCCGGTAGAGCACCGCCTCCTGGGCCTCGTGCACCACGAGCTGGGCGCCGAGCTTGATCTCGGCCGAGCCGGACTGCGGGAAGCGGTAGACGATCTCCTGGCCGGTCGGATCGTGGTGCTCGAGCACCTCGAGGGTCTGGGCCATCACACTCCTCCCTTCTGGGTCACGTCCTCGACGACCGTGGTGCGCTCGTCGAACTGGCGGTCGGCGGCCTGCACCGCGTCGAGCAGGGCCCGGAGATCCGGCTCGGCCGCCGTGGCCGGCAGCAGCTCCATGCGCTCCACGAGGTTCTCCACGGTTCCGATCAGAGCCAGGTCGAAGGCGTACAGCCGGTCGAGCTCGGCCTCGCCGATCTTGACCGCGTCGAAGAAGCCGCTCGAGCCGTAGTCGGCGTGCCGGATGCGGTTGGCGAGGCGATCGAGAGCCTTGTCCGAGCTCGACGCCAGGTCGAGGTTGGCGAGGTTGCCCGAGCGGCTCCAGTCGCGGATCCTGCCCTGCAGCGCCTCACGGCCGCGGTCGACCTGGAGCGCGAGCCAGTCCCGCTGCATCTTGTCGACCTCGCGCCGCATCTCGCGCTCGAGGTACCCCCGGAAGCCGGGGATCTTGGCGCCGATCCGTTCCAGGAAGTTGCGGCGCTCGCGCGCACGTTCCAGGCCTTCGCTCATCATCGTCCTCCTTGGGTGCGGGTCGGGACGTCGTGACACCTCGATGTGCCATACGGGGTCGGGTTGCTCTCTGTTTCAGCCGACGATCCTGGCATGTGAATTGCTTCTAATCTGGTATCATGTGTTCTTCGGTTCTCAACCCCTGCTCGTCACGGTACGAGGGAGTCCGGAAGGCTTCGAGGGCCGATCACAGACCCGCCTTGCACCGGCGGATTGTCCGCCGCTCGCCTGGTTTGTCCCGCCAATACTAACCCACTTTCATCCCTTCCTTCATGGCACCTCCGGATGACAGGGCATCCGGGGGTCGCCAGCCCACCACTACGGACCGAATTTGTCCGCCTTGCGTTACACTCGAGGCGTGGGGAAAAAGAAACCGAACCATCGTTCGTCCGAGAATCGTAACGACCAACCCCGACCGAAAGGCAAGAAGGGTGCCAGCTACACCGCGGGCGAGCTTTTCATGGCCGCGGTCGGCGCCCTCCTCATCGTCCTCTTCGTCGGGATCGTCGTGACCTCGATCCTCGGCGACTGAGGCCGGCCGGCTCCCGGGTCAGCGGATCTTGCCGCTCCTCTTGCCGACTCCGGATAGGAGCGCCCGACGGAAGTCCTTGTTCATGCGCGCGATGCCCGCGATGGAGATCTCCTTCGGGCACACCGCCTCGCAGGACCGGTAGTTGGTGCAGGCGCCGAAGGCCTCCGCCTCCATGGCCTGGACCATGGCCAGGGCGCGCCGCTCGCGCTCCGGCTGGCCCTGGGGCAGGATCCCGAGGTGGGCGATCTTGGCGCCCACGAAGAGCATGGCGGCGCTGTTCGGGCACGACGCCACGCACGCCCCGCAGCCGATGCACTCGGCGAAATCCATGGCGTGCTCGGCGGTCTCGCTGGGGATGAGGACGGCGTTGGCATCGGGGGCGCTGCCGGTGCGGGCGGTGATGTAGCCGCCGGCGTTGAGGATCCGGTCGAAGGCCGAACGGTCGACGACGAGGTCGCGGACCACCGGGAAGGCCCTCGCCCGCCACGGCTCGATGGTGATCTCGTCCCCGTCCGAGAAGTGGCGCATGTGGAGCTGGCAGACCGTGCTCCCCTGCCGGCCGTGGGCGACGCCGTTGATCACGAAGCCGCACGAGCCGCAGATGCCCTCCCGGCAGTCGTGGTCGAAGGCGATGGGCTCCTCGCCCTTCGAGATGAGATCCTGGTTGAGGACGTCGAGCATCTCCAGGAAGGACATGTGGGTGGTCACGTCCTCGAGCTCGTAGGTGGCGAATCGGCCCGCCTCCCGCGGGCTCTTCTGCCGCCAGACGTGAAGGGTCAGCCTCATTTGTAGCTCCTCTGCACCAGCTGCACGGTTTCGAACTCCAGCTCCTCCTGGTGCGCCACCGGGTCGCTGTCGGGTCCGGTGTACTCCCAGACCGTCACGTGCGCGAAGTTGTCGTCGTCGCGCAGGGCCTCCCCCTCCTCGGTCTGGTACTCCTCGCGGAAGTGGCCGCCGCAGGACTCCTCCCGGCGCAGGGCGTCGCGACACATCAGCTCCGCGAGCTCGAAGAAGTCGGCCACGCGACCCGCCTTCTCGAGCTCCTGATTCAGCTCCTCGCCCTCGCCCGGAACCTTGACGTCGTCCCAGAAGGCCCCTCGAAGGCTGTGGATCTTCTCGATGGCGTCGGTCAGGCCCTCGGCGGTGCGGGACATGCCACACCGGTCGAGCATGAGCAGCCCGAGCTCGCGATGGAAGCTGTCGACGGTGCGGGAGCCGTTGACCGAGAGCAGCTTCCTCGTGCGCTCCTCGACGTCGTGCAGGGTCTGCTTGCAGGCGTCGTCCAGCTCCGAAACCTCACCGAGGGTGGCGCCCGCCAGGTACTCGCCCAGGGTGTAGGGGGCGATGAAGTAGCCGTCGGCCAGGCCCTGCATCAGCGCCGACGCCCCGAGCCGGTTGGCGCCGTGGTCGGAGAAGTTGGCCTCCCCGAGCACGAACAGGCCCGGGATCGTGCTCATCAGGTAGTAGTCGACCCAGAGGCCGCCCATGGAGTAGTGGGGCGCGGGGTAGATCCGCATCGGCGCCCGGTAGGGGTTCTCGCCCGTGATCTGCTCGTACATGTCGAAGAGGTTGCCGTAGCGGGCGCGGATCACGTCCTCGCCGAGACGGCCGATGGCGTCGGCGAAGTCAAGGTAGACGCCGCGCGTGCCCGGGCCGACGCCCCGCCCCTCGTCGCACACCCGCTTCGCGGCCCGCGAGGCGATGTCGCGCGGCGCCAGGTTGCCGAAGCTCGGATACATGCGCTCCAGGTAGTAGTCGCGCTCGTCCTCGGGGATCTCGCCGGGCGATCGCTCGTCGCCGGCCTCGATGGGGACCCAGACCCGCCCGTCGTTGCGCAGCGACTCGGACATCAGCGTGAGCTTCGACTGGTAGTCGCCGGCCTGAGGGATGCAGGTCGGGTGGATCTGGGTGAAGCAGGGGTTGGCGAAACCGGCGCCGCGCCGGTGGGCGCGCCAGGCCGCGGTCACGTTGCAGCCCTTGGCGTTGGTCGACAGGTAGTAGACGTTGGAGTAGCCGCCGGTGCACAGGAGCACCGCATCGGCGACGTGGCACTCGACGGCGCCGGTGACCATGTCCCGGGTCACGACCCCGCGGGCGCGGCCGTCGACCACGATGACGTCGAGCATCTCGGTGCGCGGGTGGACCGTGACCGTTCCCGCGGCGACCTGGGCGTTGAGGGAGGAGTACGCGCCGAGCAGCAGCTGCTGGCCGGTCTGCCCCCGCGCGTAGAAGGTGCGCGACACCTGGGCGCCGCCGAAGGAGCGGTTGGCCAGGTAGCCGCCGTACTCCCGGGCGAAGGGAACGCCCTGGGCGACGCACTGGTCGATGATCGCCCCCGAGACCTCGGCGAGCCGGTAGACGTTGGCCTCCCGGGCCCGGAAGTCGCCGCCCTTGATGGTGTCGTAGAACAGCCGGAAGTCCGAGTCGCCGTCGTTCTGGTAGTTCTTGGAGGCGTTGATGCCGCCCTGGGCGGCGATGGAGTGGGCCCGCCGGGCGCTGTCCTGGTAGCAGAACGCGGTCACGCGGTAGCCCATCTCGCCCAGGCTCGCGGCCGCCGCGCCGCCGGCGAGGCCGGTGCCGACCACGATGACGCTCCGCTTGCGCTTGTTCGCGGGGCTCACCAGCTTGAGGTGGTCGCGCAGCTTGGTCCACTTGTCGGCGAGGGGTCCGGACGGGATGCGTGCGTCGAGCTTCATGTCGTCACCTCCTCACCGCACCACGCCGGTCAGCACCGCCAGGGGCATCGAGATGTTGCCCGCCCCGATCAGGGCCGCGAAGACCACCGCGAACCAGCGCCGGGCCAGGCCGAAGCGGGCGTGGTCCCAGCCGAGGGTCTGGAACAGGCTCCACAGCCCGTGGTAGAGGTGGACCGCCAGCAGCAGGTTGGCGGCCATGTAGATCCCGGCCACCCACCAGACCTGGAAGCCGGAAACCACGTTGTGGTAGACGTCGCCGACCACGAAGTCGTGGTGCGCCCAGCCGGTGGTGAGGTGGGCCAGGTGGTAGGCGATGAAGAGCGCGATGATGGGCCCGCTCCACACCATGGTCCTGGCGGCGTAGTCCACCGCCGGGGGCTTGAAGACGCGGTACTTCACCGGCCGGCTGCGGCGGTTGCGCAGCCACAGCTGCACCGAGGCCACAATGTGGACCCCGACGCTGAACAGCAGCACCAGCCGCACCGCCCACAGCAGCGCCATGTTCGTCCGCAGCAGCTCGGCGTAGTGGTTGAGCTGCTCGGGCCCCATGTAGAGCTGCAGGTTCCCGATCAGGTGGCCGACCACGAAGCCGAACAGGATGATGCCGGTCACCGCCATCAGGGTCTTCTTGCCGAGGGTCGAGCCGTAGAGACCTTGGGTCAGGTTCATGGTTCGCGTCCAGCCTCCCGTCCAGCGTCGGTGCGGAGCACGGCCGTCATGGTAGCAGGGTTAATGAGTCCCAGGAGCAGGTCGCTTCCCGGAGTCCGCCTCCGCGCCGATGCGATGGCCCGCGTCCGCGTCCGCGTCCGTGCCCGGGTCCGAGAATCCGCCTCCGCCCCCAAGCACACCACCGCTGCAAGCATCAGGGGATCTCACAGACTCGCGCTCCCGAGTTCGCTCCAACGCGAAACCTCCCGGATCAGCATTGTTCGGGCACGGACGCGGACGCGGACGCGGACGCGAGGTTCCCAACATTTACCCCCCCATGACCAACAAAATCGCGGCATTCGCTATCATCTCTGACCGAAAGTGAGGGCCGATTGGACCGGATCGGAGTTGTCGGCACAAGCTACCGCACGTCGCACGTGGACGAGCTCGCGAAGGCGGCGCTGCCCGCCGGCTTCGACCACCACCAGCTGACGGAGCTCGCCCGCCTGGCCGGCTTCACGGAGCTGGTCTACCTGGGGACCTGCAACCGGGTCGAGTTCTACTTCCGCAGCGAGACCAGGATCCACACCAACCCGCTGCTCTTCCACCTGCGCCGCTCCCTCGCCGACCTCACCGACGGCACCACCCAGCTGCCCGACGACGACCGGCTCTACATCCACTACGGCCGCGCCGCGGTGCGCCACCTGTTCCGGGTCACCGCCGCCCTCGACTCGATGATGGTCGGCGAGGCCCAGATCACCGGCCAGGCCAAGGAGGCCCACGAGCGGGCCCACGACACCGGCCTGCTCGGCGGCATCCTCGACCAGACCTTCCACGAGGCCTTCCACCTGGCCAAGCGCATCCGCACCGAGACCGAGCTCACCCGGCGTCCGGTGTCCCTGGTGACCCTGGTGGAGCGCCGCCTCCACGACCACCTCGACTCGTCCACCGCGCCCGCCCTCGTCCTCGGCGCCGGCGAGATGGCGGGGCAGGCCCTGCGGCTGATCCGCACCGCCGACCCCACCCGGCGCGTCCTGGTTGCCAATCGGACGCCCGAGCGGGCGCGGGAGCTGGTGGCCGACGACCCCGACGCCGAGGCCCTGTTCATGGACGCCACCCTGGCCAACCCTCCCACGGTGGGCTTGGTCGTGGCCGCCACCTCCTCGGACCAGATCATGCTCACCCGGGCCCAGGTGGCGACCCTGAGGGAGCACCTGGACGACGACGAGCGGCTCCTGCTCATCGACCTCGCCATGCCGCCCAACCTCGACCCCGACGCCCGGGCGATCCACGGCGTCGACCTCCACGGCATCGAGGAGATGCGGGACGAGGCCGAGCGCAACCGGCAGCTGCGGATGGCCGAGATGGACCGCTGCGAGAAGCTCGTCGATCACCAGCTGGAGACCCTCAGGCGCCACCTGCTCGACCGCGAGCTCTCCCCCGCCGCCCAGCGCCTGCGCGCCAGCTTCCAGGAGGTCGCCGACCGAGCCGTCGCCCACGCCCTGACCCGCAAGCTGTCACACCTTTCCGAAGACGACCGCGAAGAGATCGACCGCCTGGCCCGCGGCCTCGTCAAGCGACTCGTCCAGGTCCCCCTGCGCGGCCTCAAGGGCGCCGCCTGGAATCACTCGAGCGCGGTCATCGACGGCTTCATGGCCGGCCTCGAGGGCGACCCTGCGGACCGCGAGCCGGAGCCGTCATGAGCGGGTCCCTGGTCCTCGGGAGCCGCGGCTCGGACCTCGCCCTGTGGCAGGCCCGTCGGGTCGCCGCCCTCATCGGCGAGCGCCTCGGCCTGGAGTGCCGCATCGAGATCGTCAAGACCCGCGGCGACCGGATCCAGGACGTCGCCTTCGCCAAAATGGAGGGCAAGGGCTTCTTCACCAAGGAGCTCCAGGACGCCCTGCTCGAGGGCCGGGTCGACCTGGTCGTCCACTCCCTCAAGGACCTGCCCACCGAGGAGCCGGACGGCCTGGAGGTCGTCGCCGTCCCCGAGCGAGCCAACCCGGCCGACCTGCTCCTCGCGCGGACCGGCGCCCTTCGGCAGCCGCCGGACGGGTCGGCTGGGCTCGAACCGGGCGCGGTCCTCGGCACCTCGTCCCTGCGCCGGGCCGCTCAGGCTCTCGACGCCTGGCCGGGCATCTCGGTCAAGGCCTTGCGCGGCAACGTGCCGACCCGGGTCGACAAGCTCCGCCGGGGCGGCTACGACGCCATCCTCCTGGCCGCCGCCGGGCTGCGCCGGCTCGCCCTCGACCTGGACGGCCTCGACGTCGTCGAGCTGACCCCCGAGGTCATGCTGCCCGCCCCGGGCCAGGGCGCCCTGGCCGTGGAGGCCCGCCGCGACGACCCCTCGACCCGGCTTCTCGCCGCCCTGCACGACCCCGAAGCGGCCCGCCTCGTGGCCGTCGAGCGGCGGCTGCTCCAGCTCCTCGGCGGCGGCTGCCACCTGCCCCTGGGCTGCCTGGCCGTCCCCGAGGACGGCGGCATCCGCCTCACCGCCGCCCTAGGCGCCGTCGACGATGCCGTCACCCGGGTCTCGATGTCGCGGGTGAGCGCCATCGCGGCCGACCCCGAGGCGGCCGCCCACGCGTGCTTCGAGGCCCTGCAGGCCGCTCCACCGGAGCTCGGCGCGCCGTGAGCCGCACCCTGCTCATCACCCGGCAGCCGGCCGACTGCACCGAGCTCCAGGCCCTGGTCGCCGACTGCGGCATCGTCCTCGAGCCCTTCCCCGTGCTGCGCCTCGAGGACGTGGACGACGACCCCGGATGGGACACCGCGATCGCGGCCGCCGCGGGGGCCGGGCCCGCCTGGCTGGTGATGGCCTCGCCGCGGGCGCCGGAGCGCTTCGTCCGGCTGTGCCGCGACCGCGGCGCGGAGCAGCTCCTCGACCTGCCTCTCGCGGTGGTCGGGGACGGCACCGCATCAGCCGCCGCCGGGACCGGGCTCGGGCCCACGGTGGTCGGACCGGGCACCGGCCTCGGCCTCGCCGAGATCCTGGTGGAGCGCCTGGCCGACACCCCGGCCGCGGTGATCTTCGCCTGCGGCCACCACCGCCGGCCCGAGCTGCCCGACGCCCTCGCCGCCGCCGGCCACCGGGTGCTGCCGGTCGTGGTCTACCGCATGCGCGCCACGCCGGTCGACGAGCTGCCGACGGTCGCGTCGGACCTGGACGGGGTGATCGTCACCTCGCCCCGCGCCGCGGCTCTTTACCTCCAGGCGGTTGGCGGACGCCCCCTGCCCTGCCGCCACTGGGCCCTCGGTCCCACCACCCGGGACGCCGCCCGCGCCCTGGGCGTGGAGTGCCTGACCCCCGACAACCCGAGCCTTGAATCCCTCGCGGAGGAGCTATGCCGGACCTGATCATGAGACCCCGCCGCCTGCGCACCTCGGCGGTGCTGCGCGACCTGGTCGCGGAGGCCCGCCTGGACGCCCGAATGCTCGTGCAACCCCACTTCGTCGTGCCAGGGAGCGGCATCTCCGAGCCCATCGACGCCATGCCCGGCATCGACCACCAGTCCGTCGACAAGCTGGTCGAGACGGTCGCAGTGGACCTCGACCTGGGCATCCGCTCGGTGCTGCTGTTCGGCGTGCCGGACGAGTCCGACAAGGACGCCGAGGGCCACTCGGCCTCCGTCGAGGGCAACGTCGTAGCCGAGGCCGTGTCCGCCCTGAAGACGCGCTTCGGCGCCGACCTGCTGGTGATGACCGACGTCTGCCTGTGCGCCTACACCGACCACGGCCACTGCGGACTGATTGTCGACGGCCGCGTCGACAACGACTCGAGCCTGCCCCACCTGGCCGCCATGGCCCTGTCCCACGCCCGGGCCGGCGCCGACGTGGTGGCGCCGTCGGACATGATGGACGGCCGGGTCGCCGCCATCCGCGACGCCCTCGACGACGACGGCCTGGTGGAGACCGCCATCATGTCGTACTCGGTGAAGTACGCCTCGGCCTACTACGGCCCCTTCCGCGAGGCCGCCCACTCGGCCCCGGCCATGGGCGACCGGCGCTCCTACCAGATGGACGCCCGCAACCGCCGCGAGGCGATCCTCGAGGCCCAGCTCGACGTCGAGGAGGGCGCCGACATCCTCATGGTCAAGCCGGCCCTGGCCTACCTGGACGTGGTCAGCGACCTCGCCGAGGCCTTCCCCCTGCCGCTGGCCGTGTACAACGTCTCGGGCGAGTACTCTATGGTCAAGGCGGCGGCCGCCCGCGGCTGGATCGACGAGCGCGCCATCGTGCTCGAGAACTGGCACGCCTTCCGCCGCGCCGGCGCCGACATTCTCATCACCTACCACGGCCGCCAGGCCCTGAGGGACGGCTGGCTGTGAGCGCCGGCCCCCGCTCCCGCGAGCTCTACGCCCGAGCCTGCCGGGTCCTGCCGGCCGGGGTCAGCTCGCCGGTCCGCGCCTTCCGCTCGGTGGGCGGCGAGCCGCTGTTCTACGACCGGGCGGCGGGCTGCCGCTTCGTCGACGCCGACGGCCGCACCTTCATCGACTACGTGGGGTCGTGGGGGCCGCTGATCCTCGGCCACGCCCACCCCGAGGTGGTCGGAGCGGTGCAGCGCGCCGCCGCCCGCGGCATGTCCTACGGCGCGCCCTGCGAGGCCGAGGTCGAGCTCGCCGAGCTCGTGGTGGACACCGTGTCCTTCCTGGAGATGGTCCGCTTCGTCTCCTCAGGGACCGAGGCCGTGATGTCGGCGGTCCGCCTGGCCCGCGGCGTCACCGGCCGCGACGCCATCGTCAAGTTCACCGGCTGCTACCACGGCCACGCCGACTACCTGCTGGTGGCGGCGGGCTCGGGCCTCGCCACCTTCGGCACCCCGTCGTCGGCGGGGGTCCCGGCGGCCTCGGCGGGCCACACCCTGCTGCTGCCCCTCGACGACGAGGCCGCGTTCCGGGCTCTCATGGCCGAGCACGGCGGCGAGATCGCCGCGGTGCTGGTGGAGGGCGTGCCGGCCAACAACGGCCTGCTGCCCCAGTCCGCGGCCTTCGTCGCCGCCCTCGGCGAGGAGTGCAGCCGTCACGGCGCCATGCTGATCTTCGACGAGGTCATCACCGGCTTCCGCCTCGGCCCCACCGGCGCCGCCGGGCACTACGGCATCGAGCCGGACCTGGTGACCTACGGCAAGGTCATCGGCGGCGGCATGCCCGTGGGCGCCTACGGCGGCCGCCGCGAGCACATGGAGAAGCTCGCGCCCCTCGGCCCCGTGTACCAGGCGGGGACGCTGTCCGGCAACCCGGTCGCGATGGCCGCCGGTGCCGCCACCCTGCGCACCCTGCTCGCCGACAACGGCGCGGCCTGGCGGCGTCTCGACGAGCTCGGCGCCCGGCTCGAGGCGGGGATCCGCGCCGCCTTGGCCGACCACGGCGCCCCCTGGTCGGTGGTCCGGCTCGGCTCGATCCTGTGGCTGTCCCTCCAGGATGGGCCGCCCCCGGTCACGGCAGAGTGCATCCAGCCCGAGGCAGCCGGACGCTACGCGAAACTCCACGCCGCCCTGCTCGCCCGCGGGGTGTACCTGGCGCCGTCGGCCTACGAGGTCATGTTCGTGTCCACGGCCCACGACGACGTCGCAATCGACGAGACCATCGCGGCCTTCGAAGCGGCGGTTGCGGAAATCTGGAAGTGAGACGAGCTTGAGTTCTTAATTCTCAATTCTTAATTCTTAATTATTTAGAGACACAGGAGCGGAGACTATGCGATGCCAATTGAGAATTGAGAATTCAGAATTGAGAATTCCGCTTGCCGGCCGGGGGATGCCACAGTGTTAGAGGTGAACCGGTTTCTCAAAGCCTGCAGGCGGGAGGCGGTCGATCGGCCGCCGGTGTGGGTGATGAGGCAGGCGGGTCGGTACCTGCCGGAGTACCGGGAGATCCGGACCAAGGCGGGGGACTTCCTGACCATGTGCCGGACCCCCGAGATCGCCGCCGAGGTCACTCTGCAGCCGATCCGCCGCTTCGGCTTCGACGCCGCCATCGTCTTCTCGGACATCCTGACGCCGCTGGTGCCGGCGGGCATCGAGCTCGACTTCAACCCGGCGCCGCAGATCGCCAACCCGATTCGGGAGCCCGCCGACCTCGACCGGTTGCTCTTCCCGCAGCCCTGGCGCGGTACCGAGTTTCTGAACGAGACCCTGGAGCGGGTCCGGGCGGCCCTCGGCCCGGAGACCGCGCTCATCGGCTTCTGCGGCGCGCCCTGGACCCTGGCCACCTACCTGGTGGAGGGCTCGACCTCCAAGTCATTCACCCGGGCCAAGTCCTTCGCCCACCACGAGCCGCGGCTCTTCGACAGCCTGGTCAACCGGATCGCCGACGCCATGGCCGCCTACCTGCGGGACCAGGTCGCCCACGGCGCCCAGGCGGTTCAGATCTTCGACTCCTGGATCGGGGCCCTCGGCGCCACCGACGCCCGGCGCTGGGCCCTGCGGCCGGCGCGCCGGCTGCTCGAGGCCATCGCCGACCTGGGAGTGCCCCGGATCTACTTCGCCAACGGCGGCTCGCACCTCCTCCACGACATGCGGGACATGCCCTGCGAGGTCATCGGCCTCGACTGGCGGGCCGACCTCGGCATGGCCGCCCGGGCCCTGCCCGACCACGCGCTTCAGGGCAACCTGGACCCGGGGGTTCTCATGGGGCCCGACGACGCGATCCGCCACCGGACCCTGGCCATGCTCGCGGCGGCGCCTCGCCGCGGCTACATCGCCAACCTCGGCCACGGCGTCACCCCCGACGTCCCGGTCCGCGCAGTTTCGACATTCGTGGAGACCATTCAAAGGTACCGGTATGAAAGTACCTAGTTCTTAATTCTAAATTCTTAATTCTTAATTTTCAGAGGGATTAGATGGCTTTCAGGCAATTAATAATTGAGAATTTAGAATTGAGAATTCTCTCCACCCGCCGAGGAAAGTGAGGGCGATGGTGGCTTCACTTGACCTCTCGGGGCTGACGCCCGACCTGCTGCGGCGATATGACCGGCCCGGGCCGCGCTACACGTCGTACCCGACCGCGCCATACTTCCACGAGCGCTTCGACGAGGCGGCCTACCGGGAGCGGCTGCTCGCCGCCGCCGGGGAGCGGGGCGGCGAGCCCCTGTCGATGTACGTGCACCTGCCCTTCTGCGAGGCCCGCTGCACCTTCTGCGGCTGCAACGTGGTGATCTCGCCGCACCGTGGGCCCGAGGAGACCTACCTCGAGACGGTGGAGCGCGAGCTCGACCTGGCGGCCGAGGCCCTCGGGCCGCGGAACCGACTCAACCAGCTGCACTGGGGCGGCGGCACCCCGACCTTCCTGTCGCCCGGGCAGTGCGAGCGGCTGTTCACGGCGATCACGGGCCGCT
>DATHSO010000208.1:0-2863 GCA_035464095.1 Candidatus Methylomirabilota bacterium | reverse complement strand
GCTTCCGACGCTCCGGCCCGGCTCTTTGAAGCTACGAGTCGTGAGGCATGGCTGAGCGCCTGGCGCGCAGGTAGGCGAAGGGCGTGGCGTGGAGGAAGTTGGAGACCCGCGAGGTGTAGACGTCGGCGGAGCGCTCGACCTGGCGGGCGAGGTGGCTGATGTCGTAGCCGGAGCGCAGCGGGGTGCCCCAGAGCGGGCTGTAGGTCTCCGCAGCCTGCTTGGCGAGCGGCGCGATCCGTTGGTCGAGGGCCTCCATGCGGGCCCACAGCTCGTCGAGTTCCGCCTCGAGCTCGGCGGCGCTGCGCTCGGGGGTGGGCTCGTAGCCGCGGCTGCGCCGCTGGAGCTCGATCCGGGCGGCGCAGTGCCTCGCCTCCAGCTCCTCCTTGTCGGCCATGAGCCGGCCGAGCTCGGCCTCCAGGTCTCGGATGGCGTCGACGGCGAGCAGCTCCTCCTCGAGCTCCCTGAGGATCAGGGCGGTCCGCCAGCGCAGGCTCGCCTTGGACATCCGGACGTCGGCGAAGACGTGGTCGCCGACGTAGAGGATCTGGGAGCCGGCCAGGCCCAGGTACGCCTCGACCCGGCTGGCGTCGCCGCCGACGTAGGCGCCCGGGCCCGGGAACGATGCGGGCACCGGCGTCAGCAGCCCCTCGGCCTCGTCGACGATCCGGAACAGGGGCAGGTCGCGGGTGAAGAAGTCGGGCTTACGGGCGCCGACGATCACCAGCTCGAAGAGGTCGCGCCAGGTGGTCCCGGGCTCGAGGAAGCGGTCGAAGGCGAAGCTCATGATCTCGCGTGCGTAGGCCCAGTCGGCGTTGCTGATGAGCATCAGCCGGCGCCCTGCCCGGTGCTGGTCCACCAGCGCCAGCGGCGCTTCTGGGTCGAGCTCGATGAAGCGCCCCGGGTCGGCCAGGATCTCGGCCTTGAGCGTGCCCTCCAGGTGCGCCTGGTCGAGGAGGGTCCGGACCTTGCGGAAGAGGTCCTCGTAGCCGGTAACGGCCGGCAGGCGGCCGGCGTCGAAGAGGTCGACGAGCTGGGCATAGAGGCAGGTCTCGGACAGGGAGAACAGGGTGTTGACGAAGAAGAAGCGGGGCTCCGACAGCTGCACGGGGGTGTGGCGGTAGACCTGGCGCTGGTCGGCGAAGCTCATCATGCGGGTGCCGTGGGCGGCCCGGATGACGTAGCCGAAGCGGTTGGCCTTGACGACGTTGCCGAGCTCGTTGTCGATGATCAGGCCGCGGATCACCGAGTCCGGGTCGAACTGGAGCTCCGCCACCGGCCAGCCCTCGTCGACCAGCAGCGACCGGATCCGGGCGTAGGCCCGCTCCTCCCAGAGCTCGGGCCGGTAGTGCACCAGGGTGTAGTCCATGTCGTAGCCCACCGCCTGGATCGAGCGCAGGTTGAGGGTGCGGTTGGCGAAGATCCGGCGTTCGTGGGGGATGATGGGCGAGGCTTGGTCGGGCACGGTTCACTCCGGCGGCGGATTGCAGCCGGGACGGCTGCGGGCCGCCGCCAGCTTAGCGCGTCGCTGTGCCGGCGTCCCGGTGCCGACCTTCGAGATGCACGGCTCGGCCCCGGCTCGGACCAAAAAAAACGGCCCGCGAAGGGCCTTGAGAAGGAGGAGATTCATGGGTGCGTCCTGAACACAATCTAAGGCCTGGGCCGGCTCGGCGCCGTGAGCTGGATCACAGTCGAGTCCGAATCTCAGCTCGGGTCGTGAGCCGGGCCCGTGCCGACGCCCCCGGAACGGATGGCGGCCGGATCAGCGTTCGGCCTGGCCGGTCCGGAGAATCCGCCACGCCACCACCGCCCAGCCGGCGAGGAGGAGCAGGCCGCCCACCGGCGTGATCGCCCCCAGCCACCGCTGACCGCTGACAGCCATCAGGTAGAGGCTGCCGGAGAAGACGACGGTGCCGGCGGCGAGCATCCAGCCGCCGAGGGCGAGCCGCGCCGCGGGCCACCGGGTCACCGCCCAGGCCAGCGCGAGCAGGGCCAGTCCGTGGCTCATCTGGTAGCGGGCGCCGGTGGCGAAGGCGTCGAGGAGGCTCGAGGGGATGCGCCCCTCGAGGCCGTGGGCGGCGAAGGCCCCGAGGGCGACCGCCGTGCCCGCGAGGGCGGCGCCGGCGGCGAAGAGGGCCCGGTCGGTGGTCATGGCTCCTCGGGGCGGACCACCCCGATGTACGGCAGGGCGCGGAAGCGCTCGGCCCAGTCGAGGCCGCAGCCGACCACCCAGACGTCGGGGATCGAGAAGCCCAGGTAGTCGATCTGGGTGAAGACCTCCCGGCGGTCGGGCTTCTCCACCAGCACGCAGGTCTTCAGCGACGCCGGCTGCCTCGCCGCCAGGTTACGGAGCAGGTAGGAAAGGGTGTGGCCGGTGTCGACGATGTCCTCCACCACCAGGACGTGCCTGCCGGTGATGTTGCGCCTGAGGTCCATGATCATCCGGACCGCGCCGCCGGTCTCGGTCGACTCGGACTCGCCGTAGGTCGACAGCGCCATGAAGTCGATGCTGCGCGGGATCGTCAGCGCCCGAGCGAGATCGGCCAGGAAGATGAACGACCCCTTGAGGATGCCCACCAGGATGAGGTCGTCGACCCCGGCGTAGTCGGCCGAGATCCGCTGGGCCAGCTCGGCCACCTTGGCCCGGATTTCCGCCTCGCCGATCAGGACCTCCGGGACGATCTCGGTCATGCACCCCTCCCGCTGTCGCGTCGCGGCTACGGTAGCACGCGCGGTCGCCTCCCCGCGCCCGCGTCCGCGTCCGCGTCCGTGCCCGATGCGGCGGCAGCAACCAGCGATCAGCAGTCAGCGACAGCGGCAGCAACCAGCGGCCGCGTCCGGCTCCGGGTCCGCGACCGGGGCCGGG
>DATHSO010000207.1:0-14255 GCA_035464095.1 Candidatus Methylomirabilota bacterium | reverse complement strand
CTGCCGCTGGGCGCGTGGCCGTGCGTCCCGGGGCACCGGCCTTCTGGGCCGCCTTTGGCGCCCCAGCGTCGCCCCGCCGGCGCGGTCGCGCGGAGGCAAAGGGGAGGGCTGCGACCGCGCCGTCGAGGCGAGCGGCGGCCTGCTTGCGGGGTACGAGGTGGCATTGTGGGGCCGGCGGTCCGCCGGCCAGGTGTCGCTTGCCCGGGCTGCCCGGAAGCCGATGGGAGCGGTGCCAGGCACCTTTTCGTCGGACGAAAAGAGAGCCAGGCACCGAGCCCGCGGGGCATCGAGGCCAGAGGGAGCCGGCACAATGCCGGACCTGGCACGTCCCGGGGGAGGCGCCCCGCCCGCGCGTCCCGGAGGCGTTGATCGCTGCCGCTGTCGCTGCCGCTGTCATCGGGTACGGCCTCGAGTCGACACCGGACCCCGGAAAGCGGGTTACGGCTCGCGGCGGAGGAGCCCAGCGGCGACGTCGGCGAGCGGCCCCCGGCCCTGGATCAGCATCTTGAGGTCCGAGCCCATCCCCTCGGGGTCGAGCAGGCGCTTGAGCTCCTGCCGGGCGGCGACGGTGGCGGCGTCGAGCTCGGCGGCCATGCCGAGACCGCGCGCCTCGGCGACCACGCCGAGCCCCGCTCGGACCAGGAGCTCGGCCAGGGGCAGCAGAGCCAGCTCGCGCCAACCGCAGCGCGCTGCAGCCTGCCGGAGGTCGTCCCAGTTGACGTGGGCGGTGAGGTCACGCTCGCCCGGCCGGTCGAGGAGCTCACGGTCCAGCCGGTGGCCCGAGTAGCTCACCAGGGAGCCGTGGCGACGGCCCCGCGGGTCGTACAGCCGCACCGCCTCGTAGCCGTAGTCGAGGACCAGCGCCAGGCCCTGCCCGACCGACTCGAGGAGAGCGCCGTGGTACGGCCCGGTCGCGAGGCCGATCTCGGCGAGCTGGCCGGGCTCGAGGACCACCCCGTGGCTCTGGAGATAGGCCACGAGCTCGGGGCCGGCCGGCCGGGCGCGCCACTCGAGTACGCCCCCGTCGACCGCCACCGCGAGCTCCTCGAGACCGTCTCGACCCTGGCGCACCCGGTGCACGGGGAAGGCGTCGTACAGCTCGGAGGCGTGCACGACCGTCGGCGCGCCGTCGCTCGCCGGCGGTGAGGCCGCCACCTCGAAGGGAACGGCGGCACCGGCCAGTCGGCTGGCGGCGCGGTCACGCATGACGGCGACGCGGTCCACGGCCGTGACTCCGACCAGCACCGCCGCGGCCCGGCCGCCGAGCCCTTCGAGGACCGCCGCCAGGAACGAGCCGTCCCCGGCAGCGACGTCGACCAGCCGCAGCGGCGACCCGGCGAGCTCGGCGAGCTGCCCGAGGAAGTGGGCCAGGGTGGCGCCGTACCAGCCCGAGGCGGTGGGCGCGGTGAGGTAGTCTCCCCCCCGTCCCCAGGGCGATGGGCGGGCCGCGTAGTAGCCGTGCTCGGGGTGGTACAGGGCGAGCTCCATGAAGTCTCGGAAGCCGACCTCGCCACCGCGCCGCCGGATCTCTCGTAACATCCACATTTGCAGGAATTGTAGCGCGCGGACCGAGCCTCGGGAAGAATGGAATCAGACTTGCCTTCTGCGGGTTATTGTGGTAGAACTTCGCCGCTGCTTTCGTCTTGAAAGTGGGCCCTTGGCCCACTTTTTTCATGGGGCGACAGGAGGCCCGGGAACCGTGAAGCTGGACCAGCGAATCGTCGATCAGCTCGCCGCCATCGCGGCCGACGAGGGGCTCGAGATGCTCGCCGCCGAGGTGGTGGGCAGCGGCCCCAGGGCGGTGCTGCGCCTGGTGGTGGACTCGCCTGACGGGGTCGACCTCGACCAGTGCTCCGCGGTGTCCCGCCAGGCCTCGGCGCTGCTCGACGTGGCGGACCCCATCCGCCACGCCTACACCCTCGAGGTGAGCTCGCCGGGGCTCGACCGCAAGCTGTACTCGCGCGCGGACTACGCCCGCTTCGCCGGCAGCCGCGTCAAGGTCCGGATGCAGCCCGGCTATCGCGGGCACCGCGCGGTCACCGGCGTGCTCCTGGGCCTCGACGGCGACGCGGTGACGGTCCGAGACGACTCCGCCGGCCCGGTCGAACTGCCCCTCGATCAGGTCTTCGAGACCCGCATCGAGGTCGACTGGGACGCGATCATGAAGGAAGGAAAACACCGGCGATGAAGCTGGACATCCAAACCCTGGTCCGTCAGCTCGCGGCAGAACGGGACATCGAGCCCGACAAGCTCATCGACGCCGTCGCCGAGGCGATCTCGTCCGCGGCTCGCAAGCAGTACAAGGACCGCGGCGTCCGCACCGAGATCGACCCCGAGACCGGCGAGGTCGAGTCGTGGCGGGTGCGCACCGTGGCCGAGGAGGTCGAGGACCCGGAGCTCGAGATGACCCTGGAGGAGGCCCGCGCCATCCAGCCCGAGGCGGAGATCGGCGACGAGATCAAGCTCGAGTCGCTGGACACCTCGGCCCTCGGGCGGATCGCCGCCCAGTCGGCCCGCCAGGTGCTCTTCCAGCGGGTCCGCGAGGCGGAGCGCGCTGTGGTCTTCCGCAACTACTCCGAGCGGGTCGGCGAGATGATCAACGGCATCGTCAAGCGCATGGACCGCGGCGCCATCATCGTCGAGCTCGGCGACACCGAGGGCATCATCCCGCGCAACCACCAGGTGCGCCACGAGCGCTACACCCAGGGCGACCGGATCCGCGCCGTGGTGGTGGACGTCACCATGGACGCCAGCCGGCCCCAGGTCGTGATGTCGCGCACCGACCCGCGCCTGCTCGAGAAGCTGCTCGAGATGGAGGTCCCCGAGATCTACGACGGGACCGTGATCATCAAGCTCTGCGTCCGCGAGCCTGGGGAGCGGGCCAAGGTGGCCGTCTCCTCCAAGGACCGCGACGTCGACCCCGTGGGCGCCTGCGTCGGCCTCAAGGGCGCCCGCGTCCAGGCGATCACCCGCGAGCTCAAGGGCGAGAAGATCGACATCATCCCGTGGAACTCCGACCTGGTGACCTTCGCCCAGAACGCCCTCGCGCCGGCCAAGATCAACCGGGTGGCGGTGCGCGACGAGCCGGTGGATATCATCCTGCGCGACGAGAACGGCGAGCTGGTCCTGGACGAGGCCGGCGAGCCGGTCAGGCACGAGGGCCGCGAGACGATCCTCGACGTCATCGTCGGCACCGAGCAGCTGTCCCTCGCCATCGGCAAGCGCGGCCAGAACGTCCGACTCGCCTCGCGGCTGCTCGACTGCCGCATCGAGATCAAGAGCGAGGAGGCCGTCAAGGACGAGCTCGCGTCGGCCCTCGCCTCCATGCTCCGGGAGATGGAGGGGGTCGCCGAGGAGGACTCCCTGCCCGAGATCGGAACCACGGCCAAGGTCGTCTCCTACGACGAGCTGATCCCCCTCGAGGAGCTGGCAGCGCTCACCGACCGCCTCCGCGAGCGCCTCGAAAGCCACGGTATCCACACCATCCAGGACATCCTGGCCAAGACCCCCGACGAGCTGTCGTCGATCCCCGGCATCGGGCCGGTGACCGCCCAGCGGCTCCTCGACATGGCCCAGGAGACCCTCGATGAGGCCCTCGCCGAAACCGCGGACTCGGTCGGCGGGGAGGAGTGAACATGCAGCAGTTGCGAGTGGTCGATCTGGCCCACACCATGGGCATCACGGCCAAGGAGCTGATCTTCAAGCTCCGGTCCATCGGCGTCAGCGTCGCCGGCGAGGAGGACACCCTCGACCTGGCGACGGTGCGAGCGATCATCACCGGAGAGACCCTGCAGCGCCGTCCGCGCGAGGTCATCGTCCGCGCCGAGAAGCCGGCCGAGGATGCCGCCACCTCCACCGCCCGCGACCGGATGGCCAAGCGCCGCCGGCGGCAGGTCGTCAAGACCGCCAAGGAGATCAAGGAGGTCAGGGCCCAGGCAGACGCCGCCACCGCGGTGACCGAGGAGGCCGCGCCCGGGGCGGCGACCGTCGCCGACGAAGCTGCCGACGCCGAGGTCGGCGTCGTCCCCGGCGAGGATGGGCTCGACGCCGAGGCCGCGACCGAGATCGACACCGCCTTCGACGAAGAGGAACTGGTCGACGACACGGCCTACGGCGAGGCCATCGAGGAGGAGCTCGGCACCGAGCTCGAGGCCGCCGCCGAGGCCGGCCTCGAGGAGATCGAGGGACTGGAGGAGGCCGAGGAATTCGACGACGACGAGCTCTCCGCCGAGGTGGAGATCACCGAGGAGGAGCTCATCGCCGGCCGCACCCAGAGCGAGGAGGAGGCGCCGCAACGGGTCCGCCCCGGACGGGCCAAGACCCCGCTGGAGAAGAACCTCCGCGAGCTGTCCCCCGACGAGATCCGGCAGCGCCTCAAGGACCAGAAGGAAGCCGAGAAGCAGCGCAAAGCGGACCGGACCTCGGGCCGCAAGGCCAAGTCGGCCGCCGACGCCCAGGAGATCCGCGAGCTCCTCACCAAGTTCGAGGAGCAGAAGCTCAAGGGCCAGCAGGAGGGCACCGCCGGAGCGCGGCCCGGGCCCCGGCCGGTCGTCGGCCGCCCCGGGAAGAAGACCCGCCGCCGCCAGCAGCTGCAGGACAGCGAGCGCCGGCCGGCGCCGCCGCGGCCGAGCCGCACCCTGCAGTTCAGGGACGGCGTCAAGCCCGAGGGCCCGATCCTGCTGTCCGAGATGGTGACCGCCCGCGAGCTCGCCGAGAAGCTCAACATCACCGCCAAGGACCTGCTCGGCCTCCTGATTCAGAAGGGCGTCATGGTGACGACCAACCAGGCCCTCCCCCACGAGCTCGCGGAGGAGATCTGCGCCGACCTCGAGGTGGACGCCATGGTCGCCACCGCCGAGGAGCTCATCGACTTCGAGCGCGAGGAGTCCGCCGAGGCCCAGGGCCCGCAGGTCCCGAGGCCGCCGGTGGTCACCGTCATGGGCCACGTCGACCACGGCAAGACGTCGCTGCTCGACGCCATCCGCTCAACCCGGGTCGCCGAGGGCGAGGCCGGCGGCATCACCCAGCACATCGGCGCCTCCCGAGCGCAGTCGTCGGACGGCCGCACCGTGGTCTTCGTCGACACGCCGGGCCACGAGGCCTTCACCCAGATGCGAGCCCGCGGCGCCCAGGTCACCGACATCGTGGTCCTGGTGGTCGCCGCGGACGACGGCGTCATGCCGCAGACCCGGGAGGCCATCAACCACGCGCGCGCCGGCAACGTGCCCCTGCTCGTGGCGATCAACAAGATCGACAAGTCCAACGCCAACCCCGACCGGGTGCTGCAGCAGCTCGCGGAGCAGGAGGTCCTGGTGGAGGCCTGGGGCGGCGACGTGCCGTCGGTCAAGGTGTCGGCCAAGACCGGCGAGGGCATCGCCGACCTGCTGGACATGATCCTGCTGGTCGCCGAGATGCGCGAGCTCACCGCCAGCGAGCAGGGACCGGCCCGGGGCGTGGTCCTCGAGGCCCGCAAGGAGAAGGGACGCGGCATCGTGGCGACGGTGCTGATCCAGCAGGGCATCCTGTCGGTGGGCGACCACTACTTCTGCGGCTCCACCTTCGGCCGGGTGCGGGCCCTCACCGACGACGCCGGCGACCGCGTCGACCACGCCGGACCGTCGTCGCCGGTGGAGGTCATGGGCTTCGAGGACGTCCCCGCGGCGGGCGACGTCCTCCAGGTCACCGAGACCGAGGCCAAAGCGGAGGAGGTGGCGTCCTACCGGGCCCAACGCGACAAGGAAGAGGGTCTCATGACGACCCGCAAGGCGACGCTGGAGAACCTCTTCGACACCATGGCCGAGAGCGAGACCAAGGAGCTCAACCTGGTCGTCAAGGCCGACGTCCAGGGCTCGGTGGAGGTGCTCCGCGAGACCCTCACCAGCCTCGGTACCGAGAAGGTCAGCATCAGCGTGCTGCACGGGTCGGTGGGCGCCATCACCACCAACGACGTCATGCTCGCGTCGGCTTCCGACGCCATCATCATCGGCTTCGCGGTGCGGCCAGAGCGGACCGCCCGCGAGCTCGCCGAGACCGAGCATGTGGACGTCCGCCTGTACACCGTCATCTACGACCTCGTGGACGACGTCAAGAAGGCGATGGTCGGGCTGCTCGAACCCATCTTCCGCGAGGAGGAGCTCGGCCACGCCGAGGTTCGCGAGGTCTTCCGGGTGCCCAAGATCGGCGCCATCGCGGGTTGCCACGTCACCGACGGCGTCATCACCCGCAACGCCAAGGCGAGGCTTGTCCGCGATCATGTGGTGGTGTACGAGGGCGAGGTGGTGTCCCTGCGCCGGTTCAAGGAAGACGCGAGCGAGGTCCGCCAGGGATTCGAATGCGGCATCGGCCTCGCCCGCTTCCAGGACATCAAGACCGGCGACGTCATCGAGGCCTACAAGATGGTGGAGGTGGCCCCGGAGCTGTGACGACGCCACGGCGGACCGCGCTCGCGTCGCCCGGGCTCGAGCCCGAAGCGCACGAAACCAGGCGGGCCGGGGACGGGCCCGGCACCGGCCACTGAACTCGGAGGATGAAGAAGATCTACGTCGGCGTCGCCAGGCTCGGCCTCCACATCCCGGAGGCCCGCAGCCTGAAGGAGAAGAGGAGCCACGTCCGGAGCCTCATGGAGAGGCTGCGCGCCCGGCACCAGGTGATGGTCCTCGAGACCGACCATCAGGACCTCCACCAGCGTTCCGAGCTGGCCATCCTCGCCGTCTCCACCGAGATCGTCGACCTCGAGGCCCGGCTGCAGCGGGTGTCAGGCACCGTCGACCGGACCTGGAGCGGCCACATCCTCGACTGGAACGTCGAGATCATCGAGACCTGAGGCTCCGGCCGTCGACAGACCGGAAGGACGACACAGGGTGAGTCACCAGAGCAGCAACCGGAATGCCCGTCTTGAGGGCGAGATGCGGGCGGTCCTCGCCGAGCTCCTGCAGCACGAGGTCAAGGACCCGAGGCTGGACCAGGTCACCGTTTCGGTGGTCCGCCTGACCGCCGACCGTTCCCACGCACGGATCTACTTCTCGCTCATCGGCGATGCCGAGCGCGAGCGTTCGGCCGGCGACGGATTCGCGGCGGCCGGCTCCTTCATGCGACGCGAGCTCGGCCGACGGATGCGGCTGCGAACGGTGCCGACGCTCGAGTTCCTCCGCGACGAGAGCTACCAGTACGGCGACCACATGGAGCGGGTCTTCGAGCGTCTCCACGCCGAAGGCTCCATGCCCTCCGAAGAGGCCGGCGACCCCGGCGACCCCGGCGACGAAGGCGCGTCATGACCCCCGGCATCCCCGACCCGTTGCCCGCCGTGGCCCGGCTGCGGCGCGCCAGTCGCGCACTGCTCACCTCGCACCGCAACCCCGACGGCGACGCCGTCGGCTCGGAGCTCGCTCTCGCCGAGCTCGCCACCGCCCTCGGGGTGACGACGGTCATCGTCAACCGCGATCCCGCTCCCGCCAACCTCGACCGGCTTCCCGGGGTGGCGACCGTCCGGGTCGCCGAAACCCTGCCCGACGACTTCCCCGACGGCTACGACCTGGTGGTCACCGTGGAGTGCCCCGACCTGGACCGGGCCGGCTTCGAAGGCCTCGACCGGGTGCCGATCCTCAACATCGACCACCACCTGGCCAACCCGGCCTACGGCGAGGTCAACTACCTCGACGAGGAGGCGCCGGCGGTGGGCGAGATGGTGTGGCGGATGTTCCGGGCCGCCGGGGTCGCGCCGTCGCCGGCGGCCGCGACCAACGCCTACGTGGCCGTCGCCACCGACACCGGCGACTTCCGGTACGACAACGCCCGTCCCCGGGCCTTCCTCGCCGCCGCCGAGATGGTCGCGGCGGGCGCCGACCCCCCGACCGTCTCCGAGTGGGTGCACGACGGCCGCACCGAGGCCTCGGTACGGCTCCTCGGCGAGGCGCTGAAGACCCTGCGCTTCGGCTGCGGGGGCCGTCTCGCGAGCCTCGAGGTGGACCCGGCCGCCTTCGTGCGGGCCGGCGCCGACAGCAGCGACACCGACGAGATCATCAACATCCCGCGCGCGGTGTCCGGGGTCGAGGTGGTGCTGTTCTGCAAGCAGTGGGAGCCCGGCAAGGTCAAGGTCAGCCTGCGCTCGAGGGGGGCGGTGGACGTGCGCAGCGTCGCCGCCGATTTCGGCGGCGGCGGCCACACCAACGCCGCCGGGTGCTCCCTGGAGGGTGACCTCGGCGAGGCCCGGAGGGCCCTGGAAGCGAGCCTGGCCCGACTGCTGGGGTGCGAGCCATGAGCCGGCGCCGCCCGCCCCGCTTCTCGGGCGTGCTGCCGGTGGCCAAGAGCTCGGGGCCGACCTCCCACGACGTCGTCGACAAGGCGCGGCGGGCCCTCAGAGAGCGCCGCATCGGCCACACCGGCACCCTCGATCCCATGGCCGAAGGGCTGCTCCTGCTCTGCGTCGGCCACGCCACCCGGCTCCAACAGTACCTGTTGGGCTGGAACAAGACCTACCGGGGCCTGGTGCGGCTCGGCTTCGCCACCACCACCTACGACCGCGAGGGCGAGGTCACCGGTCCCCAGGGCGAGCCGCCGGCTCTCGATCGCGACCTCCTCGCCCGTCTCGAGGCGCGCTTCAGCGGCTCCTTCGACCAGCTGCCACCGCCGTTCTCGGCCAAGAAGGTGGACGGCAAGAAGCTCTACGAGTTCGCCCGCAGCGGTCAGACGGTGGAGATCGACCCCAAGCCGGTCACGGTCCACTCCCTCACGATGCGGTCGGACGACCCCCACGAGATCGACCTCACCGTCACCGCCTCGACCGGCTTCTACGTCCGCTCCCTGGCCCACGACATCGGCCGGGAGCTCGGCTGCGGCGGCCACCTGCACCACCTGAGCCGGCTCGCCATCGGGCCCTACGAGGTCGCCGATGCCCTGCCCCAACGGGCCCTCGAGACCGCGTCCGATCCCGAGGAGGTCGTCGGCTCCGACGCCTGGGTTCCCCTCGACAGGGTCGCCCTCCCCTTCCCCGAGCTGGTCGTCAACGCGGCCGCCGGCGACCGCTTCGTCCACGGTCAGGAGGTGGTCGTCCTGCGGCCGGGCGGCGACGACGTCGAGGCCCAGTCGCGGGTCCTGGTGCGATCGCCGGACCGCTGCCTGCTCGGCATCGGCACCGTGGTCTCGGTGCTGGCGCGCGGCCGGACCCTGACCGTTCACCCGGCCATGGTGCTCGTGGAAGGCCGCGCCGGCGGCCGGAGGAGCTGACCGTGGGCCCGACCGAGACGTTGCCAGACGGGGATCTTCCTGCTACCGTACCGATGCCTCCTCGCCACCGGAGGACAGTGGAGAGAACACGATGAGTCACTTCGACGCCCAGAAACCAGAGATCATCGACGAGTTCCGGACCCATGCCAACGACACCGGGTCGCCGGAAGTGCAGGTCGCCCTGCTCACCCGTCGTATCCAGTTCCTCACCGAGCACTTCAAGTCCTTCAAGAAGGACTACCACTCCAGGCGCGGGCTGCTCAAGCTCGTCGGCCGCCGCCGCCGCCTGCTCGAGTACCTGAAGGGCAAGGACATCACCCGATACCGTCAGCTCGTGGAGCGCCTGGGCCTGCGCGGCTGAGATAGGACAGCTTGATGAACATCACGACACGATCCGTCGACATCGGCGGAAAGGAGCTCTCGTTCGAGCTCGGCAAGATCGCCAAGCAGGCCAACGGCTCGACCGTCGTCCGTCTCGGCGACACCATGGTCCTGGTGACCGCGGTCGCCGAGGAGGACATCCGCCCCGGCATCGACTTCATGCCGCTGACCGTCGACTACCGCGAGAACACCTACGCCGGCGGCCGGATCCCGGGCGGCTTCTTCAAGCGCGAGGGACGCCCCACCGAGCGGGAGATCCTGACCTGCCGGGTCATCGACCGGGGTCTGAGGCCCCTGTTCCCGGACGGCTGGCGCCGGGAGTCCCAGATCATCGCGTGGGTGCTGTCGGCCGACGACGAGAACCCGCCGGACGTGCTCGGGATCACCGGCGGGTCGATGGCGCTCATGGCCGCGAAGGACATCCCCTTCGACACGCCCCTCGCGGGCGTCAGGGTCGGCAGGGTGGACGGAGAGTTCGTCGTCTTCCCGAGCTACGCCGAGCAGGCCGTCAGCGACCTCGACCTGGTGGTCGCGGGAACCGAGGACGCCATCGCCATGGTGGAGTGCGGCGCGGGCGAGCTGCCCGAGGCGGTCATCCTCGATGCCCTCGACCTCGCCCACCGGGAGATCCGGCGGCTGATCGCCGTGCAGCGCGACATCGTGGCCGAGCTCGGCGTCGTCAAGGACCCCTTCGAGTCCGAGCCCGAACCGTGGAGCGGCGAGTTCGAGCAGGCCGTCCGCTCGCGCTGGACCGACGCCCTGCGCGATGCCATGCGGACTCGGGGCAAGTTCGAGCAGAAGGACGCCATCAAGGCGATCCGGCAGAAGGCGCTGGACGAGATCCCGGAGGAGCTCAAGGACGAGCACACCGGGTGGGTCAAGAGCATCTTCCACTCGATGGTCAAGGACATCACCCGGTCGACCATCCTCGACGAGAAGCAGCGCCTCGACGGCCGTGCCTTCGACGAGATCCGGCCGGTGACCTGCGAGGTCGGGGTCCTGCCCCGCACCCATGGCTCGGCCCTGTTCACCCGCGGCGAGACCCAGGCCATGGTCACCTGCACCCTGGGGACCTCCGAGGACTCGCAGATCATCGAGGCCTTCGAGGGCGACTCCCGCAACCCCTTCATGCTGCACTACAACTTTCCGCCCTTCTCGGTGGGCGAGGCGCGCTTCCTGCGCGGCCCCGGCCGCCGCGAGATCGGCCACGGCGCCCTCGCCCGGCGCGCCCTGCAGCACGGCGTCCCGAGCCAGGAGACCTTCCCCTACACGATCCGGGTGGTCTCCGACATCCTGGAGTCCAACGGCTCCTCGTCCATGGCCTCGGTGTGCGGCGGCTCCATGGCCATGATGGACGCCGGCGTCCCGGTCAAGGCCGCGGTCGCCGGGGTCGCCATGGGCCTGGTCTCTGACGGCGAGCGCTTCGCCGTGCTCACCGACATCGCAGGCCAGGAGGACCACTACGGCGACATGGACTTCAAGGTCGCCGGCACCCGCGACGGCATCACCGCCCTGCAGATGGACATCAAGGTCTCCGGCCTGAGCCGCGAGATCATGGAGACGGCCATGGAGCAGGCCCGTCGCGGCCGGCTGTTCCTCCTCGACCGGATGGCGACCGCCATCTCCGAAAGCCGCGACGAGGTCTCGCCCTACGCCCCGCGCATCTACAGCGTCAAGATCGAGGTCGACCAGATCCGCAACGTCATCGGCCCCGGCGGCAAGACCATCCGCAGCATCGTCGACCAGACCGGGTGCAAGATCAACGTCGAGGACGACGGCACCGTGCAGATCGCCTCCAACAACGAGGCCGCGGCCGAGAAGGCGATCGCCATCATCCAGGCCCTCACCACGGTCCCCGAGATCGGCGAGGAGTTCGACGGCATCGCCAAGCGCATCGAGCCCTACGGCGCCTTCGTCGAGATCCTCCCGGGGCAGGACGGCCTGCTCCACATCTCGGAGATCTCCATGGAGCGGATCCCCGACATCCGCGACGCTCTCAACGAGGGCGACCCGATCCGGGTGCGGATCATCGACATCGACGGCAACGACCGCATCAAACTGTCGCGCCGGGTCATCCTCGAGGAGGAGGCCCGCGCCCGTGGCGAGGACGTCCCCGAGCGCGACCCGCTCGCCCGGCCCGAGCGCCGGAGCGGCCGTCCCGGCGGCGGCCGCGACAGCCGCGGCCCGCGTCGCGACGACCGCCGCCGCCGCTGACGACGAATCCCACAACGCGACCCACCGACCGCCGGCACCCGCCGGCGGTTGTTCTTTCCCGCGTCCGCGACCGCGTCCGCGTCCGTGCCCGACGGACAGTCCAGTGGCAGTGGCAGTGGCAGCAATTCGTCGGACGAATTGCGGCGGCGCGTCGGACGCGCCGACCGGCGCCTGAAGCGCAGCGGAGTCGATCCCGTTCGTTCCCGATCCCGAACGGGTCCGGGTTCGGACGCGGACGCGGACGCGGACGCGGGAGAGCCTGGATGAACTCGGGCCTCTGCGACGTTCCCCTTACAGCAAAATTGCCGCGTCTCGGCATTTTTCCCTTGATTTCATGCCGCGCTTCGGGGAGAATGAATGAGTGTTCATTCACCTGATGGTCTCTTGTCCCCTCATCGCCCCCAAGGAGGTCGTTCGTGGACTACAAAGTCGATCTTCGTGACGTCAAGTTCCAGCTCTTCGAGTGGCTGCCCACCGCCAAGCTGCTCGAGGCGGAGCGTTTCGCCGACTGGGACCTCGAGAACGTCGAGATGGTCCTCGACGAGGCCCTCAAGATCGCCCAGGAGCAGCTGGCGCCGTGCAACGAGATCGGCGACCGCGTCGGCGCCCAGTGGTCAGATGGCAAGGTGACCCTTCCCAAAGGGTTCCACGAGGCTTTCCAGACGGTCACCGAGGGTGGCTGGATCGGCCTGTTGGCCAGCCCCGAGTACGGCGGCATGGGCCTGCCCGAGGTTCTCGGCACCGCGGTCAACGAGTTCTTCTCCGGCTCCAACGTGTCGTTTTCGCTGACCCTGATGCTGACCCGGGGCGTCGGCCACATGATCGCCGGCTTCGGCACCGACGAGCAGAAGCAGCTCTACGTCGAGAAGCTGCTCGCCGGGCAGTGGGCGGGCACCATGTGCCTGACCGAGGCCCAGGCCGGCTCCGACGTCGGCGCCTCCAAGACCAAGGCGGTCAAGAACGACGACGGCAGCTACCAGATCACCGGCGAGAAGATCTTCATCACCGGCGGCGAGCACGACCTCACCGAGAACATCATCCACCTGGTGCTGGCGCGGACCCCGGACGCGCCGGTGGGCACCAAGGGGCTGTCCCTGTTCGTCATCCCCAAGATCAGGGTCAACCCGGACGGCAGCCTCGGCGATCCCAACGACGTCTACTGCAACAACATCGAGGAGAAAATGGGCATCCACGGATCGCCCACCTGCACCCTCGTCTTCGGACAGAACGACAACTGCCGCGGCTTCCTGCTCGGCCAGGAGGGCGAGGGCATGAAGCTCATGTTCCACATGATGAACGCGGCCCGGATCGAGGTCGGGCTGCAGGGCGAGGCCGCCGCCGGCGCCGCCCACCAGCAGGCGCTGGCCTACGCCCGCGAGCGCCTCCAGTCCCGCCACTGGAAGGAGATGCGCAACCCCGAGGCGCCGCAGGTGCCCATCGTCGAGCACCCGGACGTGCGCCGGATGCTGCTCAGCTCCCAGGCCTACGTCGAGGCCATGCGCGCGATCCTGCTCCAGACCTCCTACTACCACGACATGCACTTCATGACCGAGGGCGAGGAGTCCGAGAAGTACAAGAGCTACGTCGAGATGCTGACGCCGATCTGCAAGGCGTGGTGCTCCGAGTGGGGCGTCCAGGTGTGCCACTGGTGCCTGCAGGTCTTCGGGGGCTACGGGTACACCAACGACTATCCCGCCGAGCAGTACATGCGCGACTCGGTCATCGCCTGCATCTACGAGGGCACCAACGGCATCCAGGCCCTCGATTTCGTCGCCCGCAAGCTGCCCATGAACGGCGGCAAGACCATCCGCGAGCTCCTCGGAGCCGCCGAGAAGACCTTCAACCAGGCCAAGTCCGACCCCGAGCTCATGGAGCCGGCGTGGATGCTCGCCGCCGCCCTCAAGCAGATCGAGACCATCTCCAAGGAGCTCACCAAGCGGCCCGACGCCATCCAGATGGTGCTCCTCAACGCGCCGCCGCTGCTCGACATGGTCGGCACCGTCCTCGGCGCGCACCTGCTCCTCGACCAGGCCATGCTCGCCAAGAAGAAGCTGGGCGGGATCCTCGAAGAGAAGGGAATCGGCACCGACGACAAGAAGGCCTACAAGGAGTTTCTCAAGGGCCACGACGAGGCCGCCTTCTACCACAACAAGGTCCAGACCGCTATCCACTTCTGCTACCGGGCCCTGCCCACCGTGGCCGCCAAGGGCGCCGCCATCCGGTCCGGGGAGCGCAGCCCCTTCTTCGCGATCATGTAGCGGCGATTCGTCGGACGAATCGCGGTGGCGGGCGCGGCGCCCGCCAAGACATCGCACATTACGACCCCCGCCCCTCGGCGGGGGTTTTCATTCCGCGTCCGCGTCCGTGCCCGATGGTCGCGCCGGGAGCAAAGAGGGGATCGGTGTCGGGTACAGAGCTACCGCCCACCGAACCCGGGC
>DATHSO010000206.1:0-42150 GCA_035464095.1 Candidatus Methylomirabilota bacterium | reverse complement strand
AGGAAGTGAGAATTGAGAATTCCACTTGACGGAATGCGGCGCCTGCGTCTAGCCTTTCCCCATGCGTGACGGCAACCGCCACCACCATCATCATCACGGCGACACCGGCGGGGGGGCTGGGTGATGGTCTAGACAGTCGAGACGACTGAGACCCACAACGCCGGCCCCCGCCGGCGTTTTCTGTTGTCAGGGCAGTGCGCGAAGCTGCGGAGGAAGCATGATCCGACGAACCGACGACGACACGCTCCAGCTGGCGATTCCCAAGGGCCGGATGCACGAGGGGGTGGCGCGGCTGCTGGCCGAGGCCGGCATCCACCTCACCCAGACCGTCCGCTCCTACCGGCCCCACGTCAACCTGCCCGACTGCGAGGTCAAGATCCTCAAGCCCCAGAGCATCGTCGAGATGCTCCACGCCGGCTCCCGGGACGTCGGCTTCGCGGGCGCCGACTGGGTGGCCGAGCTCGACGGCGACCTGGTGGAGCTGGTGGACACCGGCCTCGACCCGGTGCGGGTGGTGGCGGCGGCCCCGGCGTCCCTGGTCCGGGACGGCGCCCTGCCCCGCGGGCCCCTGGTGGTGGCCTCGGAGTACGAGCGCCTGACCCGGCGCTGGATCGCCGAGCGCGGCCTCGACGCCACCTTCGTCCGCTCCTACGGCGCCACCGAGGTCTTCCCCCCCGAGGACGCCGACCTCATCGTCGACAACACCGCCACCGGCTCGACCCTGGAGGCCAACGCCCTGGTGGTGGTCGACGAGCTCATGACCTCGTCGACCCGGTTGTACGCCAACCCGGACGCCCTCAACCACCCCGAGCGCCGGCGGGCCATCGACGCCCTGGTCCTGCTGGTGCGGTCGGTGCTGGAGGCACGGCGCCGGGTCATGGTCGAGGTCAACGTCACCCCGGACACCCTGGAGGCGGTCCTCGCCGTCCTGCCCTGCATGCGCCAGCCCACGGTCGCCGAGCTCGCCGGCGGCGGCGGCTTCGCGGTCAAGGCCGCGGTGCCTCGCGCCGACCTGCCCGCCGTCATCCCCAAGCTCAAGGCCGCCGGCGGCTCCGACGTCGTCGTCACCCGCATTGCTCAGATCGTGCCATGATCCCCGCGTCCGCGTCCGCGTCCGCGTCCGATGGCAGTGGCAGCGGCAGTGGCAGCGGCAGTGGCAGTGGCAGTGGCAGTGGCAGTGGCAGTGGCAGTGGCAGTGGCAGTGGCAGTGAACAATCGGCCACGCCGCAGCGGTCGTCAACTCGCTCCCCCTCCCCCTCCCGCTCCCGAGCCGGCTCCGGGTCCTGGTCCGGGTCCGGGTCCGGGTCCGGATTCGGACGCGGACGCGGACGCGGGCGAGAGAGTGACCCGAGAGCTCAATCCAGGAGCCGACCATGACTCAAACTCCCCTCCTCGTGGCACCGGTGCCGGCCCTGGCCCAGCTGTCGCGCTACTCGGTGGGCCGGCCGCCCTTCGCCACCGACCTGGTGCTCGACTTCAACGAGGCCACCGAGCCGCTGCCCGTCTCCGGGGCGGCCCCCGACCTGGCCGACGCCCACTGCTACCCGTGGACCGACCGGCTGGTCGGCCGCCTCGCCGAGCGGCTCGGGGTCGCCTCCGACCGGGTCATCGTCACCTGCGGCGCCGACGACGCCCTGGAGCGGGCCGTGCGCTCGGTGTGCTGCCCGGGCCGGCGGGCGGTGATGATGCAGCCCACCTACGGCATGCCGAGGCGCTACGCCATCCTGGCCGGCACCGACATCGCCACCGTGCCCTGGTGGAGCGGGCCCTTTCCGGTGGACCGGGTGCTCGCTGCCGCCGGCGACGACGCCGCGCTGCTCTTCCTGGTCTCCCCCAACAACCCCACCGGCGCGGCGCTGAGCCGAGACGAGCTCCTCGCGCTGGTCGAGGGCCTGCCGAGAACCCTGGTCGTCCTCGACCAGGCGTACCGCGAGTTCACCGACCCCGAGCTCGACCTCACCGAGCTCGCCCTGAGCTACCCCAACGTGGTGCTGGTGCGGACCTTTTCCAAGGCCTGGGGCGGGGCCGGCCTGCGCGCCGGCTACGCCGTCGGCGACGCCCGGGTCATGGACTGGATGTGGCGGGTGGGCCAGCCCTTCCCGGTGGCGCGGCCGACCCTGGAGCTCCTGGAGGGCCTGGTCGCCGCCGGCGCCGAGCCCGCCCCGGCCCGGATCGAACGGGTTCGCGGCGAGCGGGCCCGGCTCGCCGCCCTGCTCGCCGAGCTCGGCGCCGGGCCCCTGCCGTCCCAGGCCAGCTTCGTCCTCGCCCGCTTCGCCGACGCCCGCTGGGTGCGCACCGCCATGGCGGCCCTCGGGGTCGCGATCCGCGGCTTCCCTGGAAGGGCCGAGCTCGACGACTGGCTGCGCACCACCCTGCCCGGTCAGGACGCCGCCTTCGCGCGCCTGGCCGCCGCCTTCCGGACCGTGCTCCGGCCCGAGGCGCTGCTCTTCGACCTCGACGGTGTCATCGCCGACGAGTCCGAGTCCTACCGCCGCAGCGTGGTCGAGACCGCGGCCCGGTACGGGGTCGCCCTGACCCTGGACGAGGTCTCGGCCGCCAAGGCCGCCGGCAACGCCAACAACGACTGGCAGCTCACGACCCGCCTGCTCGCCGAGCGCGGCGTCGAGGCGTCCCTCGAGGAGGTCACCGAGCGCTTCGAGGCCCTCTACCAGGGGACCCCGGGCGAGCCCGGGCTCTGCCGCCACGAGCGGCTGCTGGTCGACCCGGAGACGGTCCGCCGCCTGGCCGCCCGGCTTCCCCTGGCCGTGGTCACCGGCCGGCCGCGGCGGGACGCCGAGCGCTTCCTTTCAGACCACGGCCTCGCCGACTGCTTCGCGACGGTTGTGACCATGGACGACGCGCCCATCAAGCCCGACCCGGCGCCGGTGCGGTTGGCGTTGGAGCGGTTGGGAACACGCCACGCCTGGATGGTGGGCGACACCCCCGACGACCTGCGGGCGGCCCGCGGCGCCGGCGTGCTGCCGCTCGGCGTCCTCGCCCCCCAGGACGAGCCCGAGCGCGCCCGCTCCGCCCTCGTCGCTGCCGGCGCCGCCCGCATCCTCGACCGCCTCGACGACCTCCTGGAGATGCTGCCATGACCGCCTCGACCCGCACCGCCGACATCGACCGAACCACCCGGGAGACCCGGATCCGCGGCCGCCTGGCCCTCGACGGCTCGGGCGAGGTCCAGGTCGACACCGGGATCGGCTTCCTCGACCACCTGCTCACCGCCCTCGCCTTCCACGCCGGCTGGGACCTGGAGCTGGAGTGCCGGGGCGACCTGGAGGTCGACGACCACCACAGCGCCGAGGACTGCGCCCTGGCCCTGGGCGAGGCCCTGGACCGCGCCCTCGGCGAGCGCGCCGGCATCCGCCGCTTCGGCTCGGCCCACGCCCCCCTCGACGAGGCGCTGGCGCGGGCGGTCGTGGACCTGTCCGGCCGGCCCTGGCCGGAGATCCACCTGGGCCTGACCCGGGAGTCCCTGGGCAGCCTCGCCTGTGAGAATGTCCACCACGTCCTGGTCTCCTTCGCCATGGCTGCGCGCTGCGCCCTGCACGTCGACCTGCTGCGCGGCGCCAACGACCACCACCGGGCCGAGGCAGCCTTCAAGGCCCTCGCCCTGGCCCTGCGGGAGGCCACCGCCGCGACCGGCGGCGGCATCGCGAGCACCAAGGGCAGCCTCGGGGGCGGGTCGTGACCGAGGTCGTCCTGGTCCGCACCGGCACCGCCAACCTGGCGTCGGTGGCGGCGGCCCTCGGCCGGGCCGGCTGCGCGGTGCGGCTGACCGAGTCGGGCGACGACCTCGCCTCCGCGGAGCGGCTCGTCCTGCCCGGGGTCGGCGCCTTCGGTGCGGTGGCCGAGCGCCTCGACGCCCTCGGCCTGCGCGAGCCCCTCGCCGAGCGCCTGCGGGCCGGCCGGCCGACCCTGGCGGTGTGCCTCGGCCTCCAGCTGCTCGCCGAGGCCAGCGACGAGAGCCCGGGGGCGCACGGCCTCGGCGTCATCAAAGCCACCGTCACCGCCCTGCCCGAGGGCGTGCGCCGACCCCAGCTGGGCTGGAACCGGGTGGCCGCGGGCCCGGGCTGCCGCCTGCTCACGGACGGCGTCGCCTACTTCGCCAACAGCTACAAGCTCGATGCCGTCCCCGACGGCTGGTCCGGCGCCGTCACCGACCACGGCGGCCCCTTCGTGGCGGCGCTGGAGCGCGGCGCGGTCCTGGCCTGCCAGTTCCACCCCGAGCTGTCGGGGCCGTGGGGCCAGGCCCTGGTCGAGCGCTGGCTGGCGGCGGCCGGGGAGGTGGCGTGATGCTGCTGCCCCGGGTCATTCCCTGTCTCGACGTCAAGGACGGTCGGGTGGTCAAGGGCATCCGCTTCCAGGGTCTGCGGGACGCCGGAGACCCCGTGGAGCTGGCCGGAGCCTACGCCGAGCAGGGCGCCGACGAGCTGGTCGTGCTCGACGTCAGCGCCACCCCCGAGGGCCGCGGCCACGCCCTCGAGGTGGTCAGCGCCGTGCGCGCGGTGCTGCCGCTGCCGCTGACGGTGGGCGGCGGCGTCCGCGAGCTCGCCGACGCCGAGGCCCTGCTCGCGGCCGGCGCCGACAAGGTCGCGGTCAACACCGCCGCCGTCGCCCGCCCCGGCCTGCTCGACGACCTGGCCCGCCGCTTCGGCCGCCAGTGCACCATCCTCGCCCTGGACGCCGCGCGCTCGGGCGACGGCTGGGAGGTGGTGGTGCGCTCGGGCCGGGACCGGACCGGCCGCGACGCCCTCGCCTGGGCGGCCGAGGCCGTGGACCGCGGCGCCGGCGAGATCCTGCTCACCTCCTGGGACCGCGACGGCACCGGCGCCGGCTACGACCTGGAGCTGCTCGCGGCCATGCGGCGGGCGGTGCCGGTGCCGATCATCGCCTCGGGCGGCGCGTCCGGGCCGGCCGACATGGCCGACGCTCTCGCCGCCGGGGCCGACGCGGTCCTCGCCGCCACCATCTTCCACGACGGCCACACCACCGTCGCCGTTCTCAAGGCCGAGCTCGCCGCGCTCGGCGTGGAGGTCCGCCGATGATCGTCCCCTCCGTCGACCTCATGGCCGGCCGCGCCGTCCAGCTCGTGGGCGGCCGCGGCGAGCCCGTCGAGACCACCGACCCCTTCGAGACCGCCGAGCGCTTCGCGGTGGTCGGCGAGCTCGCCGTCATCGACCTCGACGCCGCCCTCGGCCGCGGGTCGAACGCCGGGGTCCTGCGCGAGCTGGTCCGCCGCCACCCGTGCCGGGTCGGCGGCGGCATCCGCTCGGTGGACGCCGCCCTCCAGTGGCTGGACGCCGGCGCCGAGAGGGTCATCCTGGGCACCGCGGCGACCCCGGAGGTGCTGGCCGAGCTGCCGCGCGAGCGGGTCATCGCGGCCCTCGACGGGGTCGACGGCGAGGTCGTGGTGCGCGGCTGGACCGAGCGCACCGGCGCCACCGTCCTCGACCGTTTGGCGGAGCTGAGGGAGCTGGTGGGCGGCTTCCTGGTGACCTTCGTCGAGCGCGAGGGCCGGCTCGGGGGCATCGACCTCGAGGCCTGCCGGCGGGTGGTCGAGGCCGCGGGCGGCACCCGGGTCACGGCCGCGGGCGGCATCACCACCGCCGCCGAGGTCGCCGCCCTGGACCGGCTCGGCGCCGACGCCCAGGTCGGCATGGCGCTCTACACCGGCCGCCTCGGCCTCGCCGAGGCCTTTGCCGCGCCCCTGGACTCGGACCGGGTCGACGGCCTGTGGCCGACGGTGGTCGCGGACGAGCACGGCGTCGCCCTCGGCCTGGTCTACTCCAACGACGCCAGCCTGGCCGCCGCCGTCGCCGAGCGGCGCGGGATCTACTGGTCGCGCTCCCGTGGCGGGCTGTGGCGCAAGGGCGAGACCTCGGGGGCGGTCCAGGAGCTCCTCCGCGTCGAGGCCGACTGCGACCGCGACGCCCTGCGCTTCACCGTCCGCCAGGCGGGCAGCGGCTTCTGCCACCTTCGGACCCGCACCTGCTGGGGTGCCGACGCGGGGCTGCCGGCCCTCGAGCGCCGCCTCCACGACCGGCTCGCCAACCCGGTGCCCGGCTCCTTCACCGAGCGACTGGCGCGCGACCCCGCCCTGCTCGCCGCCAAGCTCGCCGAGGAGGCCGCCGAGCTGGCCGCCGCCACGACCCCCGCCGAGGTCGCGTGGGAAGCGGCCGACGTTCTCTACTTCACCCTCGCCACCCTGGCCGCGCGAGGGGTGCCCCTCGAGGCGGTGGCGCGCGAGCTCGACCGCCGGAGCCGGGCGGTCCGGCGCCGGGACGGCTCGCTGGTTGTGGAGCCAGGAGGGACGCCATGAAGCTGAGACGCCTGAGCCCGGACGAGGTCGAGCACAGCCGCCGGGAGGCCGTCGACCGGGACACCCTGGACCGCGCCGCCGTCATCGTCGAGCGCGTGCGCACGGGCGGCGAGGCCGCCCTTCGCGAGATCGCCGAGGAGCTCGGCGACCTCGCCCCCGGTGCGCCGCTGGTCCTCGGGCGCGACGCCCTCGAGACCGCCCGCGACGGGCTCGCCCCCGAGGTGATCGCCCTGCTCGAGCGCACGGCCGACCGCATCGCCGCCTTCGCCGATGCCCAGCGCCACTCCCTGGTCGACCTCAAGGCGCCGGTACCCGGCGGCATCGCCGGCCACGCCGTCGCCCCCGTCGAGCGGGCCGGCTGCTACGCCCCCGGCGGCCGCTACCCGCTCCCGTCGTCGGTGCTCATGACCGCGGTCACCGCCCGGGCGGCGGGTGTCGCCGAGGTCTGGGTCGCGTCGCCTCGGCCCACCGCCGTCACCCTGGCGGCCGCTGCCGTGGCCGGGGCCGATGCGGTGCTCGCGGTTGGAGGCGCCCACGCCGTGGCGGCGCTGGCCTACGGCGCCGGGCCGGTGCCGGCCTGCGACGTCGTGGTCGGTCCCGGCAACCGCTGGGTCACGGCAGCCAAGAAGCTGGTGGCCGGCGCCGTCGGGATCGACATGCTCGCCGGCCCCTCCGAGCTCGTGGTCCTGGCCGACGGCGAGGCCGATCCGGCCACCGTGGCCGCCGACCTGCTGGCCCAGGCCGAGCACGACCCCGACGCCCTGCCGGTGCTGGTCACGACCTCGGCGGCCCTGGCCGACGCGGTCGACGCCGAGCTCGAACGCCAGATCGCCGACCTGCCCACTGCCGCGACCGCGAGGGCGGCGCTCGGCCACGGGTTCGCGGTGGTGGTGCCCGACCTCGACCGCGCGGTGGCGGTGTGCGACCGCCTCGCCCCGGAGCACCTGCAGGTCCACACCGTCGACGCCGACACCGTCTCCGGCCGGCTCGCTCACTGGGGTGGCCTGTTCGTGGGCGCCGCCGCGGCCGAGGTCTTCGGCGACTACGGCGCCGGGCCCAACCACACCCTGCCCACCGGAGGCGTCGCCCGTTACAAGGGCGGCTTGAGCGTCCTCGACTTCCTTCGGCTGCGGACCTGGCTCCGGATGGAAGCCGGCGACGACGCCGACGCCATGGCCCGCGACGCCGCCGCCCTGGCGCGCCTCGAGGGCCTCGAGGCCCACGCCCGCGCCGCCGAGCTGAGGGTTCGGGACGGCGACTGAACGACGACGGGCACCGACTGCCACCGGTGCCCTTCGGCCTCGTTCAGAGCCAGCGGCCGCCCCCCACGCTGACGTGCCCGTGGCTGCCCACCGGCACGCCGACCCTGACGCCGACTCCCACGTTACCGGAGCAGCCGACGAGCAGCATGCAGGAGGACAGCAGCAGCGCCACCAGGAAAAGCCTCGAGATCAACTTGCCCATCGTCGAATCTCCTCGTCCGCAATCGGCCAGGCCCGCAGCACGAGCACCGCACCCGACGGGTCGCTGACGATGGCGATGCGGCCGTCGCGCACCTCTGGGGTCGGCGCCAGCAGGATCCGTCCCCCCAGCGACTCGGCGCGGACCGCGGCCGCGGCCGGGTCGGCAACGCCGAAGTACAGCAACCACTGGGGCTTCCAATCCGTAGGGTTGGGTAGGATCCCGGCCCGGACGCGACCGTCAGCGACCAACAGGGTGTAGAGGCCTCCCTGGCGTTCGACGGCCCGGACACCGTACCCGACCACGGCTTCGTAGAACGACGCGGCGGCCGCGGCGTCGTCCGCGAGCAGCTCGGCCCAGACCACTCGGCCCGGCCCGCCGGCGGTGGTGGCATCGTCGGGGTCGCCGATCTCGCTCCGCGCCAGGCCGAAAGCCGCTCCCTGGGGATCGACGACGGCCGCGACCCGGCCGAGCCCGACGTCGAGCGGCTCGACCACGACCTCGGCCCCTTCCAGGCGGGCTCGAGCGACCGAGTCGTCGACATCGGCGACCGAGACGTAGGGCAGCCACCGGGAGAGCTCCGAGCCGTCGCCCGGATCGGCGACCGGGACCACTCCGCCGAGGTAGATGCCGCCGTCCCGCACCAGGTAGTAGTCATTCCCGCGCGGGCCGCGGGTCTTCTCGAAGGACCACCCGAAGAGACCGCCGTAGAAGCGCTGTGCGGCCTCGGCGTCGTCGGTGATCAGGTCGTACCAGACGAGCTTGCCGAGCAAGGGCTCGTCGGAGAAGGACATCTCGGACAGGTCGGGGCCGCCGGCGCTGGTGCAGGCCGCGAGGGCCCCCACCAGCACGATCAGCACCGGACGATGGCAGGACCTCATCTGCACCCCCATTCGACTCGCGAGTTACTGCCGGCCCGCGGGGCCGCGACGCGCTGGCTTCGCTTCGATCCGGGGCAGTCTAGCATCCGCCGCTCGCGACCACGGGCGGCAGCGGCAGCGATTCGTCGGACGAATTGCGGCGGTGCGTCGGACGCGCCGACCGGCCCGGGAGCACTGCTGAACCGCTCTCGCTCCCCCTCCCGCTCCCGCTCCCGACCGGTTCCGGCTCCGGATGGAACCCGGCGACGGCGCCGACGCCATGGCCCGCGACGCCGCCGCCATGGCGCGCCTCGAGGGCCTCGAGGCCCACGCCCGCGCCGCGGAGCGGAGGATCGCCGGTCGATGACCTTCGCTGCTACTCGACCTCGAGGCTCAGCAGCTCGACCGGGACATCGCCGTAGGTGACGGTCCCCTGCCACCCGAAGCCGCTGTTGAGGCCGTTGAAAGGCTCGTCGCAGGTGTAGGCATCCGAGGCCAGGCTCAGGTTGCCGTCCGACACGGCGGTCCCGCTGGCTCGCAAGTCGAGGCCCGGCCCGGACGTGCCACCGGTGCCGCCGTCCCACACCTTGAAGCCGTAGGTCTGGCCGGCGGGAATGTCGACCCCGCCGAGGTTGACCGCGGTGAGGGTGCCATCGCCTCCGGGGGTGACGTTGACCGTGCCGAGAAGGGTCCATGCCCCGGGGTTCGTCTCCGAGCCGACATAGGTGCCGGACTTCCAGTAGACATCGACGTCTCGGTTGACGGTGCCCTTGAAGTACATCTCGAAGCTGACGATCCGCACCGCCTCGGCGCCGGCCGTGAGGTCGATGTACGGTCCGCCGCACCACCCCGAGCTGTTGACATAGCCAGTCGCCAGCGTTCCGCTGGCTTCGACCAGCTCGATCTCGGGGGCCGACGCCGGGGCCGCTGCGCCCGAGGTGAGCGCGAGGTTCTCCGCGCCTTCCGCGGCATCGGAGGCCGATGTCAACACCGTGCACGAGAGAGTCACCAGCATCGCAATCGCAACTCGTTTCATTTCAACCTCCCGTTGACCCCGATTGTACCGTTTCCGATCGCCGCTTCCCCGCTGGAAATGCCTCGCGACCACCCTCGCAGGGAGGTCCCACCCTTGACACCCGGGTTGAACCTGCCATGATCCCCGGCTGGCCCGACCGCCGGAGAGCGCGGCGGGGAGGTGGATCATGACCTGGAAGCTCCCCGTGACCGGCCCCTGGCGGGTGGTCGCGGACTACGTGCAGATCGTCGTCGGCTCGGTGCTGGTGGGCCTCGGCGTCAACCTCTTCTTCGTGCCCAACCAGGTGGTGTCGGGCGGCGTCACCGGCGTCGCCATCATGCTCCACTACGCTCTCGGAACCCCGGTGGGGCTGGTGACGCTGCTGCTCAACCTGCCGCTGCTGGTCATCGGTTGGCGCTGGGCGGGCGGCCTGCGCTTCCTGGTGCGGACCGGGATCGCGGTGGCGATCCTGTCGGCCACCATCGACATCACCGAGCCCTACCTGACCGCCCCCACCGGCGATCGGCTGCTGGTGATCTGCTACGGCGGCCTGCTCGACGGGCTCGGCCTGGGGCTGGTCTTCCGCGGCCGCGGCACCACCGGAGGCACCGACGTCATCGCCCGCATCGCCCACCGTTTCCTGGGCCTGGGCATCGGCCAGACCCTGCTCGCCCTCAACGTCGCCATCTTCGCGGTCGCGGCCTTCCAGTTCGGCGCCGAGGCGGTGATGGTGGCCCTGGCGCTGGCCTACGTGTCGGCGCGAGTCCTCGACATGGTCCAGGCCGGCTTCTCGGCGTCGCGCCAGGCCATGATCATCACCGACGACCCCGACGGTGTCCGCGACGCGATCTTCACCCACCTCCAGCGCGGCGTGACCCTCCTCGAGGCCCGCGGCGGCTTCACCGGCCGGCCCCGGCCCATGCTCTACGTCGTGGTCGCCGCCCACGAGGTCGGCCGCCTCAAGCTCCGGGTCGCCGAGGTCGACCCGAACGCCTTCGTCGCCATCTCGTCGGCCCAGGAGGTGTTCGGCGAGGGCTTCACCCCCGCCGAGCAGGAGGGGGCGTAACCCGATTCGTCGGACGAATCGTGGCGGCGCGTCGGACGCGCCGACCGGTCGGGAGCGCAGCTGAACCGCTCTCGCTCCCCCTCCCGCTCCCAATCCCCGGATAGCTTCAGGGCCCGGGTCCGGCTCGAGCGCCTAGGCGCTCGAACCGGGGGGAGGGTGTAAAACCCTCCCCTACGGGTGGCGCCCGGCTTCGGTTCGCAGCCCCGGGTCCGGGTCCGCTGACCGCTGGTCGCTGCCATCGGGTACAGGCACGGGTACGGGCACGGGCACGGGGCCGAACCGGACGCGGACGCGGTCAACCGGCATCGTCCGGGCAAGGCCGGCGAGCCGCCGGCCCTACAATGCGGCCCCGGGTTCCTTCCACCTCAGGATTCGGGATGCAGCAGCCGCCAGGTCATGGCGCGCACCTGGTCGAACAGCTCGAGCGCCTCTGCTGCCCGCGGCGGGAGCCAACGATCAGCAATCAGGGACAGCAAACAGCAAACAGCGGCAGCAACCAGGGGCAGCAAAACAGCGTCAGCGGCAGCGGCTGCGAGCAGCGTGCGGACCCGGATCGGGCGCTGCCGACCGCCGGAGCGCCCGTGAGGCGGGTGTAAAACCCGCCCCTAGGAGACAAATCCGGAAACCACGAGGCGAACCGGAAACTGCTCGTAGGGGAGGGTTTTACACCCTCCCCCGCACCCGGACCCGGACCCGCATCCGGACCAGGACCCGCACCCGGCACCGGTCGCTGTCGCTGTCGCCGCTTGCTGATCGCTGGTTGGTGATTGCTGACAGCTGATTACCGGTCGCTGCCCCTGATCGCTGACGCTGTCGCTGATCGCTGGTTGCCGATTTCTGTTCGCTGCCGCTGATCGCTGCCGCTGTCCCTGTCACTGTCACTGTCACTGAGCCCTCCCCGCCCCCGTGCTACATTCCGGCCCCATGGAATGGCGACTCATCCTCGACGGCGACCTCCCGGGGGCGCGCAACATGGCCCGGGACGTGGCCGTCCTCGAAGCCGTATCGACGGGTGCAACGCCACCGACGGTGCGCCTCTACGGCTGGTCGCCGCCCTGCCTGACCCTGGGCAAGCACCAGGGCCTCGACGCCGCCGACCTCGCCTTCTGCCGGGCCAACGGCGTCGACGTCGCACGCCGGCCCACCGGCGGCCGGGCGCTGCTCCACCACCTGGAGCTCACCTACTCAGTGGTGGCGCCCCTGGGACACGGGCCGCTGCCGTCTCGCTTGCAGGAGGCCTACCGGCTGATCTGCGCCGGGCTCGTCGAGGCCTGCCGCGCCCTGGGCGTCGCCGCGGAGCTCACCGGCGGCGCGGTCAACCTCCGCCTGCCGAACCCGACAAGCACGGTTCCCTGCTTCGCGGCGCCCGCCGAGGGCGAGGTCGTGGTGGCGGGCCGCAAGCTCGTGGGCTCGGCCATGCGCGCCCACGCCGGCTGCATCCTGCAGCACGGAGCCATCCTCCTCGACTGGGACGGCAGGCTCCAGGCCGGCGCCCTCGGGCTCGCGGACGACGCTGAGCTGAGGTCCCACGTGACGACCCTGTCGGCCGAGCTCGGGCGGGCGCCCGATCGTGCCGAGGTCGAGGCGGCGGTGGTGCGAGGTCTCGCCGGGCGGCTCGGGGTCGAGCTCCCGAGCGGACCGATCTCCGGCGATGAAGCCGCCCGAGAGACGGCCATCGTCTCCCACGTCTCCATCCAGGCGGCCTCGGCCTCGCGTTCGTAAGCTCCGGTGACGCCACGGGTCGCCGGCCACAACGAGCAGGGGCTGACCGTGCTCAGACTGCACCCATCGTGCCTGCCGCCACGGCGGCCGGCGGGACGCATCGGCTCTTAGCCCGCGGCCTTCCCCTCGCCCTCTCGAATCCGCGGCCTCACCAGGGGCAGCAGCGCCAGGCCCGGCACCGCCACCGCCGTGGTCACCGCGAAGTAGGCCGCGTAGCCGAGGACCTCGACGCCGATGCCCGACAGGGCACCGCCCAGGTCGCGGGTGAGCGCGAACAGCGCCGACAGGATCGCGTACTGGCTGGCGGCGTGCTCCTTGTCGCACAGATTCATGAGGAAGGACAGGAAGGCGGCGGTGCCGAGGCCCTGGGTGAAGCTCTCGACCATGGAGGCGACGTAGATGCTCTCCCGGGGCAGCTCGATCGCCGCCACCGCCACGTACCCGAGGTTCGAGACCAGCTGGGCGAGGCCGAGCCAGAGCAGGGCCCGGAAGATGCCGAAGCGGTTGGTGAACCAGCCGCCGACGAGAGCGCCGGCGATGGTCAGCACGACCCCGAGGCTCACCGAGATGGCGCCGATCTCGGCCAGGGAGTAGCCGCGATCGACCCAGAACGGCTTGACCATGCGGCCCAGGGTCGAGTCGCCGAGCTTGTAGAGCAGGATGAAGGCCACCACCGGCACCATCTCCCAGCGCAGGGCCCAGCGCAGCACTGGCCCGATGGAGTGGCGGCGCTCGGCGGCCTCCAGGGGTACCCTCGGGCTCACCCAGGCGACGGCCGCGAGCCCGAAGAAGACCCCGGCCAGCACCAGCCAGAGCACGGTCCAGCCCGTGAAGTCGGCGAGGAAGACGAAGCCGCCCCCGCCCGCCAGCAGGGCGACCCGCGCCGCCGACACCCGCGTGCCGTTGATGCTGCCGATCGTGTCGGGGGTCGAAACGTCCACCGCATAGGCGTCGATGGCGATGTCCTGGGTCGCCGAGGCGGTGGTGAAGAGCAGCAGCAGCCCCCACATGAGCCACGACGGGCTCGAGGGGTCCTGCGGCACGATGGCGATGGTCGTCGCACCGAGCACGAAGAGGGCCGCGGTGATCCAGTGCTGGCGGCTTCCCCAGCGGTCCACCAGCGGCGCCCACAACATCTTCCAGGTCCAGGGCAGGGACAGCAGGCTCATGAGGCCGATCTCGGCCAGGGACACCCCGTGGACCCGGAAGAACACCGGCCACACGTCGAAGGCGATGCCGAAGGGCAGCCCCTCGGCGAAGTAGAGGACCGCGATCCAGAACAGGACCTTGCGCCGGGTCACCGGGTGATTCTAGTCGACGACCGCGGGCGACACTCACTTCTTCTTGAACACCGCCCGCCAGCCGGTCGCATACCCGACCGGCCGAAGGCGGAGCTGGACTCCGGTGTTGCTCTCGTGCGCCGGCTCGGAGACGTAGACCAGCTCCGGGTCGATGGCCCGGGCGGTGTCCAGGATCCGGCGGGTCGACCGCCGGGGAGCCATGGCGTAGACCATGGTCACCGGGCCGTCGCTGCCTCGGCCGACGAAGCTGATCGCCTGGTGGCCGAGCCGATGGAGGGCAACGGCGATCTCGTCGCCGTGCCCGGCGGACAGGATCCGGGTGACCGCCGTGCCCAGAGCGAGCCGCCGCTCGACCAGGACCCCGACGCCGTTGCCCGCGGCGAAACCGGCGGCGTAGGACAGCATCACCCACCAGCTCTCGTTGAGTCTCGTGATGACCTGGCTGATGGCCGCCACCCAGATGATGAGCTCGAAGAACCCCAGCACGACCGCCGAGCGAATCATGCCCTTGACGATCGCCACCGTCCGCAGGGTGCCCAGGGTGACGTCGCACACCCTGAGCCAGAAGATCACCACGCACAGCAGCCACACCGGCAAGGTCCCGAACCATTCCATGTCAGCTCCCATCGTCGCACCGATGCCCGCCCCCGGGCGGCGGGCAGCGCCGATCGCGGCGCGCACCATAGTGCCATGCGGGCTCGAGCGCAACCTCAGGCCACTCCTCAGCGGCGCTACAATGCCCCCCATGAGCGGTCACGACCCTCACGGCGGCGGCTTCTTCAGGCGGCTCGCAGAGCCCGAGCCGGATGCCGGCCCCCCCGGCCGCCGCTTCGGCCGTTGGCTGCGGCGGCGCTTCATGGTCGGCTTCCTGGTCGCCTTCCCCCTGGTCATCACCCTGTTCTTCGCGCGCTTCATCTTCGGCTTGCTCGACCACTGGTTCCGACCGATCTCGCTCCGCTTCTTCGAGGTCGAGATCCCCGGTCTCGGCTTCGCGATCTTCATCGTCATCATGTTCATCCTCGGCATCCTCGCCACCAACATCCTCGGCGGCCGCATTCTCGATTTCTTCGAGCGGCGCATCGCGGGTGTCCCGCTGCTCAGCCCCGTCTACCAGAGCGCGCGCCAGATCACCGAGGCGATCCAGATCCGCGGCAGCACCGAGTTCCGGAAAGTGGTGCTTCTCGACTTCCCGCGCGACGGCCTCAAGTCGGTGGGCTTCGTGACCCGCGAGTTCGCCGGCGCCACCACCTTCTCCGAGGAGCCGTCCGCGCTGGTCTTCGTCCCGACCACCCCAAATCCCACCACCGGCTTCCTGGTGGCGCTGCCCCAGCGTGAGCTGCAGGTCCTGGACATCACCGTCGAGGAGGGGATCAAGCTGCTGATCTCGGGCGGCCTGCTGACCCCGGCCCAGCTGCTGGGAAGCACGGTCCCCGCGACGACGTCGGATCCCGTCGAGGGCGCGAACCGGCCGGCCGAGGGCTGAGCCCAGCCGCCGCACGGTCACGATCCTCAGTCCTTGAAGGGCCGCCGCACGGCGAGGAATGCCCAGCCCGCCAGGTCGGTCAGAGGCGCGTGGAGCGCAATGGCGAGGCCGGCGGGGATTCCCAGGTACCGCTCGGCCAGCGCGTACAGACGCTCGGTCCACATCTCGGCGTGCTCCCGCGTCGAACCGACGCCGGCCGGCGTCGGGCCGCGACGATCCGATCACCGACTCCGCGCTTCGTGCTGTCCCGATCATACCCGGAGGGGGACCGGCCCGCCGATCCGGGCGGGCCCCGCCACCCGCTCGGGGCCGCCCTAGTCCGCGTCCGAGCGGTCCGGGACGAGCCGCACCGGGAACGGCTCGCTGACGCTGCCCGAGTACAGCGAACGGTGGGGGAAGGGAATCTCGATTGCAGCGGCGTCGAAGGCGCGCTTGATGTCGACCTGGAGCTCGGTCCTGGACGGGATCTCCACCGTCGTGGTGGTGTCCAGGGAAGCCTGGTCGCGGACGTAGGACAGGGTCCACTCCCGGGGGTCGCGCCGCGCCCACAGCCTGAGCGGCCCGAGCTGACAGGACGCCTGCGTGCCGACGTCGAGGGTGGCGACCTCGCCCCACGCGAAGCGGTCGAGCTCGATCACAGCCACCTCCGCCTCCGGAAGAAGAGCAGCAGGCCGAGCGCCACCACAGCCATCAGCGCCAGCGCCGCGGGATAGCCCCAGTACCAGTCGAGCTCCGGCATGTTCCAGGGGCTCGCCGCGGGGTCGAAGTTCATGCCGTAGAGGCCGGCGATGAAGGACAGGGGGATGAAGAGGGTGGCGATGATGGTCAGCACCTTCATGACCTCGTTCATCCGGTTGGAGATGCTCGACAGGTACAGCTCCATGGCCGACGACACCATCTCCCGCAGCGTCTCGACGAGGTCCGACGCCATGGTGGCGTGGTCCACCACGTCGCGGAGGTACAGCAGGGTCTCGTCGCTGAACACCTCCTCCTCGGTGCGGGCGAGCCCGTTGAGCATGTCGCGCAGCGGCCACACCGACCGCCGGATCACCAGCAGCTCGCGGCGCAGCTCGTGGAGCTGGCTGACGGCCTCGGGAGTGGGGTGTTCGAGGATCGTCTCCTCGATCTCCTCGATGCGGTCGCCGATGTGCTCGAGAACCGGGAACAGGTGGTCGACGACGGTGTCGAGGAGGGCGTAGGCGAGGTAGCCCGTGCCGCCGCCGCGGATCCTCGGCTTGCCGCCGCGGATCCGCGCCCGCACCGGCTCGAAGAGGTCGCTGCGGCGCTCGCGCACCGACAGCACGACGTCCGGCTGGATCACGAGGCTGATCTGCTCCTTGCCGACGGAGCCGTCGGCCCCGTCCAGGGAGAAGCACTCGAGGACCACGAAGACCGCGTTCGGGAAGTCCTCGCTCTTGGTGCGCTGGCCCACGTTGATGACGTCCTCGAGAGCCAGGGGGTGGATGGCGAGCCCCTCCCCCAGGGCGGCGACGAGCTCGACGTCGTGGCCCTCGACGTCGAGCCACTGGGTGCGCTCCAGGTTCGCCTCCGGCACCTCCGAGGGCCTCTGGAGCTCGGCCTCGACCAGGCTGTCGCGGTCGTACTCGGCGTAGCGCATCCGGATCGGCGCGGGCGGCGCCCCCGCCCCCGCCAGGGTGCCGGGGGCCGTGCCCGGAGCGTGCCGTCGCGTGAAGATCCTCATCCGCGTCTCCCGTTGCCGCGATCTTCGAGCCCTCGCCCCGGCGATCCCGCCGTTCGGCCCGTCCGCCCGTTGCCCGTTCCCTGAAGACCGCGCCCCATTGTACCCAGAGACCGGGGCTCGGGCTCACGGACCTCCGGATGATGGCGGTGCGGCGAGGAGCTCGGCGACCAGCCGGAAGACCTCCGGCGACGCCACCAGGCCCAGGTGGCTCGACCGCACCTCGTGGTGGCGGACCCCGGGGTTCCGGCGATCGATGCACGCCCGCCAGGCGACCACCCCGTCCGAGCGGCTGTAGACCGCCTCCACGGGAACGGGAAGCGGGTCGGCCTCGCGAGCCTCGACATCCGCCTCGATGGAGTCGAGGTCGTAGCCCCGCTTGCGGTACATGGGCGCCGAGGCGGTGTACTTGGGCCCACCGACCACGGGCGCGCCGAGGGTGATGACCCGGTCAACCAGGTCCGGGCTCTCGCGGGCAGCCTCGCGTGCCAGGTAGCCGCCGAGGCTCCAGCCCACGAGCCGCACCGGCCGCCTCGCCTCGTCGGCCAGCTCGGCCGTCCTCTCGCCGATCCGCGGAACGAGCTGCGGCACCCGCCCGTGGTTGCGGCCCAGGCCCCAGCCGCGGGCGTCGTGTCCGATCGACCGGAGGAAGCCCCGCAGGCTCACCGTCCACCCGTCGTCGGTCGCGAAGCCCGGCACGACGATCACGGGTCCGCCGTCGCCGCGGGGCGCGGTCCGCCGCAGCCATGGCAGCGCGGCCCGCATCGCCGCCCACTCGGCGACGATCCTCGCCTCGCCGAGCAGGGCGAGGCGCGACGGTGGCATCAGCCGGCGATCGGGGCGCCTCACGGGGGCGACTGTACACCAGCAGTGGCAGCGATCAGCGATCAGCGATCAGCGATCGGGGACAGCTATCAGCAACCGGCGACAGCGGCAGCTACCGGTTACGGGTCCGGGTCCGGGTGCGGGTCCGGCTCCGGGTCCGGGTGCAGACGCTGATCACTGCCGCTGGTTGCTGATCACTGCCCCTGTTTGCTGCCGCTGATCGCTGCCGCTGCGATCGGGCACGGACGCGGACGCGGACGCGGGCACGGGTGCGGGTGGAGAGGCTCAGCCCTCCAACGGGATGGACGCGACGTCCTTGCCGCGAAGGGTGATGGCGACGACGATGCCGGCCATGACCAGCAGGGTCCCGATCCAGACCAGCATGATCAGGGGCTTGGTCGAGACGTCGAGGACCAGGCTCGCGGGCTCGGGCCCCGCCGCCGGCAGGGTCGGGTCGAAGACCTGGAGCTGGACGGCCCCGTTCTCGGCGTCGATCCGGCCCGGCGTGAGGGCGATGCCGCCGCTGCCTGGCACGATGGCGGGGGTGACCACGGGGTCGCCCTCCATGCCGCCGCGGTAGCTCGGGACCACCTCGATGCTCCGGCCGTCCACCTCCACCGAGAAGACCACGCCGAAGTTGATCTTGCCGGCATCCGGGTCGAAGTCCGAAAGGTCGAAGCCCGAGAAGGTGATCTTGAGGTCCTCGTAGGCCAGGGTCTCGCCCTTGTGGAGGACCGCGGTGCGGCCGATGCCGCCGCCGAGGCCGAGCAGCTCGACCCGGACGAGGCCCGCGTCGACGTTCATGCCGGTGGCCCGGAGCCTGCCGCCGGGGACCTCGGGAATGTCGACCGCCACGGCCTGCACGCCCTGGTCGGTGGAGATCATGCTCGGCTCGAGCACCACCGGCTCGTGATCCGGCCGCTCGAGGCGGACCTGGACACCGATGGTGAGAGCGCCCGGCACGCTGTTCTGCTTCGACATGTCGAAGCCCAGGAAGGTCAGAGTCCAGTCGTTGAAGTCCTTGGGTTCGCCCTTGGTGAGCATGAAGCGGGCGCTCGGCGGCGGCTCGGAGCCGGGGTCGAACTCCACCGGGGCCAGGTAGAGGTCGGTGGTCAGGAAGGACTTGATGTCGGGGTTGGCGACGAGCTGGTTGGACTTCTGGTTGACCCACATCTTGGGTCTGAGCACGAAGTTCCTGCCGCGCTCGTCGGTCACCTCCACCACCATGGCGTCGCGCGCCGTCGGGGTCGGCTTCTCGATGCCCCGAAAGGTCATGGTGTAGCCGAGAACCTGGACCGGCTGGTCCTGGCGCAGGCGGATCTTGCTCTGCTGGTCGAGCCAGCCGGTGGTCAGGAAGGCGAGCATCATCAGACCCATGCCGACGTGGGCCAGGGGGCCCCCGGTGAGGGACCAGCGCTGGTAACGGGCGTGGTCGAGCACCGCCCACCCGTTGGCCACGATGGTGAAGAGCACGGCCCCCACGTAGACGAATGAGCGCCAGCCCTCGAGGCCGAGGACCGCCGCCAGCACCAAACCCGCCACCGTCACCGCCAGGGTCCCGGCGAGAATCCTGCCCGCGTGCTCGCGCGCCCGACTCCAGGCCAGGAAGGGGGTGCCGGCCAGGAACAGGGCGAAGACCACGGCGATCCAGAAGCCCATGGCGTTGTAGTACTCGGGCCCGACCTGGGCCGGCTTGCCCCACAGCTGGGTGAGGATGGGCGCCGACGTGCCCACCAACACCACCAGCCCGACCAGGATGAACAGCAGGATGCCGACCACGGAGAAGATGGTCCGCGACAGGAAGGGCTCGTCCCCGACCTCGGTCGGGATCGCCCGCCAGCGCAGGGCCAGCAGCCCGGTCGACACCACCAGGAAGAAGCCCATGTTGAAGATCAGCCAGCCGGTGATGCCGAGGTCGACGAAGGAGTGGACCGAGAAGTCCGACAGGACGCCGGAGCGGGTCAGGAAGGTGGCGTAGACCACGAGCAGGAAGGCCGCGACGGCGAGCACGAGGTTGAGCCGGCGGAAGCGCTTGCGGCTGCGCTGCAGGAGCATGCCGTGGGTCAGGGCGGCGGTGATCAGCCACGGCACTAGGGAGGCGTTCTCCACCGGGTCCCATCCCCAGTAGCCGCCCCAGCCGAGGGTCTCGTAGGCCCAGTAGCCGCCGAGCATGATGGCGGTCCCGAGGGTGAACAGGCCCAGCAGCACCCAGGGCAGGGTCACCTTGGTCCACTCGTCGTAGCGCTCCATCCACAGCGCCGCCAGCGCGAAGGCGAAGGGCACTGCCAGCGCGGCGTAGCCGATGAACATGACCGGCGGGTGGATGACCATCCACGGGTTCTGGAGCAGCGGGTTCATGCCCTGCCCGTCCATGGGCATCATGGCCGCCGTCAGGCCCTCGTGGAAGCGGAAGGGGTCCTGGCGCAGCAGCAGCATGATGAGGGACAGCAGGGTCAGGTTGTAGAAGATCATCGCCCGCGACTCGTAGGCCCGGGCGTAGCGCATCAGGGGCAGGCCGAGGAGGACCCCCCAGAAGATCCAGAGCAGGAAGCTGCCCTCCTGCCCGGCCCAGAAGGTCGAGATCAGGTAGTGCAGGGGCAGCATGTTGTCCGAGTAGGCCCAGACGTAGTGGAGGCGGTAGTCGTGGGTCACCAGCAGGTACATGAGCAGGCCCGAGGCGATGACGATGGCGGCCGTCATGAGGGCGTAGGACTGGCGGGCGTAGGGCCGCCACCTCTCGGGGTCGCGGATCGTGAGGGCGTAGGCCACGGTGGACCCGAGGCCGAGCGCGAAGGCCAGCCACAGCAGCACGGTGCCTGGGATGTACATCGGATCTCCTCTCCGCTCGATCCCGACCCGGGGCCGGGTAACGTCGGCGATCAGCTCGAGAAGCCCTCGGCGGCGCTGGCGCGGCCCGGGCTAGGCTTCGGAACCGTGGATTGTCGGGTCGTCCTCGACCCCCTGGTACTTCGAGGGGCACTTCACGAGCAGCTGGTCGGCGTGGAAGGCACCGTCCGAGTAGGTGCCGATGGCGACGATCTGGGTCGCCTCCTCGAAGTTGCCGGGCTTGATCCCCTTGTAGAGCACCGTCATGGTCGCGCCGCCATCCTCGACGATGCCGAAGCGGAGCAGCTCCTGATCCTCCACGTAAGCGGTGGAGTCGGGCACCAGACCACCCGCGACCTGGACCTTACGGGTCGACTTCTGGGCCTCGTCGAAGGAAACGTAGGGGGTCAGGTTGGACGTGAACGACGTGGCCCCGTAGGCGAGGAAGGCCACGATCAACACACCGCCGATGGCGTACCAGACTCGGCGCTGTTTTCTCGAGTCAGACATCAGTCCTCCAAACGGCCGACCTTGCGGTCGAGCCGGTAGACGTAGGCGAAGAGACCGATCCAGATGATCATGGTCACCACCATGATGCCGGCGAGATCGGACATCTAGAGCACCTCCTGTTGGCGCCGACGGCGGATCGTCTCGATCCTGCTACCGATAGTATATAACCATACGAACAAACCCGTAAACCCGACCAGCGACGCCAGCAGCACCCGCAGGTGGGCCGAATCGAGACGGTTGTCCGGGTCGGCGTTGGTGATGACGTCCGGGTGCAGCGACCAGTAGATCCTGGGCACGATGAACATCAGGAAAGGAACGGTCACGAAGGCGAGGATCGAGTAGACCGCCGCCAGGGTGGCCCGCTTTTCGGTGTCCGCAACCGCACCGCGGAGCGCGAAGTATGCCGCGTAGATCAGCAGCAGGATGGTGATGGAGGTCTGGCGCGGGTCCCAGTTCCAGTACGCGCCCCACATGATCCGAGCGAAGATGGCGCCGGTCACGGTCGCCAGCACCGCGAACAGCAGGCCGAGGCCGGCGCTGACCGCGGCCCGGGCGTCGTCCCGGGGCTCGCGCCGGAACAGGTAGATGACGGACGCGATGCAGGAAACCAGGAAGGCGACGGTCGCCACCCATGCGGTGGGGACGTGGAAGAAGACGATGCGCGACGACTCGCCCTTGAACCCGGTGGCCGAGGGCACCCACATGAAGGCGGCCCAGATGACCACCGCCATCCAGAGCAGGAGCCCCCATTTCAGCGCTGTCGACAACCTCGTCACCGATCCGACCTCCCTCGTTGCGATCGCGTCGCGTCTCGGGCGACCAGGATACTAAAACCGTCAACAGATGTCGCGCGCCGTCCATTGCACCGGCAAAGCGCGCTCGTCAATCGGTCCACACCACCGGGAACAGGAGGGCCGACGCCACGGTCATGGCGCCGCCCATGGACAGCACCGCCCGCAGGCTGTCGCCGAAGACCTCGAGGTCGCCGGTCGCCACGGCGGCGGTCCCCTGGATCAGGAAGATGAGCAGGGGCAGCAGCAGCGGCAGGGACAGCACCGAGAACAGGGCGCCCCGGGTGATCGCCTGGGCGATGATCGCGGCCACGATGGTGGTGGTCACCGCGAGGGCGAAACCGCCGGCGGCGAGCAGGCCGACGAAGCGCCAGGGCATGGCGACGTCGAAGCCCATGAGCACGCAGTACAGAGGCACCAGCATGGCCATCAGCACCCCGATCAGGCACAGGTTATAGAGCAGCTTGCCGGCCCACACCACCGTCGGCGCTGCGGCCAGGCGGAGCAGCGGGGCCGTGTGGCTCTCCTCCTCCTTGACGAAGCTCCGGTCGAGCCCGGCCAGGGCCGCGAAGAAGATCACGATCCACAGCAGCACCGAGAGCAGGAAGGGCCGGTCCTCGTCGGCCAGGCGGTAGGGCCCGATCGTGTAGGAGACCGCGGCCAACGTGGTCAGGGCGAACAGGGCCAGGGAGTTGAGGGCGACCCGGGTGCGGAACTCCGCCCGCAGGTCTTTGACGGCGACGGCCGCGACCTCAGCCAGCCAGCGCCACACGGCGGCTCCCCCAACCCATCTCGCGGCGGTCGTTGGTGGCGAGGACGATGGTGCGGCCGGCGCCGGCGAGCTCCCGGACGTGGTCCTCGAGCCAGTCCTGGCCGGCCGGATCCAGGTTCGAGCCCGGCTCGTCGAGGAACAGCACCTCGGGCGAGTGGAGGAGCGCCTGGGCGATCTTCAGGCGCTGGGCCATGCCGGTGGAGTAGCCGCGCACCGGGGTCGTGCGGTCGGGGTCGAGACCGACCTGGCGGAGCAGCTCGCGGTGACGGTCGTCGCCCACCGTCAGGCCGCGCACCCGGGCAAAGAAACGGAGGTTCTCCAGCGCCGTCAGCTCCTCGTACACCGCCATCGCCGGCGCGACCACACCCAGGTGCCGGCGCCAGCGGTCGCGCGGAACGGTGTCCCCGTTGCCCCGGTGGTAGCGGATCTCGCCCCGCGACGGCCGCAACAGCCCGCACAGGATCGCCATCAGGGTCGACTTGCCGGAACCGTTGGGCCCGGTGATGACCAGGACCTCGCCCGGCGCCGCCTCGCCCGACACCGAGCGGAAGATCACCCGCAGGTCGTAGCGCTTGGCGACGTCGGTGAACGCGACCGAGATGCCGGCGGTCATGGGCGGAACGATAGCATGTGATGGGTGTTGGGCGCGGGGGGATCGGTGGGATATAGTGTCGCGTCGAGAGGGAGGCGCCGATGCGTGCGGTGATCACGGGAACCGGCATCTACATTCCCGAACTGCGGGTCAGCAACGACACGATGTCCGAGATCATGGACACCTCCGACGAGTGGATCCGGGTCCGCACCGGCATCGAGCAGCGCCACTACGCGGCCCCCGACCAGGCGACGTCGGACCTCGCGGTCCCCGCGGCCCGCCGAGCCCTCGAGGACGCCGGCCTCCAGGTCTCCGACATCGACTACCTGATCGTAGCGACCATGACCCCAGACTACTTCTTCCCGGGCTCGGCGCCCTACGTCCAGCGCAAGCTCGGGCTCGAGCACATCCCCTGCCTCGACATCCGTCAGCAGTGCGCCGGATTCGTCTATGCCCTCCAGCTCGCCGACGCCGTGGTCCGGTCGGGCCAGGCCCGGCGGGTCCTGGTGATCGGTGCCGAGGTCCACGCCGCCCTCGTTCCCTGGTCCGAGGAGAGCTGGAAGGTCGCCCGGGGCGAGGCCGCGGGCCCTCTCAGCCCCGAGGAGTTCGCGAAGAACACCGAGAGTCGCGACCGGGTGGTGCTGTTCGGCGACGGCGCCGGCGCCGTGGTCGTGGAGGCCTCGGACGACGACCGCCGCGGCGTCGTCGACTGCCTGCTCCGCACCAACGGCAACGAGGCGGAGCGGCTGTGGACCAAGGCCGCCGGGTCGGCGTTCAGGCCCTACTTCCACCCCGACATGTACCACTCGGGCGACTACGTCCCCATCGTCGAGGGCCGCAAGGTCTACGCCCTGGCGGTCACCTTCATGCCCAAGGTCACCTTCGAGATCCTCGAGCGCAACGGGCTCACAACCGACGACCTCGACCTGGTGATCATGCACCAGGCCAACCTGCGCATCAACGAGGGCGTGCAGAAGCGCCTCGGTCTGCCCGACGAGCGGGTGTTCAACAACATCCAGAAGTACGGCAACACCACCGCCGCCACCATCCCCATCGCCTTCCACGAGGCCCGACAGCAGGGCCGCGTCAAGCCCGGCGACCTGGTCTGCTTCGTCGGCCTGGGCAGCGGCCTCAACTGGGGCGCGGTGCTCTACCGCTGCTGAATTCTCAGTTCTAAATTCTTAATTCTCAATTCTTAACTCCCAACTCTCTGCTCAGTGGTGCTACCCTTGGCAGCGGTGATTGTCAGCGAAGCCTCACCAAATGACACCGGACGTCGACTTCGAATCAAGTCCGTCCCGGTCCCGGAGACATCGTGACTCGACGCATGCTCATCAACGCTCAGCGCGCCGACGAGGTGCGCATCGCCATCGTGGACGGGACCACCCTGGAGAGCTACCAGGTCGAGGCGGCCGACGCCGGCCTGTGCCGCGGCAACATCTACCGCGCCGTAGTCGCCAGGGTGCAGCCGTCCCTGGACGCGGCCTTCGTGGACTTCGGCGCCGACAAAGACGGCCTGCTGCGGGCCGACGACGTGGTCCCCGCCGCCTACCACCGCAAGCCGGGGGGTGACGGCAAGCACCCCAAGATCGACCGGATTCTCGAGCGCGGCCAACCGGTCCTCGTCCAGGTGGTCCGCGACGCGGTCGGCCACAAGGGGGCCCTGGTCACCACCAACCTCAGCATCGCCGGCCGCTACCTGGTGCTCATGCCCCTGGACGACGTGCGCGGGGTGTCCCGCAAGGTCGAGGACGAGAAGGACCGCACCGTCATCCGCGAGCGGCTGGATCGGCTGCAGCTGCCCGAGAGCTGCGGTGTCATCGTCCGGACCAACGCCGCCGACCAGCCCCAGCGCAGCCTCAACCGCGACCTCAACGCCCTCCTGCGGCTGTGGAGCAAGGTCCGCAAGGAGGCCAACACCGGCAAGGGGCCGCGGCTGCTCTACAGCGACCAGGACCTCATCGTCCAGGCACTCCGGGACTCGGTGGACAGCACCGTCGACGAGATCCTGGTGGACGAGGCCGACGCCTTCTCCAAGGCCGAGGGCTTCATGCGCACCTTCATGCCCCGCGGCCGGGTCCGCCTCGTCCACTACACCGAGCGCCTGCCCCTGTTCAGCAAGTACGAGCTCGAGAGCCAGATCGAGCGGATCTACCTGCGCAAGGTCGAGCTCCCCTCGGGCGGCTCCATCGTCATCGACGGCACCGAGGCGCTCACCGCCATCGACGTCAACTCGGGTCGCGCGACCCGGGGCGGCAGCCAGGAGGAGACCGCCCACACCACCAACATGGAGGCGGCCACCGAGGTCGCGCGCCAGCTGCGGATGCGGGACATCGGCGGCCTCGTGGTGGTCGACTTCATCGACATGCGCAGCTCGAAACACCGGGGCGCGGTGGAGAAGGCCATACGCGACGCCATGAAGGACGACAAGGCCAAGCACACCACCAGCCGCCTGTCGCCCAACGGGCTGCTCGAGATCAACCGCCAGCGCCTGAAGAAGGCGCTGCAGCTGCGCACCCACCGGCCCTGCCCGACCTGCGGCGGCGCGGGCACCATCGCCAGCCCCGAGCTGGTGGGGCTCAACATCCTCCGGCGCATCGAGACCCGCGCCGTCACCGGCCGGCTGAAGAGCGTTCGGATCGCCCTCCACCCCGAGCTCGCCGACGCCATCCAGAACGAACGCCGCAAGGAGCTCGCCGACCTGGAGCGCGAGTTCGACATCCGGGTGGAGATCATCGCCGCCACCGGGCTCCACCGCTCCGAGGAGAAGATCGACTGGACCGAACGCAGCGCCACCGAGGTCCCGCATCCCGCTCCCCAGGCGGCGGTGAGCGCCGCCGATCTCGCCGACGGGATCCGTTCCCAAGGTCGCAAGCCGGAGTCCCAGGAGGCCGCGAAGGGCGGGGCCACGGACGAAAGCAAGGGTTCGGAGGGGGCGTCCGAGAAGGCTCTCGATCAGGGTTCCGAGAAAAGCCCTCGAAAGCGGCGTCGCGGGGGACGCAAGCACCGCAAGAGCGACCAGCCCAAGCCGGAGACGTCGGAGGCCGAGCCCGACGGCGGGGACGAGGAGCCGAGCGAGGCCCATGCCTCCCAGTCCGAGCCGGACGCCGGCGACGGCGCCAAGCCGGGCCGCAAGAAGCGTCGGAGCGGGCGCAAGCGCCGAAAGAAGCCGGCCCGGACCGAGGAAGGCAGCGGGGCCGAATCCACCGGCGGTGCCTCCTCGACGGGTCCGGACGCTTCCGACCCCTTCTCCTACTGACCATGGCCCCGGCGGGGGCGGGTCACGCCATGTCGAGCAGCGCCTTGACCGCCTTCTCGATGCCCTCGGCCGCCTCCGAGATGTTCTGGGCGAGCATGTAGGCGGGGCTCGTCACGAGCTTGCGCTCACGGTCGATGACGAACTCGGTCACCGGGCAGCTGACGTGGGTCGCGCCCATGGCCTCCAGGGCGCCGGCGGTTCCGGCATCGGTACCGATGGTGAGGGCCGGCCCCTCGGCGCCGAGCACCTTGGCGAGCAGGGCGGGGGCGATGCAGACCGCGGCTATGGGCTTGCCCTGGGCGTGCACCTCGCGGACCAGCCGGGCGACTCCGGGTTCGACCTCGCAGTCGGCGCCGGCCACCGCGAAGGTGCAGAGGTTCTTGGCGGCACCGAAGCCGCCGGGCAGGATCAGGGCGTCGAGCGCGGAGGCGTCGACCTCGGCGACATCGGCCACCGGCCCACGGGCGATGCGCGCCGACTCGACCCGGACGTTGCGGCTCTCGCCCGGGGCGACCTGGCCGGTGTGGTGGTCGACAACGTGCATCTGCGGAATGTCGGGGGCGCAGATCACCATCTCGGCCCCGGCACGGTCGAGCGCCAGCATGGTGAGCACCGACTCGTGGATCTCGGCGCCGTCGAAAACGCCGCAGCCCGACAAGATGACTCCGACCGTCTTTGCCATGCAATCCTCCCGTCGCGTCGCGTGTCGCCAGCGATTGTAGCCGAGCCTCGACGACGTCGAGCGGTACCGACGGCGCCGGGAGCCTCTTGGGGAGATGGCACCGAACACCGAACGGTGCCCGGTCGGGCGGCGGGGGACCTGGGCAGGCCGTGGCCCGCCCGGGTCGCGGCGCCGGACGGCGCCGGAATCGCTGCGGTGACCGGTGGCGCCGCCCGCCGGGACCGTTCGGTGGCGGTGGGACGACCGCCGACCTGTCGAGGTTGACGACGGCCCCGACCGGGCCGCTCGACGGCGGTGGCCGATGGCGCGGCCAGGCCCTATATTGAGATGCAGAAGCAACTCGCAGGGAGGGAGCCATGGCAACCTCGACGGCAGAGCGTCAGCACGGGAGCGTCGCAACCGGACTCGTGGAGTACCAGATGCGGTTTCGTGGGCTCATGGAGCGCGCGGCGGGCCGCGGCGAGGAGGCGGTGGTCGCTCCGAAGACCTTCGGTCCGTACCTCACGGTCTCCCGTGAATGCGGCTCGCGCGGCGCCGAGGTCGCTCAGGAGGTCGGCGAGCGCCTCGGCTGGGCGGTGCTGGACAAGGAGCTGGTCAACGTCCTCGCCGACCAGCTCAAGCTCGAGCCCCGGGTGCTCGAGCTCATGGACGAGACCCGCGCCGACTGGTTCTCGGAGACGTTGCTCAACCTGTTCAACTCGCGCCTCGTGCTGCAGCACTCCTACGTCGCCCTCGTCGGCAAGGTGGTCGCCCTCGCGGCCGGGGCCGGCCGGGTGGTGATCGTGGGCCGCGGCGCGAACCTCATCCTGCCGCCCGAGGGCGGGCTGCGGGTGCGGGTCATCGCGCCCCGGGACTTCCGGGTCGGCGCCTTCGCCGATGCCGAGGGGATCGACCGCCGGCTCGCCACCAAGCAGGTCGACGAGATCGACAGCAACCGGCGCGAGTTCGTGCATCGCCACTTCCGATGCGACCCCGCCGACAGCTCGCTCTACGACCTGGTGGTCAACACCGGCAGCTTCGGCATCGACGGCAGCGCCGACCTGATCGTGAGGGCTCTCGAGACCCGGGGCCTGCCGATCAGTTGACGGCCATGGGCTGGCTGAGGGTGAACTGGGCGATCCTGGCGTGGAAGGTGACCCCGCCCTCGGTCACCATCTCGTAGCTGCCCTCCATGGTGCCGAAGGGGCTGGCAAGGGGGCAGAACGAGGTGTAGGAGTAGGACTCGCCGGGCGCCAGGACCGGCTGGTTGCCGACCACCCCCGGCCCTTTGACCTCCTCGACCCGGCCGCCGGCGTCGGTGATGATCCAGCGCCGGTTGATCAGCTGCACCACCTCGTCGCCGAGGTTGCTGATCCGGATATCGTAGGCGAAGAACCACCGGTTCATGCGCGGCTCTGACTGCTCGGGGACGTAGCGCGAGACCACCTCCACCTTGACGCCTCTGGTGATCGCTTCTGACGTGTGCATGGGTCCTCCGGACGCTCCACTGGAGTCAAACGGGCGCTTCTCGCCCGCGATTCCCCCTCTCCCGGACCCGGACCCGGACCAGCGTCAGCGTCAGCGACCGGCGCCAGCGTCCACTCCCGGGGCCCGACGCTGATCACTGCCGCTGTCACTGCCACTGCCACTGCCGCTGCCGCTGTGTCCGGAGCCGCCTCTGCGCTACAGTGCTCGCGATGACGACCCCAAGCCCTTCAACCCTTCCCGGGTCGGCGGCATCACAGTGGGCGTGGAAGCCGTGGTTTCCCTCCGCTCGCCGGACCCGCTCAGCGGGTCGCGGCCGGTGACCACCGCCCTCGAGGCCGACGACCCGAGCCTCGTCCGACGCGCCGCGACCGGCGACGTCGAGGCCTTCGAGGCGCTCTACCGTCGCTCGGTGGGCCGTGTTTTCGCCCTCTGCCTGCGGATGTGCGGCAACCGCTCCCTGGCCGAGGACCTGACCCAGGAGGCCTTCGTCCGGGCCTGGCAGAAGCTGCCGTCGTTTCGCGGCGACAGCGCCTTCGCCACCTGGATGCACCGTCTCACCGTCAACGTTGTCCTCGGCCACATGCGCAGCTCGGGCCGACGCCAGGACCGCGAGTCCGCGGCGGGCGAGCTGTGGGGGCCCGCCGAGTCCGGCCACGGCGACCGCCCGGGCGACACCGTCGACCTGGAGCGGGCGATCGCCGCCCTGCCGAACCGGGCCCGCGAGGTCTTCGTCCTGCACGACGTGGAGGGCTACAAGCACGCCGAGATCGCCGACCTGGCCGGGATGGCCGTGGGCACCTCGAAGGCCCAGCTCAACCGCGCTCGCCGACTGCTTCGAAGGGCATTGATGTCATGAGCACCCTCACCTGCGACGACGTGATGGAGCGTCTCGGCGAGCTCGTCGACGGCGCCCTGGAAGAGGCCGAGGCCGCCAGCCTCGGTCGGCACCTGGCGAGCTGCGCCGCATGCCGGCACGAGCTCGAGGCCGAGCGGGAGCTGCGGGCCGCGACCCGGGCCCTGCCGGGCTCGGTGGCGCCCGCCCGGGATTTGTGGCCCGACATCGCGGACCGCATCGAGGCCGGGCGCGTGGTGCGCGGCCGCTTCGGCTGGCCGCCGGCGCTCCCGGTGCGGCGGCTCGCCACCGCGGCCGCGGCGGCTGTCGTGCTCGCGGCCGCCGTGACCGCAGCGTATCTGGCGGGCCTCAATCGGGCCGCGCTTCCGGTCGCGGACGCGGGTCCGTCCGGGCCTCAGACCGGCGTCACGCCGGCGCAGCTCGTCATCGGCGGCGACCTGACGACGATCCGAAACGACCTTCGTGCCCGTCTCGAGGAGCGCCGGGACGAGCTCAGCCCGGAGACCTGGTCGGTGGTGACGGAGAACCTCGAGGTCATCGACCGCGCGATCCAGCGGATCCAGCTGGCCCTCGAGGAGCACCCCTACGACAACCGGCTCAACTCGCACCTGGTGGCGGCCTACCGGCTCGAGATCGACCTGCTCCAGCGGGCGACCCGGCTGCCCGCCGAGATCTGAAACCGAAACGACAACGCCCATCGGAGGATCCCATGAAGACCTTGACGACGACAACCCTACTGGTGCTGCTGGTGCTGAGCGTGGCGGGCATCGCCGCGGCCGACCGCAGCGTGGACGAGACCCGCCCTCTGGCCCCCGACGGCCGGGTCGAGATCAGCAACGTGGCCGGCGAGGTGAACGTCGTCGGCTGGACGGGCTCCGGCGTCGCAATCACCGGGACCCTCGGCGACAACGTCAAGGAGCTCGCGGTCACGTCGGACGGCGACCACCTCAGCATCGAGGTCGAGCTCGAACGGAAGGTCCGATCCAGCGGCGAGGCCAGGCTCACCGTCAAGGTCCCGATCGGCGCCTCGGTCGAGGTCGAGACCGTGAGCGCTGACATTACGGTTGACGGGGTCCGGGGCGACCTGGACCTGGAGTCGGTGAGCGGCCGAGTCGAGGTCTCCGGGGAGCCGCGGTCCCTGGCTGCGGCGTCGGTCAGCGGCGACCTCGTGGTGGCGTCCGCTGCCGGCCGCACCGAGCTCGAGGCGGTGAGCGGCAAGGTCGTCGTGGGCCGCGCCTCGGGCCGGCTCGAGGTCAGCGTCGTGAGCGGCGACATCGAGCTCGAAAGCGGGGTTCTCGAGAGCCTCGAGCTGGAGACGGTGTCGGGTACCGCCGTCTGCCGGGTCGCCCCGGCGGCCGGGGGACGCTTCGCCATCGAGACGATGAGCGGCCGGGTCGAGCTCGTGCTGCCCGCCCAGGTCGACGCCGACTTCCACATCGAGACCTTCTCCGGCTCCATCGAGAACGACTTCGGCCCCGCGCCGAAACGCACCGACGAGCACGGACCCGGCCGCGAGCTGCGCTTCACTTCGGGCAACGGCGGCGCGCGGGTCACCGTGGAGAGCTTCTCGGGCAGCGTCCACCTGCGCACCAAGTAAATGATGAATTATGAATGATGAATTATGAACTTCATCGCAACCGCCACGACCTAGCGTGCGATGGCAATTCATAATTCATAGTTCATCAGAGCCTCCGGGAGGCGCGGGCAGGGCGCCTCCCCCGGGGACGTGCCAGGTTCGGCATTGTGCCGGCACCCTTTGGCCTCGAGGCCGCGCGGGCTCGGTGCCTGGCTCTCTTTTCGTCCGACGAAAAGGTGCCTGGCACCGCTCCCATCGCCTTCCGGGCAGCCCGGGCAGAGCCCCTTCGCGACGATGTGCGGTACCATGAAAGGGCAGCTTTCCGTCGGGCGAGGTGGCCGCGATGCGCAAGCAGATGGTGCTGACAGCCGTGGGGCGTGACCGACCCGGGATCGTCGAGGAGTTCACCAAACTGATCCTCCACTACGACGGCAACATCGAGGCGAGCCGGATGGCCCGCCTCGGCGGCGACTTCGCCATGCTCGTCTTCGTGAGCGCGCCCGAGGACCGGATCTACGAGCTGCGGCGGGCCCTGGACGAGCTCCACTACACCAAGTTCGACGTGCTGACCCGGCTCAGCGAGGTCCACGAGGAGGCCGAGGAATCCACCGAGAACCGGTGCACCATCACGGTCATCGGCGCCGACCACATGGGGATCATCAACCAGGTCGCCCAGTACCTCACCGAGCAGGGGATCAACCTCGAGAGCATGCACACCGAGGTCTCGGCGGCGCCCATGAGCGGCACGCCCCTGTTCACCATGTCGGCGGAGGTCGTGGTCCCGGCCCGCCTCGCCATTGACGACCTGCGCGAGGCCCTCACCTTCATCGGCGACGAGATGGGGGTCGACACCCAGGTCTTCGAAAAGACCGAAACGACGTAATTCTCAATTTTCAATTTTGAATTCTCAATATCGGGTTTCCGGTGCGCGACGAGGTGTCCACAATTAAGAATTTAGAATTAAGAATTTAGAACTGGCAACCTTCGTCGGCGGCCGGCGCCGGGTGGTATCATCCCGCGTCGAGAGGTCGCCCGTTTGCCCACCCCCGAGCTCAACGCCGTCGTCACCCAGAAGATCGAGGTCGCCCCGGGCCTGATGGTGATCCGGGTGGTCCCGGACGGCTGGGTGCTGCCCGACTTCGTCCCCGGCCAGTTCGCGGTGCTCGGGCTGCCGCCGGAGGCCGGTCGCAGCCGGCTCGCCGACACCGAGGAGGCCCCGACCCGGCCGGGCAGGCTGATCCGCCGCGCCTACTCCATCGCGTCGTCCTCCCGGGCCCGCCGCTACCTGGAGTTCTACATCACCCTGGTCCAGTCCGGAGCCCTGAGCCCCCGGCTGTTCAACCTCCGACCCGGAGACCGGGTCTGGCTCGGCCCCAAGATCACCGGCACCTTCACCCTCGACCACGCGCCGTCGACCAACGACCTCGTCCTGATCGCCACCGGCACCGGCCTCGCCCCCTACATGAGCATGCTGCGCACCGAGCTCGCGGCCGAGCCCCGGCGCCGCTTCGCCGTCCTGCTCGGCGCCCGCCACTCCTGGGACCTGGGCTACCACTCGGAGCTGGTCACCATGGAGCAACTGAGCCCTCCCTTCAGCTACCTCCCCATCATCTCCAGGCCCGCCGAGGAGCCGGTCCCGTGGACCGGACGGGCCGGCTACGTGCTCGACCTGTGGCGCAGCCGCGAGCTCGACCGGGTCTGGGGCCGGCAGCCGAGCCCCGCCGACACCAGCATCTTCCTGTGCGGCAACCCCCACATGATCGACGACATGGTGGACCTGCTCTCCCAGGAGGGCTTCACCGAGCACAGCCGGGAGCGGCCGGGCTCGATCTTCGTCGAGCGCTACTGGTAGCCCGGAACGGATGCACTCCGGGCATTGTTGACCGAGTCGGAGACGGACATGGACATCACCATCGAGTACTGCGTGGTTTGAAACTACGAGCCTCGGGCCGCCGGGCTGGCGGCCGAGCTGCAAAACGAGTTCGGTGCCGACGCGCGCCTCGTCAGGGGCAAGGACGGCGTCTTCGAGGTCGATGTGGACGGCGAGCTGGTGTTCTCGAAACGCCGCCTGGGCCGCTTCCCGGACCCCGGGGAGGTGGCGAGGGCGATCCGGTCACGCTGAGGCGGCCTACTCCGTGGGCGGCCGCCGCCGGTAGACGTAGCGGTCGAGGATCCGCGAGTAGGGCGACCAGGGCTGCTCGGGGTCGCCGTCGGCGTTGATCGCCTCCATCATCCCGGCCATCTTGGAGTCGAGCAGGTCGACGACGTGGACCAGGAGCGCCTCCGGGGTCTTGGGCCGCCGCGGCGAGCCGTACTCGTACTCGCCGTGGTGGGCGAGGAGGAGGTGGAGGAGCTGGCGCCGCAGCTCTTCGGGGAACGACGGCAGGTCCCGGATGACCCGGTCCACGTGGAGGACCTCCATGGTCAGGTGCCCGAGCAGGCGGCCGTCGTCGCTGTACTCGATGGACGCCGCGATGTCGAGCTCCCAGATCTTGCCCAGGTCGTGAAGCACGCAGCCCGTGACCACCAACGACTCGTCGAGCCGGTAGTGCCGGGCCAGCTGGCGGCCGATGGTCGCCATGGACACGGTGTGCTCGAGGAGCCCCGAGCGGAAGGCGTGGTGCATGGCCCGGGCGGCTGGCGCCACCTTCAGGCGGGGGCGGACCTCGGGGTCGGACAAGATCCGGTACAGGAGCTGGCGGAGGTGGGGGTTGTCGAGCTCCTCCACCAGCCCCTCGAGACGTTGCCACAGCACCTCGGGGTCCACCGTCGACGACCGCACGTAGAGGCTTTCGTCGACCTGGTCGACGGGCACCCGCTCGGCGCGCCGAACCACCACCTGCAGGCGCTGGTTGTAGCGCTGGACCTGGCCGGTCACCACCACCGGGGCGCCGACCTCGAGGACCTTGCCGAGGGTGTCGACGTTCTCCCACACCAACGCCGCCACCTCGCCGGTCCGGTCCCCGAGGGTCAGGGCCAGGTACGGGCCGCCGCCGCGTCGCTGCCGTACGTCCTTCGAACGGACGACGTAGCTCTCCTCGACGTCGATCCCCGGCTGCAGCTCGCCGACCCAGGCCCGGTCACCGTCCCCTGCCACGCCCTGCCTCCCGTCCCCGTCCCGGCTCACATCTCCTCGACCGCGTCGAGGATGCGGTCGAGCTGGCGCTGGTCGATCTCGACCAGGTACTCCTCCTTGAGCTGCTCCACGAGACCCCCGGTCTGGTCGGAGTAGGAGTCCGCCGACATCCGGCGCTTGATGTCGTCCTCGACCTCCTCGAAGGGCTGGTAGCCCTCGGGGATCCGGCGCACCAGGTGGATCAGCTGGATCCCGCCGGCGGTCTCGAGGGGCTCGGTGAAGCCACCGTCCGGGACGCCCTCGAGGGCGCGCCGGAGGTCGTTGCGCAGGTCCGCCACCGGAATCGCCCCGAGCTCCTGGATCTCGACGCCGGCCAGGGTGGCCTCGGCCCGCAGGTCCGAGCCGGACGACACCCGCTCCATGAGACCCCGGGCCACCCGCATCACCTCGTCCCGATCGCCGCCGTCCTCCCTCACCGGGAAGAACAGCTGCTCGAGCTGGACCTTCTCGGGGACCTTGTAGAGCTCCTTCTCCTTCTCGTAGCGGCGCCGCACCTCCTCCTCGGTGATCTGGGTCGGCCGGATCTCGGACTGCACCGTGCGCGACAGGAGGATCGACTGCCGGTAGCGGGCCCTGAGATCGTCGACGGTCATGCCCGCTCCCTCGAGGGCGGCGCGCCACGCCTCGTCGTCCTGGAGCTCGTTCTCCTCCCTGAGGCTCTCGACCGCCGCGTCCACGGTCTCCTCCTCGACCTTGATGCGGCGCTCCTGGGCGCGCTCGAGCAGGAGCATCTCGTCAACCATGTTCCGGAACAGACCCTCGGTGAAGTTCCGGAGCTCCTTGCCTTCGGGCACCGGCTGGATCTGGGACAGCTCCTGCTGCAGCCGGACCTTGAAGTCGTTGACGGTGACGATGCGGTCGTTGACCCGGACCAGGATGGTCTCGACGACCACCCGCTCCGCGAAGACCACACCGGCCGCCATCACGACGGCGGCCAGGACGATCATCCGAATCCCTCGCTCAGCTTGCATGGATCTCCTCGGCATATCGGCCTCGATACTCGAACCACAGGCGATCGTGGAGGACCGTGACCCCGACCTCCTCGGCGAGCCGTCGGACGCAGGCGGCGGCGTGCTCGCGGGCGGCAGCCTCCATCAGCCGGCGCCGGGCCGCCGGCTCGAGCTCCTCGTGCGGCGAAGGCCCCCGCGGGGACACCTCGAGCACCTGGAACAGGTGGTAGCCCGACGGCCCCGGGACCGGCTCCGAGATCTCCCCCTCCTCGAGGTCGAAGATCACGGCGTCCAGGTCCTCGGGCAGGTTGCCCTGGCTCAAGAAACCCAGCTCGCCGCCGCTGTCGGCGTTGGGGGCGAGGCTCACCTGACGCGACAGGGCCACGAAGTCGGCGCCGTCGAGGAGCTTCTGCCGGGTCTCCTCGGCCTCTTCTCGGCTGTGGAGCAGCATCTGCCGGACGTGGGCCCGGGCCGGACGCTCCGTCGACGCGGCCTCCGCCACCGCCCGCTCCAGGCTCGCGGGATCGGGCTCGGGCACCGGCCCGCAGAGGCCGTCGAGCAGCACCCGGACCCGCGCCGACCGGGCCCCGGGGTCGGCGGGGAGGTCGATGGCGCGGTCCCGTCGGGAAGCGGCCACCACGATCTCCTGGTCGAGGAACTGGTCGAGCAGCCGGGCGGCCACCGGGTCGCTCACGCTCTGCCAGGGCTCGCCGGTGACCGCGGCCAGATGGGCCTGGAGGGACTCAAGGGGCAGGGAACGATCCCCCACCGTCGCGAAGCCCCCGTCGGAGCCGTCGCAGCCCGCCGCGACCATTAGCGCCGCGATCGTCGCGAGTCGGCCGAGTCGTCGCCACATCGGCGCAGCTTAGCACGATCTCGGCGCCGCCCCGGCGGCCTCGTCCGGCCGTCATCGGCGGGCACGAAGCGCTCGAGCAGCGGGATCAGCGGCAGGCCGAGGAGGCTCCCCATGGGCCGGCCGGCGACCACCAGTGAGGTCAACCGCAACGCCCCCTCGACCACGAAGAACACCCCCAACACCACCCCGGTGGGGCTGAGCTCGCCGTGGTCGCCGAGGTTGGAGATCCCCCCCACGAGCTCGGCGCCGGCTCCGAGAGCCGTGAACCAGCCGGGCCGGGCCCCGGTGACCGCCCCCCACCGCCGCTGGAACCGGGCCGGCGCCAGGCAGACCGCGGCCGTCACCAGCGCGGTCCGGGTCACGCCGGACAAGGCGGCGGGTTGTGCGGGTCGGGCGGACGTCCGGGGCGGCAGCAGCCGCAGCCGGGGCGCGCCGGGATCGGGCTCGGCGGCGGGGACGAAACGGTAGAGCCAGTCGCCGCCGAGACGATCGGTGGCCTCCAGCACGAAGGAGCGGTCCCGGTAGTGGAGCACCCCCGGGGCCTCCCAGTCCCGGCGCTGGATCGGCGATCGCAGCTCGAGGCCGCCGCCGTCGCCGGCGCGCTCGCTGAGCTCGGGAGCCGGCGGCGGGCTCGGCGGCGGTGCGGTGGGCCGCGCGAAGACCGCGGCCGCCAGGCCCACCAGCGAGCCGACCGGCTCGGAGTCGGCGCTGACCTGGACGATCCGGAACAGGGCCTCCGGAAGGAGCCCGACGCCGACCAGGGCGAACGGCAGGGGGAGCCACCCGAAGACCGGCGTGCCGCCGCCGACCAGCGCGACGAGCTGGAGCATGCAGGCGACGCCGATCACCGCCTCGAGAAGGGCCGACACCCAGGTGGCCAGGGCCGCCGGGTAGCCCCACTCGTCGCGCCAGCGCTGCTGCCAGTGCCTCGGAGCCAGTCCGAGCACCGGCAGCAGAGCCCACATGGAAGGTCGCAGACGGGCCGCCTGCCGTTCCCGGTCGGCATCCCGCGCCGCCGCTGCCACCGCGGCCTCGTCCAGCGGGACCACCACGCGCATGACCTCGTCGCGCTGCCACGGCACGAGGACCCAGCGGTGGCCGCGCCGCCACGGCTCCCGGACCACGACCTCGAAACCAAGTCCCTGCCAGCTCACCGCCGACCCGGGTGCGGCGGCGGTGCGTGGCCGCCAGCCCAGGTCGAGCTCGGCGCTGTGGACCGAGAGCTCGCCGCAGGCTCCGACGGCGACGCGCACACCGTGCCCGAGGTCGCTGCCCTCATTGGCGGTCATGGCCCATGGTAGCGCGTCAGGCGGCGAGCTCGCGCAGCAGGCGCAGCACCTCGTCGAGCTCGGCGCCGGCGGATCCGGAGGGGATCGTGATCTCGCCGGAGGGCGCGAGCCGCGCTCCGGGCCAGGACGAGAGCACCTCCGCGAGGCGCTCGGGCGGCGACGCCGCCGGGTCGAGGCGGACCCGCCAGAGACCACCTCGCCGCTGCACCGCCGCCGTCCCGATCCGCTGGGCGGCCAGCCGCACCGACTGCGCCCTCGCGAGCAGCTCGAGGGCCGGAGGTGACGGTCCGTACCGGTCCACGATCTCGTCCACCAGAGCCGCCACAGACTCGTCGTCGCCGACGGCGGCGAGGCGCTTGTAGAAGCTGAGGCGCAGCGACGGCTCGGGAATGTAGTGCTCGGGAAGCTGGAGGTCGAGGCCGAGCCGGAGCTCGACCTCCCGACGGACCTCGGCCGGCCGGCCCTCGAGCTCCGCCACCGCCTCCTCGAGGAGCTGGCAGTAGGTCTCGAAGCCGACCGCTTCGATGAAGCCGTGCTGCTCGGCCCCGAGCAGGTTGCCGGCGCCGCGGATCTCCAGGTCGCGGGCAGCGATCCGGAAGCCGGCACCGAGCTCGCAGAACTCCTGGATGGCGGCGAGGCGGGCTCGAGCGGTGCCCGACAGGGCCTGGCCCGGCGGCACCAGGAAGTACGCGAAGGCGAGGCGGTCCGAGCGGCCGACCCGGCCCCGAAGCTGGTAGAGCTGGGCGAGGCCGAAGCGGTCGGCCCGGTTGACGATGAGGGTGTTGGCGTTGGCGATGTCGAGGCCGTTCTCGATGATGGCGGTGGCGAGCAGGACGTCGGCGTCGCCGTCGAGGAAGGTCCGCATGGCCGTCTCGAGGTGGCGCTCGTTCATCTGGCCGTGGCCCACCACCACCCGGGCCTCGGGGACCGCCCGGCGCAGCCACTCGGCGAAGGCGCCGATGGACTTGACCCGGTTGTGGACGAAGTAGACCTGGCCGCCACGCTCCATCTCGTACAGCACGGCCTCGCGCACCATTTCCTCGGAGAACTCGAGGACGCCGGTCTCCACCGCCTGCCGGTCGCGGGGCGGGGTCTCGATCAGGGAGATGTCGCGCAGCCCGCTCATGGCCATGTTGAGGGTCCGCGGGATCGGGGTCGCCGACATGGCAACCACGTCGACCTCGGTCCGCAGCCGCTTGAGCCGCTCCTTCTGGGCGACCCCGAAGCGCTGCTCCTCGTCGAGCACCACCAGCCCGAGGTCGCGGAAGCGGACGTCCGCCGCCAGCAGCCGGTGGGTGCCCACCACCACGTCAACCCGCCCCTCGGCCAGACCCTCGAGGGTCTCGGCCGCCTGCTTCGGCGGCACGAAGCGGGAGAGCATGCGCACCTCCACCGGGAAGCCGGCGAAGCGGCGCTGGAAGGTCTCCAGGTGCTGGCCGACCAGGATCGTGGTCGGCGCGAGCACCGCCACCTGCTTGCCCTCGAGCACCGCCTTGAAGGCGGCCCGGATGGCGACCTCGGTCTTGCCGTAACCGACGTCGCCGCACAGCAGCCGGTCCATGGGCCGGTCCGACTCCATGTCGGTCTTGATCTCGGCGACGGCGCGCTCCTGGTCCGGGGTCAGATCGTGCTCGAAGGCGTCCTCGAACTCCCGCTGCCACGGCGAGTCGGGCGAGAAGCGGTGACCGCGCGCCTCCTGCCGGACCGCGGCCAGGCGGAGCAGCTCGGCCGCCATCTCCCGCACCGCCTTCTTGACCCGCGCCTTGCGGGTCCGCCAGGTGGCGCCGCCGAGTCGGTCCAGGCGGGGCGCGGTCTCGGCGTCGCCGGAGGCGTACTTCTGGATCAGGTCGGCCCGCTCCACCGGCACCAGCAGGCTGTCGCCGCCGCGGTAGGCCAGGGCCAGCATCTCCAGCACCCGGCCCTCGACCTCGACCCGACGGAAGCCCTCGAAGCGGCCGATGCCGTGGTCCAGGTGCACAACCAGGTCGCCCGGGCGCAGGTCCCGGAGGTCCGAGACGAAGGCGGCGGCACCGGCCCGGCGGCGACGGGGCGGCGGCGCGGCGGTCAGGTCGCCGCGGCCGTAGACCGCGAGCCCGTCGCGCCAGACGAAGCCGTGCTCGAGGCCGCCCCGGACGACGGCCACCCCGCCGGGGCCGGGGGGCGCCGCGGTCGGGCTGACCCCGCCCTCCTCGAGCAGGTGGGCGAAGCGCCGCTCCTCGCCCGCCGACGCCACCACCAGGACCTGGGCCAGGTCGAGCGCCCGGCGGTGGCGCAGGCTCGGCACCAGGTCGGGGATCCGGCGGGCGAAGCGCTCCATGGGGCTCGTGGCGAGGCGCCACCAGCGGGTCCGCCCGCCGGCGAGCTCGAGCTGCTCGAGGCGCAGGGCGGCGTCCTCCAGCCGACGGTCGGCCTGCTCGGCGGGCAGCAGCAGCCGCTCCGGCGGCGGCAGGGCCAGGGAGCGGCCCTGGAGGGTCTGCCACTCGCGGTCCTGGACCTGGCGCCAGCGGTGCAGCTCGCCCATCACGTCGTCGCGGTCGCAGACGACCACCGCGTCGGCGAGCTCGAGCCAGCTGGTGGTCGGGTCCTCGAGGTGCAGGGCCGCCCACCACAAGCGCCGCTCGGACCCCACGCGAAGCGCGTCGGCGAGGGCGGGCCACTCACCCTGGAGGGTATCGGCCACCACCTCGAGGCGCTCCGGATCGGCCGGGAAGGGGTCGAGGGGGTAGAGGGTGACCTCGTCGAGCTCGCCCGCCACCGTGCGCTGGGTGGCGGTGTCGAAGCGCCGGATCTCGGCGATCCGGTCGTCGTCGAGGACGACCCGCAGGGGGTTGTCCTCGCCGTCGTGGATGTCCACCACCCAGCCCCGCAGGGCGAACTCGCCCGCCTCCTCCACCAGGTCCGCGCGGCGGTAGCCGGCCGCCGTCAGCCGGGCGGCGAGCCGCCGCTGGTCGAGGTCGCCGCCCACCGCCAGGCGCTCCACCCGGGAGGCGGCCTCCTCGGGCAGGGGCAGGGGCGCGAGCAGGACCCTGGTCGGCACCACCACCACCGAGACCTCGCCGCCGGCCACCCGGCGCAGCAGGCGGGCCAGCTCCAGCCGCGAGGCCAGGGGCGGCTCGACGCCCTGGTAGGGCGCCGCGAGGTCGGAGGGCACCCGGCCGACACCGAGACCGGGGGCGAGGAGCTCGAGGCCGGCAGCCAGGTCGTCGACCTCGGCCGCGGTCGGCGCCACCACCACCGCCAGCCGCGGCGACCAGCCGGCGGCGGCGAGCCCGGCCAGGACGAGGCTGCGGGCGCCGGGGACGATCCCGCCCACGGCGAGCGGCGCCCCCCCGTGCGCCAGCGCCTCGGCGAGGGATCCGAGGTCCGGCAGCGGGTACGGAAACGGCGGGCTGGTCATCAACTCACCACACTCCCGGGGTCCAGGGGGCGCCGGTCCCGGGGGTCCGACTCGGGCCCTCGGCTACACCAGCTTGAGCAGGTGGCCCATCTTGAGCTTCTTGGTCTCGAGGTAGGCCCGGTTGTCCTCGTTGGGCGGGATCTCGAGAGAGACCCGCTCGACGATCTCGAGCCCGAAGCCGCGCAGGGCGGAGTACTTCTTGGGGTTGTTGGTCATCAGGCGCAGCCGTCGGGCGCCCAGGTCGTAGAGGATCTGGGCGCCGGTGCCGTAGTCGCGGGGGTCGGCCTTGAAGCCCAGGTGGAGGTTGGCCTCGACCGTGTCCTGGCCGGCGTCCTGGAGCTCGTACGCGCGCAGCTTGTTGAACAGGCCGATGCCGCGGCCCTCCTGGAGGAGGTAGAGCAGCACCCCCTTGCCCTCGACGGCGATCCGGGCCAGGGCCGCGTCCAGCTGGACGCCGCAGTCGCAGCGGGCGGAGGCGAAGACGTCTCCGGTCAGGCACTGGGAGTGGACCCGCACCAGCACCGGCTCCTCGGGGTCGATCTCGCCCATGACCAGGGCCACGTGCTCCTCGCCGTTGACCGTGTTGCGGTAGGCGTAGATCCGGAACGGCCCGTGCTCGGTGGGCAGCAGCGGCCCCGCGACCTTCTCGACCAGCTTCTCGGTGTGCATCCGGTAGGCGATGAGGTCGGCGACGGTGGTCAGCCCGAGGCCGTGCTCGCGGGCGAACTCGACCAGCCGCGGCATGCGCGCCATCTGGCCGTCCTCGTCCATGATCTCGCACAGCACCGCCGCCGGGGTCAGGCCCGCGAGCCGCGCCAGGTCGACGCCGGCCTCGGTGTGGCCCGCGCGCTTGAGGACGCCGCCGAGCCGCGACCTCAGCGGAAACATGTGGCCCGGGCGGCGCAGGTCCGAGGGACGGGCGGCGGGGTCCACCAGGGTCCGCACGGTGGCCGCCCGGTCGTGGGCGGAGATGCCCGTGGTGGTGCCTCGGCTCGCCTCGACGCTGATTGTGAAGGCGGTTTCGTGGGCCGAGGTGTTCTTGTCCACCATCAGCGGCAGGTCGAGCTCGTCGCAGCGCTCGGGGGTCAGGGCAATGCAGATCAGCCCTCGGCCGTGGCGGGCCATGAAGTTGACGGCCTCGGGGGTCACCTTGTCGGCGGCGAAGATGAGGTCGCCCTCGTTCTCGCGGTCGGCGTCGTCGGCGACCACGATCAGCTCGCCCTCGCGCAGGCGCTCGATCGCCTCCTCGACGGAGATCAGGACGTCGTCCGCCGCCAGGTTGTCGTCTCGATCGCTCATGGGTTCTCCTCGTCGGCGCCCGGTCCGGGGCGGCAGAGCCCCCGCACCCGGACCGTGGATTCGCCCGCACCCCGGGCCCGGGGCACGGGGCACGGGGCTTGAATGGTAGCCGGACGGGGCCGGAGCCGCAAGTCG
>DATHSO010000205.1:0-12075 GCA_035464095.1 Candidatus Methylomirabilota bacterium | reverse complement strand
GCCGTGAGGGCGGGTGTAAAACCCGCCCCTACGAGCCGCGTTCCGGTGACCACTCGGAGGGGCGAGTCGCACACCCTCCTCCCTCGGTCGACGGACGCGGTGGCGTTCGAGCCGGGCCCGGAGCCGGAGCAGGAACGGGATTGGCAACGGGATCGGGATCGATTCAGCTGAGCCCCCAGGCTGATCGGCGCGTCCGACGCGCCGTCGCAATTCATCCGACGAATTGCTGCCGCTGTCGCTGGCGCTGCCACGTACATCGGGTCCGGGTACGGACGCGGACGCGGATGGGGACGCGGGTGTTACCCCAGCCGGTCGGCCATGTAATGGCAGAGCTGGCTCATGCGCCGGGTATAGGACCCGAGCTCGTTGTCGTACCAGCCGAAGACCTTGAGGTGGGTGACGGGAACCTCCACCTGGAGGTGCTCGGGGTCGAGCTCGGTGAGCCCGAGCTCGGCCAGGTCGACGCGAGTGAAGCCGGTGCGGGCATGGGTCTCCGAGCCCTCGATGACCACCGCGGCGGGCTCGCCGATCATGTCGGTGGACACATTCTGCTCCTCGCTGAAGCTGACGCCCGAGTCCGGGTCCCGGGCGTACTCGGCGAAGATCTCGTTCACCGACCGGCGGTTGATCAGTGAGTTGCCGTACTCGTCGAGCTTGGACTGGAAGGTGCAGTTGAGGATGATCAGGGAGGCGGTATTGAGGGGCACACGCACCGAGTCGGCGAGGAAGCCGATGGTGGCGATCTCGGGCATCACGTGCTCGAGGGCGGCGGCGGCGTTGGTCGAGGTCAGGATGATGTTGTTGAACACCGATCGGTTCTTGCGCAGGTCCTTGGCGCCGGTCTTCGGCACCCCGTCGAGGACGCTCTGGGAGTTGGTGGAGGCGTGGACCGTCGACATGGAGGCGGTGAGCATGGTGTGGGTCAGCTCGTGGTTGAGCAGGGGCAGCATCATGTGGGCCAGGGCGGTGGTGGTGCAGGAGGCCGCGGACACCATGCAGTGGGTCCTGGGCTCGAAGGCGTCGTGGTTGATGCCGTAGATGAGCATGGCGGCGTCGTCGGGCATGCGCGCCGAGCGGTCCTTCATCTTGAAGGCGGCGCTGACCAGCACCAGCTGCGCGCCGGCCTCGAGGTGGCCCTGGACGCTGCCGCCGGGGTGGCCGGCGGGCAGGGTCGGGTCGCGGAAGCGGCCGGTGGTGTCGATGACGATCTTGACCCCGTGCCGCGCCCAGCCGATGTCCTTTGGGTTGCGGCTCTCGGTGAGGACCAGGACCTCGGTGCCGTCGATGGCCAGCAGATTGGCTTCGGCATCGAGGACCTCGACGCAGCGATCGGCTCGGTCGTAGCCGTGCAGAAAGCGGCCGACGCTGCCGTAGGTCGAGTCGGTGGACAGGTAGTGGGCGACCGCGTCGATGGAGGTGCCGACCTCGCGGCCCGTGTTGACCACGAGGCGCTCGAAGCGCTTGGCGGAGGCCTCGTGCCACACCGTCAGCTTGCCGATCCGGCCGAGGCCGTTGATCCCGAGAATGCCGTCGCCGCCGTTGCCAGCCATGCCTGCCTCCTTACACCAGTCGCACCGGGGCGCGGGAGCCCGCGATCTCGTGCTCCCCCGCCCACACCTGGCCCGAGTGCCCGTCGATGGAGATCGGGTCGCCGGCGGCGAGCTCCCGCCGGCCGATCCGGGCCGCGTTGTTCGCCATGTCCACCGTCAGGCCCTTGCAGTTGACGACGCAGCACTTGCCGAGGCGCTTGGCGGTCACCGCCGCGTGGGACGTGAAGCCGCCGCGGGCGGTGAGCAGGCCGTCCACCGACAGCACCACCCCGATGTCCTCGGGCACCGTGTCGGGTCGCAGCAGGATCACCCGCCCGTCGGGGTGCTCGCGGCGCAGGCGCTTGACGTCGCCGTCGGTGAAGGCCACCCGGCCCGACATGGCGCCGCCGCTGACCCCGATCCCCGAGCCCAGGAGGTGCTCCGCGAGGCTCTCGGGACGGGCGAAGGTGGCAGCCGTCTCGTGCCGGGTGTGGCGCAGGGGCCGGGTCTGGAGCAGGTACAGCCCGTCGGCCTCGGCCGACTCGAAGGTGAACTCCAGCTCCTGGTGCTCGTAGCCGTGGTCGTTGATCAGGGCGAAGGCGATCTTCTTGATGGCGGCGTAGATGATCGGGAACTCGGTCTCCAGGGAGCCCTCCTGGTTGGGCGAGTACTCCTTGCGCTGGCGCTCGCTGATCGGGGTCGGCGACACCAGGCCGGCGACCACGTCCTCACCCTGGGAGCAGCGGGTGAAGTCGCCGAACAGGCCGATGGCGGTGGTCGACGATCGCGGGTTGGAGGTGAAGGCCACCCCCGAGCCCGAGGTCTGGTTCATGTTGCCGAAGACCATGCGCTGGACGATCACCGCGGTGCCCCATCCGTCGGCGAGGCCGATCTGGCGGCGATACAGCCGGGCCTGCTCCGAGTCCCAGGAGCCGAGGACCAACCGGATCGCCTGCAGGAGCTGCTCGAGGGGCTCGTCCAGGTAGCGCACGCCGTGGCTCTCGCCGAGCTCGCGGTACTCCAGGGCGATGCCGCGCATCTGCTCGGGAGTGAACTCGAGCTTGAAGCTCACGCCGTGGAGCTCCTTGTGCCGGACCATCACGTCGTCGAAGAGGTCGCGGTCGACCCCCGACGACATGGCGACGTTCTGGAGGTAGCGCCGGTAGCAGTCCCAGGAGCCCCACGCCCGCAGGGGGTCGTCGTCCATGGCCTCGAGCATGGGCACGCTGAGGCCGACGTTGAGGATGGTGTCCATCATTCCCGGCATGGAGAAGGCGGAGCCCGAGCGCACCGACAGCAGCAGCGGCCGCTCGGGATCGCCGAGGGCGAGCCCGGTCACGGCCTCGAGGCGTTCCATGGCGGCCGCGACGCGCTCGCGGGTGTCGTCCTCGAGCTCGCGGGCGTCCAGGGCCCGCCGCAGGTCGAAGAGCTCGGTGGAGACCACGAAACCGGGCGGAACCGGCATGCCGATGGAGCACAGACGCTTCAGTGAGTAGCCCTTGTAGCCGAGCACGAGCTGGTCCTCGTGGTCGGCGACGGGGTCGTGGAGGAACGAGATCAGCCGGGTCGGGCTGTAGCGCAGGACGACCCCGCAGGCCTCGTCCGACAGGCTCTGGGTCATCCGCCTCAGGCTCTCGCCGGCCCGCCTCAGGAAGAGGTCGAACTCCTGGATGGCGTAGGTGGAGGCGATGATGGAGCGCAGGAAGCACTCGGAGCGGCGGCCGGCGGCCTCGTGGCCCTCGTCGCCGTCGCCACCGGCCTCCTCCTGGGTCACCGGCAGGCGCTCCAGGTTGCGGTTGTGCAACGCGATGTAGTTGGTCTCCACCACGTCGTTGAGGGCCTCGGACATGAAGTCGAAGATGTTGAGGTACTGGCCGGCCGACAGGGTGCCGTGATCGATGACGCGGCCCAGGATCTCGAGCTTGGTGGACAGGTGCTGGACCCTGAGGCCGGCGATCTTGAGGCCCTCGAGCATCTCGCGCAGGATGCGGTGGGCGCGGCCGATGGACTCCCGGGTCATGTAGCGGAAGTTGAAGCCGTCGACGCAGGCCTCGAGCCGCGGCTTGAGGAAGTTCATGACCCGCAGCATCAGGCCCATGGCGTCGAACTTGGGCTCCCGGTAGGTGCCGTACATGGACGGGATCCCGGCCGCGATGTGGCGTTTGTGGTAGATGTTCTCGAAGGCCTCGGTGACCTCGGACGAGACGATGTGGCCCTTGAGCTCGGCGAGCACCCGGTTGCCCGCCACCACCACCGCCAGCGGATCTTCCCGGTCCGCCGCCGACACCAGGGCGCGCACCGTCTCGGTGGTCACGAGGGGCGACTGCTCGAGAGCCTCGAACACCCCCTCCGGCGAGTTGGAGTACTTGGTCTTGAGCAGCCGGTAGAGCCGGATCAGCAGCAGCACCCGCTCCCGGTCGGCTCGCTCGCCCACCCCGAGGCCCGCGAGCATGGCGTCGAGCTCGTCGACGTCGAGCGCCTCGAGGTCGTCGAGGTCGAGGCCCCGCTCGGACAGCGCCGCGGCCACCAGGTGCGGGCCCCGGAACCACTCGGCCCCGGCGTCGAGGCCGGCGTAGACCGCATCCGGCAGGTAGGGCTCGAGCCCGCCGGGGTCGGCGGTCCGCCAGTAGTGGTAGACGTTGGCGGCGAAGCCGACCAGCCGGTTGTTGGACTCGGCGTGGCACTGCTTGCGCAGGTAGTGGATGACCGGGTCGCGGCGGTGGGTGATCTGGTCGATGCGGGTCGAGACGTCGCGCAGCTCGCCCTCCGAGCCGACCTCGTTGAAGAATACCGGCACGTGGGTGACGACCTGCATGATCAGGGCGAAGGCGTTGGTGATGTCCGAGTTGAGCAGGGCCGAGACGTCGCGCTGGAAGAGGTCGGTGTCGGCGACGAAGACGCCCTTGAAGTGGATGTTGATGACCAGCGCCGACAGCAGCTGCTCGAACTTGAAGGGGTCGACCATGATGACCGCGAGCCAGGTCCGCAGGCAGGTCAGGTGGTGGGGGTTGACGTAGGTCTCCCACTCCTCGGACACGCCGCTGACCTCGGGGCCCTCGAAGCCGGTGGCGATGGCGCGTTCCACGAAGTGCTGCACCAGGGGGTCGCCGCCGCGCCTGCCGATGCCCCGGCCGAGCAGCTCCAGGCACTTGTAGAGCAGGGTCTTGTGGCTGCTCTCGCAGCTGATGAGATGGCCCGTGATGAGATCGACCGCCAGCAGCACGTCGTCGTCGGAGCCCTCGCTGCAGACCGTGTCGATGGAGTAGTAGAGCGCCCGCAGGATCTCCATGTTGCGGTGCTCGAGCTCGGCGATCCCCGCCAGGTAGACGTAGAGCCCGATCCGGTCGATGGGGGTGGGCAGCTCCCGGGCGCCGGCCAGGGTAAGGTTGAGGAGCTCGTCCAGGTTGGGCAGGTCCAGCACCTCGTCCGGCGTCGCCCGGCCAAGGGTGTCGCAAGCGCCCGCGATGGCGTCCTCGAGGGGCTGCACCACGTCGCGCAGGCAGCGCCCGGCCGAGCCGTCGGGCTGGTGGCGGCACCACTCGCCGAGGGCGATCGTGTCCGAGAACACCCGCACCCCGTAGCGGACGGTCCCCGCATAGAGGGCGCTGAAGCGGGCGCCGAGCAGCTCGTCCGACGTGAAGCGGGCGCCGAGCCGCTTGGCGAGCCCGGAGAAGGGCAGGAAGCAGCGGCCGTTGGCGCCCTGCAGCTCGGTGAGCTGCTCGAGGGCGTCCAGCATCACCGGCACGTACTCGGAGTGGTGGCGCGAGCGGCTCATGGTGTCGAGGAACTGGAGGTGGGTGCCCACCAGGCTGCACAGCTGGTCGCGCTCGACCTCGGCGGCGTAGACCGCGCCGAACAGGTCGTTGAGCAGGGCCGCCGACGCCGCTCTGTCGTCGCTGCGCTCGAAGTAGTGGAACATCCCGCCGCACAGGCTGCGCAGCTGGCCGACCACGACCTTGAGGTTGCGCAGGGGGTGGAAGAACTCGGTCAGCAGCCGGCGCAGGGACTGCCGGACCCCGTAGTAGCGGGACACACTCTCGACCAGCTCGAGGTACTCGTCCGGGATCACGACCTCGCGGCGGGTCTCCTCGAGGTTGGCGAGCAGCGCTGACGACTGCGGGCGGTCCGGCTCGATCTGCCGTGGCATTGTGCGATCCCGAGTATAGCTCGCGCCCCCGACCGGCTGGCAACTCCCTGGGGGACGGCCCCACCTCTGCCTCGGTTGCCGGTTCGGGGATCGGGATCCGCTATTCTGGAGGTGCCGGGGCGCCACGCCCCGCCGGAGGGTGTCCATGGGGTCCTTCGAGTGCCGCGCGGATCGGGTCCGGAACCGGCTCTACCTGAAGCTGGTGGGCTTCTTCCGAAGCCGCGACGTGGAGCCGGCGCTCGCCGAGCTCGACGCCGCGCTGGAGCAGGTGAAGCCGGGCTTCGACGTCGTCACCGACCTGTCCGAGTTCGTGCCGGGCTCGCCCGCCGCCGCCGAGGCGCTGCGCAAGGGCGGCGAGCGGGTCAAGGCCAAGGGCCGGCGCCACGCGGTGCGGATCACCGGTGGGTTGATGACCGGCCTGATGCAGTTTCAGCGCCTGCTGCGCGGCGTCTTCGACGAAGAGTCGGTGCGCTACGCCAGGTCCAGCGCCGAGGCCGACTCCATCCTGGACCGCTGGGACGAGGGCGACTAGCGGCCCGGAAGGAGGCGGCCGTGCACCGGATCCGCATCGTCGACGGCGACATCTCCACGCTCACGGTCGACGTCATCGTCAACGCCGCCAACTCGAGCCTGCTCGGCGGCGGCGGGGTCGACGGCGCGATCCACTGCGCCGCCGGCCCGGGCCTGGTCGAGGAGTGCCGGGCGCTCGGCGGCTGTGAGACCGGGTCCGCCAAGATCACCGGCGGTCACGAGCTGCCGGCGAGGTACGTGGTCCACGCGGTCGGGCCGGTGTGGCAGGACGGCAGCGCCGACGAGGAGGCCCTGCTGGCCTCGTGCTACCGGACGAGCCTCGAGCTCGCGGTGGCGAAAGGCGCCCGGTCCGTGGCCTTCCCGGCCATCAGCTGCGGCGTGTACGGCTTCCCCATCCGCCGAGCCGCGGAGATCGCCGTCGCCGAGGTGGCGGCCTTCCTCGCCGACGACGACCGGCTCGAGGAGGTGATCATGGTGGCCTTCGACCCCGAGGTCAGGGCCGCGCTCGAAGCCGCGATGGAGACCGTGATGGCCGATGCAACCCGGCCGCGGCGGGAGCGTTCGTGACCATCGAGTACCGGCCCATCGGCACCGTCCACAGCCCCTTCACCGAGCCGTCGGGCACCCCGATCCAGCCGTCGCGCGGCCGCGGCATCCGCGGCACCGTCGAGGTCTTCCCCGAGTTCGTCGAGGGCCTCAGCGACCTCGACGGCTTCTCGCACGTCGTCCTGATCTGTCACCTCCACCGCTGCCAGGGCTTCGCGCTGAAGGTGGTGCCTTACCTCGACGACGAGCAGCGCGGGGTCTTCGCGACCCGCGCCCCGCGCCGGCCCAATCCGATCGGCCTGTCGGTGGTGTCGCTGGTCGCGGTCGACGGCGGCACCCTGACCATCGAGGACCTCGACCTCCTCGACGGCACGCCGGTGCTCGACATCAAGCCCTGGGTGGGCGAGTTCGACGACCGTGGCGAGGCGCGCTTCGGCTGGCTCGAGGCGGCCCGGAAACGCCGGGCCGAGGCCGACGACCGCTTCCACCGATGACCGCCGACGCCCACCGGAGGAAACCACCGTGTTCTGTCCCAACAACGACTGTCCCGACTTCGTCGCTTCCGGCCTCAGGGCGGAGTACCGCGACGACATCAGCGTCTGCCCCTACTGCGGGACCCCGCTGGTGGCCGAGCGGCCGGCCGACACCGCCCCGGCGGAGGGCGAGGCGGGCTCGCGCCCAGGACCCTGGATCGCCGACGACGAGGAGCTCGAGCCGGTCATCGAGGCCACCGACCCGACCGAGGTCCCGATCATCCGGGGGATGCTCGACGCGGCCGGCATCCCCTACCTGACCCGGGGCGAGGACGCCCTCACCGCCTTCCCGGGGACCTTCGCCGGCGCATCCATCTTCAATCCCCGCGCCCGCGGCGTGGTCTTCGTCGTCCCGAGCCGAATGGCCGACGAGGCACGAGCTCTGCTCGACGAGCTCGAGGAGGGCGTCGTCGAGCCCGACGAGGCCTGGTGATGCGCCGCGGCGACCGCGAGGTCACCGACCCGGCGGCCATCCACGCCATCGTCAGGGCGTGCCTGGTCTGTCGGGTGGGTCTGGCGGTCGACGGCGAGCCCTATGTCGTGCCGGTGTCCTTCGGCTTCGACGGCGAGTCGGTCTACTTCCACACCGCCCCGGAGGGCAAGAAGATCGACATGATGGTCGCCAACCCGCGGGTCTGCGTGCAGTTCGAGCGCGGCGTCGAGCTGGCCGCGGACCCGGAAGAAGCCTGCGCCTGGACCTTTCACTACGAGAGCGTGATCGGCTTCGGCTCGGTGGTCGAGCTCGTCGACGAGGTCGAGAAGGGCCGGGGGCTCAACCAGATCATGAAGCACTACTCCGGGCGCGACTGGAACCTCGAGCCGGCGCGGCTCGCCTCGACCCGGGTGTGGCGGGTCGACCTCGACGAGCTGACCGCCAAGCGGTCCGAGGCCAAGGGGTGACCGCGCCGTTTCGTACGCTCTGGCTTGCCTTCGCCCGTGCCCGTGCCCGTGCCCGACGGACAGTCCCGTGGCAGTGACAGTGACAGCGATCAGCGTCCGGACCCGGGATTGGCGGTGCCGAACGCCGCAACGCCCGTGAGGGCGGGTGTAAAACCCGCCCCTACGAGGCGCAATCGGTAACCGCGTGGCGATCGCGGCAACCCCGCGTAGGGGAGGGCTTTACACCCTCCCGACCTCGGCACCCCCGACCTCCACGGCACCCCCATCCACGCGACGACATTGGAGCGCCAGGCATCCCTGCCTGGCGTCACGGGCGCGCCGGACCCGTAACGCGCCGCCGGCTTCCACTCCCGTGACGGCAGCCTCGGAAGCCTGCCGCTCCTAAGTAACACCCTCGGGGACTTGGCCGGGGAGTTCTGCTGGAACCAGTGTTTTGTACTTCCCGGGTGTCTCCCGGGGCAACTAGGGTGGGGGGCTGATCGCTGATAGCTGGTCGCTGATCGCCGGTTGCTGGCCGCTGATAGCTGATCGCTGGTTGCTGATCGCTGGTTGCTGGTCGGTGATCGCTGACATCGGGCACGGGCACGGGTACGGGCACGGGCACGGGGCCGAACCGGACGCGAAGGCGGTCAACCGGCATCGTCCGGGCAAGGCCGACGAGCCGCCGGCCCCACAATCCCGGCCCGACAAGGTGAGGCCTCACCGCTTCGGATTCAGCAACCGCCAGGTCATGGCGCGTACCTGGTCGAAGAGGTCGAGCGCCTCGGCAGCCCGCTTCTCATCAACGGCGCCGGCCCGGGCGAGGAGGCTGAGATGAGCGTCGACCTCTTTCGCGGAGGCGAAGGCGATGCGCCAGTGGTGGATCCGGTCGCGGCCAGAGCGGCCATGGCCCTCGTTGAGGTTTGCAGGCACCGACGAGGCGCTGCGGATCACCTGGTCGGCGAGGCTCTTCAGGGGGGCGGGTACCCGCCTGACAAGAGCGATAGCAGCTGCGGCCGCCTCGAGGGCGGTGCGGTAGACGGTGAGGTCGCCTGGGTGGCGAGTGTCGTGCATGGTCACCTCCGAGTCGTTCATGGCCGCCCCTCAAAGTCGGCGGGACGGCCCATGTCAAGGGAGGTCGGGCGGCTGGGCGCCCTTGACCTGGGACGGCCCGTCGACTATCCGCACCGCCCGAACGACTCGGAGGTGATCATGCCGGCGGGCCGGGGCGGGGTCGGCGACGGCTACCAGGGGCAGCAACCAGCGATCAGGGGCAGCGAACCGGGGCAGCGACCAGCGATCAGCGATCAGCTATCAGCAACCAGGGACAGCAGCCAGCGACCAGGGCCGGTGATCAGGGTCAGCGGCAGAGATCAGCGTCCGGACCCGGACCGGGGCTGGTCACTGTCGCCGGTTGCTGCCGCTGATCCCTGGTTGCTGGTCGCTTATCGCTGATCGCCGTTTGCCGATCGTTCGGGAGCGGGAGCGGGAGGGGGAGCGGGAGCGATTCAAGCGAGGCCGCGGGCCGGTCGGCGCGTCCGACTCGCGGCCTCAATTCGTCCGACGAACTGCTGTCAGTGGGCGTCACGGCACCCCGATGCGGTAGAGTGAGGGCCGATTCCACGAGGGGGGAGATTGGCGATGATCGGATACGTGACCCTGGGGACCAACGACCTGCAGCGCGCGGCGGCGTTTTACGACGAGCTGCTGGCTCTGATCGGCGCCGGCCGCTTCATGGAGACCGAGCAGTTCGTCGCCTGGGCTGTGGCGCCGGACAAGCCTGCGATCTCGGTGACAAAGCCCTACGACGGCAAGGCGGCCACGGTCGGCAACGGCGTCATGGTCGCCCTGGCGGTGAAGACGCCCGAGCAGGTCCAGGCGCTCCACGCCAAGGCCCTCGAGCTCGGCGGCGCCGACGAGGGGGCCCCCGGGCCGCGCGGCGACAGCGGCTTCTACGCCGGCTACTTCCGCGACCTGGACGGCAACAAGCTCAACGCATTCTGCATGACCGAGGTCTGATCCGGGCCATTTGAGTTACACTCCCTCCTCTTTTTTCGGCGGAGATCCGCCCGCGGGCGGATCTTCGCCGAAAAAAGAGAGAAGAGAGCACACTCCATGTCGGATCAGTCGTTCCGGAACCTGGCGATCATCGCCCACGTCGACCACGGCAAGACCACCCTGGTGGACGCCATGCTGTGGCAGAGCGGGATCTTCCGCGCCAACGAGCGGGTCGCCGAGCGGGTCATGGACTCGGGCGACCTGGAGCGCGAGCGCGGCATCACGATCCTGGCCAAGAACACCTCGGTGCGCTTCCGGGGGGTCAAGATCAACATCGTCGACACCCCGGGCCACGCCGACTTCGGCGGCGAGGTGGAGCGCACCCTGCAGATGGTCGACGGCGTGCTGCTGCTGGTCGACGCGGCCGAGGGGCCGCTGCCCCAGACCCGGTTCGTGCTGTCGAAGGCGCTGCGCCTGGGCCTGCCGCCGATCGTCGTGCTCAACAAGATCGACCGCCCCGACGCCCGCCCCGACGAGGTCCTGGACGAGGTCTACGACCTGTTCATCGACCTCGACGCCACCGAGGCCCAGCTCGACTTCCCGGTGTTCTGCACCGACGCCCGCAAGGGCCTGTGCCGGCGCGGCCTCGAGGGCGAGCTCAGCGACCTGCTCCCCCTGCTCGAGGAGATCCTGACCACGATCCCCCCACCCCGGGGGTCGGCGTCGGAGCCCCTGCAGCTGCTCGTCACCAACCTCGACTACTCGGACTACCTGGGCCGGCTGGCGGTGGGTCGGGTGGTCAACGGCACCCTGCTCGCCAATAGCACCGTCGGCATCGCCCGCGAGGACGGGCTCGGCAGGGCGCGGGTCGGGGTGGTGTACTCCCACGAGGGGCTCAAACGGGTCGACGTCGACGAGGCGGTGGCGGGGGACATCGTCGCCCTCGCGGGTCTCGACGAGGTCACCATCGGCGACTCCCTGGTGGATCCCGAGGACCCGAGGCCGCTGCCCCGGATCGCCGTCGACGAGCCGACCATGGCCATGGTCTTCTCGGCCAACACCTCGCCCTTCGGGGGCCGCGAGGGCCAGTTCGTGACCGCCCGCCAGATCCGCGCCCGGCTCGAGAAGGAGGCGCTGCACAACGTGGCGATCCGCCTCGAGATCCTCGGCAACGACGCCTTCAAGGTCCTGGGCCGCGGCGAGCTCCAGCTCGCCATCCTCATCGAGACCATGCGCCGGGAGGGCTACGAGCTGTCGGCGTCCAAGCCCGAGATCGTCACCCGGGAGATCGACGGCGCCAGGCACGAGCCCATGGAGATCGTCCAGGTCGACTGCCCGGAGGAGTACGTCGGCGTCGTCACCCAGAAGCTCGGCGTCCGCAAGGGCAAGATGTCGGAGATGCACAACCCCGGCCACGGCCGGGTCCGGGTCGCCTTCCGGATCCCGTCGCGAGGCCTCATCGGCTTCCGCTCCGAGTTCCTCACCGACACCCGGGGCACCGGCATCCTCAACCACCTCTTCGACGGCTGGTCCGAGTGGCAGGGGCCGATCGCCGGCCGTGCCACGGGCTCGCTGGTGGCGGACCGCCCCGGCCGGACGACGACCTACGCCCTCTACCACCTCGAGCCCCGCGGCACCCTCTTCATCGGTCCCGGCACCGAGGTCTACGAGGGCATGATCGTCGGCGAGAGCACCCGCGACGCCGACCTGGACGTCAACATCACCCGCGAGAAGAAGCTCACCAACATGCGGGCCGCCGGCGCCGACGAGGCCCTCCGGCTGGCGCCTCCCCGCCAGCTCACCCTCGACCTGGCGCTGGAGTGGATCGACGCCGACGAGCTGGTCGAGGTCACCCCGTCGGCGGTGCGGGTCCGCAAGCGGGTCCTCGCCGGCAACCAGCGCTCCAACAAGC
>DATHSO010000204.1:0-6771 GCA_035464095.1 Candidatus Methylomirabilota bacterium | reverse complement strand
CTTCAGGCAGGCCAGGCCGAGCGGCAAGCAGGCGCTCACCATCGAGGGCATCAGCAAGTCCTTCGGCTCCAAGCGGGTGCTCAACCGGGTCTCGCTGAACCTGCGGCGCGGCGACCGCCTCGCCGTGATCGGGCCCAACGGGATCGGCAAGTCGACCCTGCTCAAGATCGTCATGGGCCGCCTCGACGCCGACGAGGGCCGGGTGGAGTGGGGGCACCAGGTGGCCCCGGGCTACTTCGCCCAGGACCACCGCGAGCTGCTCGCCGAGTCCTCGGGCACCGTCGAGGGCTGGCTGGCGGCGGCGAGCCCGGGCCGGAGCGTGGGCTGGGTCCGCAACCAGCTCGGCAAGGTCCTGTTCTCGGGCGACGAGGTCGCCAAGAAGCTGGCGAGCCTGTCGGGCGGCGAGGCCGCCCGGCTCATCTTCGCAAGGCTGTCGGTGGAGCAACCCAACGTCCTGGTCCTGGACGAGCCCACCAACCACCTCGACCTGGAGGCCATCGAGGCGCTGGTGGACGCGCTCCAGGCCTACGACGGGACCCTGGTCTTCGTCGCCCACGACCGCTGGTTCGTGTCGCGGCTGGCGACCCGGATCCTCGAGATCACCACCGACGGCCTCAACGACTACCCGGGCACCTACGACGACTACCTGGCCGCCTGCGGCGACGACCACCTCGATGCCGACGTCGCCACCCTCCGCGCCAAGCACGAGCGCAGGAGAGGCAACGCAAGCCGCCCCTCGGAGCCCCGTCGCAATGACGCAGGGGAGCGGCAGTGGGCCAAGCGCCGCAAGGACCTGTCGCTCCGGCTCGAGGTGGTGACCGCGGCGGTGGAGAAGGCCGAGGGCCGGATCGAGGCCATCGACGCCCGGTTCTGCGAGCCGGGCTTCTTCGACAGCACCTCCGAGGCGAAGGTCCGGGCCATGCAGAGCGAACGCGCCGATCTCGAGGCCGAGATCGGCCGCCTGATGGCGGAGTGGGAAGCCATCGAGACCGAGCTCGCCGACGCACCCGAGTCGTCCGAGAACTCCTGATCAGCGTCACGACGAGCGGGCGGCAACCACCCCCGGGCGGTCCGTGAGGATGCCTGACTGACCGGTGTGTGCTGGTTTTCCTAAACGGCAACGCTTGCCGGAAAGCGCTTTACAGTGGCAGTGGCAGTGGCAGTGGCAGTGGCAGTGGCAGTGGCAGTGGCAGTGGCAGTGAACATCCGCCTGCCACACCGGCCGTGTCAACTCGATCCCGATCCCGATCCCGCTTCCGGCCGGGTCCGGGTCCTGGTCCGGGTGCGGGTCCTGCGCCGGGTCCGGGTCCGGGTTCGGGCTCTGACTGCTGACGCTGATCGCCGGTTGCCGACGCTGATCGCTGATCTCTGCCGCTGCCGCTGATCCTGCCGCTGACCCCTGCTCCGGCCCGCCGGCATGGTCACCCCCGGGTCGTTCCTGGCGGCGGGGATAGTCGCCGGGACGTTCCGCGTCAAGGGCGCCCAACCGCCCAACCTCCCTTGACCCGGAACGCCCCGGCGACTTGGCGGGAAGGCCATGAACGACCCGGAGGTGACCATGCACGACAACCGATCCGGCAACGACCTCACCGCCCACCGCAAGGCCGTCGAGGCCGCGGGCATCGCAATAAGTCTGGTGTCACGACTGCCGGCCCACCTCAGGAGCCTCGCCGACCAGGTGGTGCGGTCCGCCTCGTCGGTGGCGGCCAACCTGGCCGAGGGCCAGGGCCGATTCGGGAAGGACCGCGCCTACCACTGGCGCATCGCCTACGGCTCCGCTCGGGAGGTCGACACCCACATCAGGCTCCTGGTCGGTGCCGGTGCCGTCGATCCGAGCCGGGCTGAAAAGGCCTGTAGGCTCTTCGACGAGGTCCGCGCCATGACCTGGCGGCTGCTTCATCCCCAGCTCTGACGCGGCCTGGTCGCGCTTGAACCTCGAGGGCTCCCGGAGTTCAGGTCGGTCGTGATCGTCGAACGGCGTGGATAGTGAAACCGTCGCCGTGCTCGTGCGGCAGGATTCGCACGCCGCCTGTGGCGGTGTCGATCCACGGCCCGCCAGCGGGCATGAACTCGCCTGGCACGACCCGATCGAAGCCACCGGGCAGACCCTCGAAGTGAGCCTCGTTCTCCTCGGCCTCCACCGAGCAGGTGGCGTAGACGAGCACGCCACCGGGCGCCAGCAGCTCGAGGGCGGGGCCGATCATCGACGCCTGGGCCGACGCCGAGTTGGCCACCGAGTCCGGGTTCAGCCGCCACTTGAGCTCGGGGTGGCGGCGGAAGGTGCCGGTGCCCGAGCACGGCGCGTCGAGGAGGACCAGGTCCCAGCCGCCGTGCCGGAACGGAGGCCGGCCCGCGTCGCCGGCGACGACCGGGACCGCCCCGTGGGCGGCGAGCCGGCGCTGCAGCCGGGCCGCCCGTGCCAGCCCGAGGTCGGCCGCCACCAGGAGCGACCAGGAGCCGAGGCGTTCCAGCAGAGCGGTCTTGCCGCCGGGCGCGGCGCACAGGTCGAGGGCTCGGCCGCCGCCGGAAAGGGCCACGGCGAGCCTCGGCACCAGCTGCGAGCTCGGGTCCTGGACCACCGCCCGGCCCTCGGCCACCGCGGCCATGACCATGGCCTGGCCTTCGGCCGCCCGCCACGCGCCGGGGCACCACGGGTGCGGCTCGAGGACCGCGCCGGCCGCCTCGACCTCGGCCCGGGCGGCGTCGCCGGCAAACCAGACCCAGGCCGGGGCCGGGCTCTGGGCCGAAGCCATCGCGGCCTCGGCCGCCTCGGCGCCGAAGGCGTCCCGCCAACGCCGCCACAGCCACTCGGGGTGGGACCAGGCAAGGTCGGGGCCGACCTCTGAGCCCGGCTCCACGGGCGCGACCCTGCGCAGCACGGCGTTGACCAGGCCGGCCGCCGAGGACTTCCCGAGCCGGCGGGCCAGCCGCACCACGGCGTCGGTGGCCACCGGCCGCGGCACCCCGAGGTGGACGATCTCGAAGGCTCCCAGGCGCAGCGCCGCCCGGACCTCGGGGTCGAGCCTTTCCAGGGGCCGCCGCAGGTGGCGGCCCAAGGCCTCGTCCAGGGCCCTCTGCCAGCGCACCACGCCGAGCACCCGGGCGCGGACGCCGGGAGCGGTCTCGACGTCGAGGAGGCGCGCCGCGAAGGCTCCCTCCTCGACCCGGATCAGGAGGCGCGCCGCCCGCCGCCGCTCATCCGAAGCGCTCGCCACGGCTCACCCGCTCGCCGATCTGGAACGCGTCCGCGGGCAGCCGGCGCCGGCCCTCGCGCTGCATCTCGGTCATCAGCGCCGCCGTGCCCCGGCCGCAGCGGATGGCGATGCCGTCCGAGCTGACGCCGAGCACGGTCCCCGGGTCCTCGTCGCCGGGAGGCGCGGGCCGGACCTCCTCGAGGCCGAAGATCTTGAGCCGGCCGCCGCGGAACGTGGTGTACAGCCCGGGCCACGGGGTGAAGCCGCGCAGCCGGTTGACGAGCTGGCGGGCCGGCATTCCCCAGTCGACCTTGGCGAAGCTCCTCCGGAGCATCGGGGTGACGTTGGCGCCGTCCTCGGGCTGGGGACGCGGCTCGACGGTGCCGTCCTCGAGGCCGTCGAGGGTCTGGACCATGAGGCGCGCGCCGAGCTCGGCGAGCCGCGGCGACAGGGTCTCGGCGGTGTCGCCTTCCTCGATCGTCATCCGCTCCTGGAGCAGGATCGGGCCGGTGTCCATGCCCTCGTCGATCTGCATGGTGGTGACGCCGGTGGAGCGGTCGCCGCAGACCAGCGCCCACTGGATCGGGGACGGGCCGCGGTGGCGCGGCAGCAGGCTCGGGTGGAGGTTGAGGAAGCCCCTGGGCGGGATCGACAGCAGCTCGTCGGGGATGAGCTTGCCGTAGGCCACGATCACCGCGACCTCGGCGCCGGCGCCGCCCAGCGCCTCGGTGAAGGCGCCGCTCTTGAAGCCCTTGGGCTGCTCGCACGGGATGTCGTGGCGGCGGGCGACCTCGACGACCGGGGGCGACATCATGACCTGGCTGCGGCCGACCGGCTTGTCGGGCTTGGAGACCACCAGCACCACCCGGTGGCGGCTGTCGATGAGGGCTTCCAGGGTCGGCACGGCGAAATCGGGGGTCCCGAAGAAGACGACGTTCATGGTCGGGATTCTACACCAGGTCTCAATTCAATTTTCGGGCGTTCGGCCGATGGCCGTCCGCCCGAAAATTGAAGATGGAAAGCGCTGTACATCGCAGTGACCTTCTTGGCGAGTTGCAAAACGGGCGTTCCCGGCTAGGCTTGGCTCCGTGAGACGACAGTCGACGGTGGACGAGCTGGTGGCCGGGGTCCGAGCCGGGGATCGGGCGCTGCTGGGGCGGGCGCTGACCCTGGTGGAGTCGAACCGGGCCGACCACCGGCGCCAGGCCCAGGAGCTCCTCGCGGCCATCCTCCCGGTCACGGGGGGCGCCCACCGGATCGGCATCTCGGGCGTCCCCGGGGTCGGCAAGAGCACCTTCATCGAGGCCTTCGGCCTGCGGCTGCTGGCCGCCGGCCACCGCCTCGCGGTGCTCGCCATCGACCCGTCCTCGACCCTGTCCAAGGGCTCCATCCTCGGCGACAAGACCCGAATGGAGCGGCTGGCGGCCAGCGACGACGCCTTCATCCGCCCCTCCCCCACCGGCGGCTCCCTGGGCGGCGTCGCCCGCAAGACCCGGGAGTCGATCCTGGTCTGCGAGGCCGCCGGCTTCGACATGGTCATCGTCGAGACCGTCGGCGTCGGGCAGTCCGAGACCGCGGTCGCCGACATGGTGGACCTCTTCCTGGTGCTGTCACTCGCCGGCGCCGGCGACGAGCTCCAGGGCATCAAGCGCGGCATCCTCGAGCTCGCCGACCTGATCAGCGTCAACAAGGCCGACGGGGACAACCGCGCCGCCGCCCGGCGCGCCCGCGCCGAGCTCGAGCGCGCGCTCCAGATCCTGAGGCCGGAGAACGGCGACCGGCCGGCGCCGAAGGTGGTCACCTCGAGCGCCGTCACCGGCGACGGCCTCGACGAGATCCGCGACCTGATCGTCGAGCACCGGCAGCGACTCGAGGCGTCGGGCGAGCTCGAGCGCCGGCGCAGCGCCCAGGCGCTGCACTGGATGTGGTCCCTGGTCGACGACGGGCTGCGCGCCGCGGTGCGCGAGCACCCGGCTGTGCGGGAGCGGCTGGCGGGGCTCGAGCGCGACGTCGTGGCCGGCCGAACCACCGCCACCGCCGCCGCCGAGGCGATCCTCCGATCCTTCGGCGTGCGGGGGGAGTGAACCGCGAAGGCGCGACGAGCGCAACGAAGGCGGTGGCAATTCGTCGGACGGCAATTCGTCGGACGAATTGCAGCGGCGCGTCGGACGCGCCGACCCGGCCGGTTCCGGGTGCGGTTTCGGGTGCGGGTCCGGGTCCGGGTTCGGGTCCGGCGTTCATGCTGTTCGAGGCGTTCACGGCCGATGTCAGCGACCTCGTCGTCCCAGAGACCGCCTATGCCACACCCCTCCGATGCCGGTTCATCGACGTGGCCGGCAAGAGCGTCAACCACGCCGGCAGGGTCGTCATTCACGGCCCATCACGAAGACTGGATCCCCGGTACGGTTGTCGACGACCGAGGCGTGGGCCAGGAACCTTCCGGTTCCACCGACCCCTGCCCACGCAAAATCCACGTCCTCGTCGACATGAGCCGCGAGCACATCGTTGAGTTGGCGGAGCTCGTGCGCCTCGAGTTGGACGGTGAAGGACGTGATGAAGTAGTCCCAAGGATCGAGGAATCCAGATCCGGTAAAGAGATCGACGTCGACCTCGATCGGTTCATCCTCCAAATTGAGTACCGAGAGATTGCTGCGATAGCCTTCGCTCGGGTCTGTGGAGTGGGCAAGCCACGGAATCTGTATCTGCATGACAGAAGACCCGTCGTCCGGTTCTTCCACCGTCGGGATGAACTGCCCGTACGTGGCGCCATCAGCCGTGACTGTGTACGTCCGGCTTGCAGCGGACACGCCCCCTGCAAGGCGCTCGATGCGCAGAGCTCCCAGGCCATCAGCCGCAAAGAGATCCTGCAGGACATCTGTCCACCGCACGCACGAGCCGCCCACGAGGTCGAATGTGAGTGGAGAAGTCACACCCTCCTCGCGCACAAACGCGATGCTGAACCGGGCATCCAAGGCGCCTCTCGCGCACACCTCGACCTCGCTCCGCCAGTCGGTACCGTTCGCGCCTCGATTGTGCGCCACCGCCGGAATCCAGAGCGGCCTCGTGGCGCTCGTCGCCGGCAGAACCAGAATCGCGTCGCCGGAGTGGTTATCGACGACTGAGGCCCAGCTCGCGATTCGAGCGTACGGGTCCGGAGACCAGACCCGTGCCGATGCCTGAGGAATCTCGGCGTCGGTGAGACGTCGGAGCACCCTGTTCCCCTGCCACACACCGAATGGTGCCAAGTGCTCCTCGATCGTACCGAGCCCGAGGCGGACATGCGGTGGGCGGGCCGCGGCCCGACGATCTGGTTCGAGGACCCGAGCTGCTACCAGGTCACCGAGCGGGTGTGGAACTTCGGCGACGGCGAGACCTCGGGCGAGCTCAACCCCGTCCACACCTTCCCCGGCCCGGGCGACTACACCGTGACCCTCACGGTCTCCAGCCCCAACGGCGCCGACTCCGTCGCGCACGTCGTCGCCGTCGGCCCGGCCCCGGTCCGGCACCAGCCGCCCGGCTCCCGCCGGCCCTGACCCGCTCCCGCCGGAGTCGACCCGACTCCGGCATCGGGTCCGGG